>CALDOK010000395.1 GCA_937912125.1 uncultured Pseudomonadota bacterium
GAACTCCACCACCCGCGCTTCGCCCTGCCAGACGTTGGTGGCTGGGTCGAGCCAGTGGTGGGTTCCAGGGGAGGGGAGCGCGCCGGTGGCGGTCCGATCGCCGGGGTAGTGACGGTAGGATGGGTGGGTGGCGTCGGAGCCGGGGACCCGCCAGCCCCCGGCGGTGTTCTCCACCAGATCCACACCCTCGAGGCCTGTGATGACGATCTCGGCGAGCCCGTCGGCGTCGATGTCGGCCACCAGGGGGGAGGCGTGCCAGCTGGCGCAGTGGGTGGTGGGATGCCGCGCCAGCTCGCTGCCGTCGGAGTCGAGGATCACCAGCCACTCCTCGACGCTGACCAACACCTCGTGGAGTCCATCCCTGTCGAGATCGGCCAGGGTGAAGGGGTGCCATTGCCAACCACTCGTGGAGGGGACCGAGAAGCTCCACAGGACGCTGAGGTCCGTGTCGAAGGCCGTGATCCCCTGGTAGTCGGCGACCAGGATCTCGTGCGCCCCGTCCCAGTCCAGCTGCCCGATGCCCACCATGCAGGGCTCCTCGCTGTCGTAGGCGGTCTCGGCGACCGTGGTGCCGTCGGCCTTGCAGATGGTGACCCGTCCGTCGCCGGCGGCCACGATCTCGCCCTGCTCGTCGTCGTCGAGGTTGCCTATGGCCAGCTCGCTTCCATGATTGAGCTCGCTCTCGGTGCGGCATGTGGCCCTGAGCGAGCCGTCGGCCTCGTGGACACGGACCCCCTCGGCGACGCTCGTGGCGACGATGAGCTCCTGCACCCCATCGAGGTCCAGGTCGGCCGCGATGGTCTGGTAGACGCCACGGTCGTGCAGGCCCTCGAGCTCGGCGGTGAGGGCGCCGTCGGCCGCAGCGAAGATCTTGGCCCTGAGCAGCAGCTCGGCGGCTCCGTCGCCGTCGAGGTCCGCCGGCCAGGGGGTGGAGGCCCCGGGGTCGCCGTCGTCGAAGCTGACGGCCCAGCCAGCCTGGTCGCCGTCGAAGCGCCCGAGCCAAGACGGCCCGTGGCCCCAGTCGTAGTACGAGATGAAGCTCTCTTCTCCCGGTGTGGGTGTGTCCTGTTCGAAGCTGGTGGCGGAGGTGCGGTAGCCCTGGCCGAGCTCCGCACCCTGCTGTGCCCCCTGATGGTCCAGGAGCACGAAGGCGTTCTCTGTGGGATCCAGGGCCTGCGTCTCCACCATCAGGCACATCGTGTCGCCGGGGCCGAGGCTGCCATCACCGTCGCTGTCTTGCCGCCGCAGCGTGCTCAGGTTCCAGTGTGGGGTCGCGCGCTCGTCCGTGCGCCAGGTCGTGACCAGCTCCCCCAGGTCCTCCGCTGCTCCCGGGCAGACCTCCACCAGGTCGGCGGTGGTGTCCTCCCAGACCTCGTCACAGGGCGGCGGCTGGGTGTCCACGGCCTCGGTGTCCCGCAGCCGCGGATCGCTGTCCTGGAGCGGGGGCTTGCCGTCGTCTGGCTCATCCTGGTCCCCGTGCAGCCAGTTCTCGATGCAGCCGGTCAGCGAGACCGCCCACAGCAGCGATAGGCACGTCCCCTTCATGCGAACCTCCATGTGATGGCTGGAGGATAGCATTTTCGGGCTGGAATATTGGCAGCATCGAAGCGGGAGCTGTGACGGGAGCCGTGACGGGAGCACATGAAGTGCTCCCCTACGTTTACGGTGTGACGCGCTTATTGAAGCACCAGGACTCTGGACTGGTAGCCGTCCACGGTGACCGTCAGGCTGTCGCCCGCGGCGGTGAAGGTGTCGCCCGTGAGCACGTCCTCCCACACGCCGCCGGTGGGGAAGCCCATGTAGGCGATGCCGTTGGTCAAGCTGGCGCCCGAGTCGGCGCGGTTGATGACCACCAGCACGTGGTCGCTGCCCGTGCTGCGACCGAAGGCGTACAGGTGCTCTTCTTCCCACCACTGGCTGGTGGTGCCGCTGTACATGGCGGGGTGGGTGCGGCGGGCGGTGCCCAGGTTGGCCACGTGCCACAGCACGTCTTCGTGTTGGTCGGGGTTGTACAGGCCCGCGGTCACATCGGCGAGGTCCACCTCGCCCGTGCCGATGGCGCTCGAGTACCACCACAGGGGCCCGCGGTTGGAGGGGTCCTTGTAGCCGGGCATGCCGATCTCATCGCCGTAGTAGACCAGGGGCAGGCCGGGCTGGGTGAGCAGGAAGGTCCAGGCCAGCCGCAGCTTGGCGTAGATGGCGCTGTCGGTGGTGACCTCTCCCGTGAGGCACATGGAGTCGTCGCTGTCGGCCCAGCCGCCCGCTGCGGCGTAGCTGGTGAAGCGGGAGACGTCGTGGTTGCCCAGGAACTGGGACATGACGGCGCCGCCGTAGGCCGAGTCCGAGGCAGCCCGGGAGGCGTACAGGTCGGCCATGGAGCAGGAGTAGTCGATGAAGGTGTTGCGCACGGTGTAGTACAGCGGGAAGTCGAACTGGGCGTCCAGGCGGTGATCGCCCACGTAGAGGTTGATGAGATCGTAGCTGGTGCTGAAGGTCTCACCGACGGTGTAGAAGTCCTCGTCGCCGCCCACGAAGCTGTGCTCGATGTCTTCCTTGAGGCGGCCGGCCAGGTTGTAGGGCACGGACATGGGCACGTGCTTGGCGCCGTCGACCCGGAAGCCGTCCAGCTCGTACTCCTTGATCCACCACATGGCGTCTTCGACGATCTGGTTCAGCGGATCGGGGTTGTAGAACTTGATGTCCGGCAGGTACTCGGCGAACCAGCAGGTCTCGGGGATGAGGTCGAAGTTGCTGTAGTCGTCACCCACCTTGCAGGTGATCAGGGGGTTGAACCAGTCATCGTCGGCGTGGTTGACGTAGTAGGGGTGGCTGTCGTGCACGTGGTTGACCACCCAGTCCATCAGCACGCGCATGTTGCGGCCGTGGGCAGCCTGGACCAGCTCCCGCAGGGCGGGGTCGCCGCCGAAGTGCTCCTCGACCGATCGGGCCGCGTCGGGCCAGTAGCCGTGGTAGCCGGAGTAGCTGCCGCAGTCGGCGTCGTAGGCGCCCTCGGCGTTGTCCTGGGGGTTGGCGATCCAGATGACCGTGACCCCCAGGTCGTCCAGGTAGGGCAGCAGGTCGATCAGGCCCTGGAAGTCGCCGCCCATGTAGGAGCCCAGCTCCCAGGTGGCGCCCTCGGAGCCGTCGATGCTCGTGTCGCCGTTGGCCACCCGATCCATGAAGGCGTAGTACATCAGCCCGCCGTCCCAGTCGGTGCCGTCCAGCCAGAAGGGGACGTAGACCTCTTTGCTGGTGTAGTCGTCCTCGTCGGTCACCTCGAAGCGCAGGGTGTGGCGGGTGGCGTCGAGGCCGCTGAGGCTCACGGAGAAGGCCGAGCCGTCCCAGGCGCCGTCGATGGGCTCACCGTCCAGGGTGGCGACCGCAGCGACGATCTCCCCGCCCTCGGCCCCCAGCAGGGCATCGACGGTGACGTCGATGCCACGCCCGCTGCGGTCGATGCTCACCTCCCGGACCTCGAGCAGGGGCACGGTGCAGTTCTCGACCCGCACCATGGAGTTGCAGCTGGCGGCGTTGAGGGAGCAGTCCTGCTGCCAGAACGTGTCGCTGGCCGCCTTGTAGCCCTCGTCGCACTGGATGAGGTTGGCGTCGGGATCACAGGCCCAGCCTTGGCTGCCGCCGCTGACCTCCACGAACTTGTAGGGGTGGGCGCCGGGGTCGAGCTCGAGGTCGATGGACCACAGGCCATCACCCAGGTGCTCGAGGGGGTGGGACGAGGTGGACCAGTCGTTGAAGGGGCCGGCGATGAACACCGAGTCGGGGCTGCCCTGCTGCCAGTACTCGAAGGTGATCGCGCAGGGATTGACGGGCAGGTCGGGATCGTAGGTGTCGATGGGGTCGCCGGTGTCGCCGGTGTCTTCGATGGGCTCGTCGCCGTGGATGACGTCCACAGAGTAGCTGCGGGTGGAGCCGCACTTGTCCTCGACCAGCAGGTCCACCACGGCGGTGGCGCCCTCGGCCCAGTCCGGCTGAGCCTGGAGCCTGAGATCGTCGCCGTCTGCCCAGGCGATCAGGCCGGCGTCGCTGCTGCTGGCCTCGAAGACGAGCTTTCCGCCGTCATCGGCGATGTACTGGACGAGATCGACCTGGACTTCTTCTTCGCCCACGTACAGCGGCCCGAAGCTGATCCAGTTGGGGTCGTCGTTCCAGCGGCAGCAGCCCGAAGCGGCCAGCGCCATGAGCGCCGGCAGGAGGCGGTGGGTCATGGGACGCGGGGTGGGGGTGACCGGGGTCATGGGGGCTCCAGAACAGGCGCGTTGGAGGGGCGGATCGAGGCTCGAGGCTTGAGCGTAACTCAAGACTGCGTTACGCTCAAGTTGACCGTTCCTCACGGAGGCATCCATGGCCCCCCGCGCTCTTCGCCTGTCTGTGCTCGCTCTGGTCCTCGCCACCCTCGGCTGCGCGTCGGAAGACTACACACGGCTGTACTACACACAGCCGGTGGCGCCCAGTCTGTCCCTCGATGACCTCACCACCTTCGACTACATGGGCCCGGTGCTCGTGGACGATGGGGTGAACTTCTGCGTCTACTCCGAGAACGCGGAGCGGATCGAGCTGGCGCTGTTCGATGACCCCGAGTCCACCCAGCCCAGCCAGCAGTTCGAGCTCACCCGCTACGGCGATCACTGGAGCATCTACATCGAGGGCATCGGCGAGGGGCAGCACTACGGCTACATCGCGTGGGGCCCCAACTGGACCTACGACCCCGGCTTCTTCCCCGGCTCCGA
The DNA here is from genome assembly GCA_937912125.1 of uncultured Pseudomonadota bacterium. Lineage (GTDB taxonomy): Bacteria > Myxococcota_A > UBA796 > UBA796 > JAFGLY01 > CALDOK01. Next base: position 4,746 of record CALDOK010000395.1, read on the forward strand.
GGACGGCTTCGTCTCCGACGTGGACGAGCAGGGCAACCGCTTCAACCCCAACAAGCTGCTCACCGACCCCTGGGCCAAGGCCTACCATCGCGCCCACGACTGGTCTCGCGGCTCGGTGGCTTCGGGCCCCTGGCGCACCGACTCCACCTACGCCGCCGGCAGCAAGTCGGTCATCGTCAACGCCGAGTACGAGTGGTCCGAGCACGAGACCATCTGGCGCGAGCGGCGGGCCAGCAACGATCTGGACGGCCACGACGTCAACGACCTCATCTTCTACGAGGTGAACCTCAAGGGCTTCACCGCCAACAGCGCCTCGGGAGTGGACCACCCGGGCACCTTCCGGGGCATGGGCGAGAAGGCCGAGTACCTGGGGGATCTGGGCATCACCGCGGTCGAGCTGCTGCCCATCCACCAGAAGGAGTACAGCCTGGGCGGCTACTGGGGCTACTCGAACCTCAGCTACTTCGCCCCCGAGATCGCCTACTCCGCCGACTACGAGGTCACCCGCGACCCCACGGTGGTGCTGGACGAGTTCAGGTACATGGTCGACCAGCTGCACCAGCAGGGGGTCGAGGTGATCGTGGATGTGGTCTTCAACCACACCGGCGAGGGCGGCCTGTGGGAGGACAAGATCTACTACGGCCCCAACCCCGACGAGTACTACAACGTCGCGTGGAACGAGGTCGCCAGCATCTTCAACCTCCGAGGTCTGGACAACCAGAGCTACTACCTGGTCTCGGCCGACGGCCAGGGCTTCGAGGACCACACGGGGGTGGGCCACGACGTGCGCTGCAACCATCCGGCCGCCCGGCGCCTGATCCTGGACTCTCTGCGCTTCTACGTGGAAGAGCTCCACGTCGATGGCTTCCGCTTCGACCTGGGCGCGGTGCTGGGGCAGGTGGACGGCGACTCCTCGAGCTGGAATCCCGACACCACCGTCCTGCGGGACATCGTGGACGATCCGATCCTGCAGGCGAACAACACCAGGCTCATCGCCGAGCCCTGGAGCATGGGCTCCTACAACGGCTACAACTTCCTCAACGGCTCCTACCCCTCGGCCACCGACAAGCCGGGCTACGCCTGGGCCGAGTGGAACGACGCCTTCCGGGACTTCTGGCGCCAGTTCACCAACTCCCCGCAGCTCGGCTACGACTACCCCATCAACTCTGGGCTGTACTGGGACACGGTGGACGGCGGCGGCACGCTCACGGGGTCCGAGGCCTTCTACGGCGCCAAGCAGCCGTACCACAGCGTCAACTTCGTCACCGTCCACGACGGCTACACGATGTACGACCTGTTCAGCTTCGGCGAGGCCCGCAACATGTGCGGCCCCCTCAACCCGGTCTGCTGCGACGACCCCTACTCGGTGTGGTGCGATCTCGAGACGCCCTGGGCTCAGACCGAGGCCGACTGGGGTGACGAGACCATCAAGCGCCAGCTGATGCGCAACATGTTCACCCTGCTGCTGGTCTCCCGCGGTTCGCCGCTGATCCTCGGCGGCGACGAGTGGATGCGCACCCAGTATGGCAACAACAACGCCTACTCCCTGCAGGCCGACAACGCGGCCAACTGGTTCCGCTGGGGCGAGTGGCAGAACAGCTCGGCGGCCAAGCGCTTCCGCATGCACGACTTCGTCCGGCAGTCCATCGCCTTCCGCAAGCAGCACAGCGCCGCCTTCGCCCCCAAGGAATACGGCGGCGGTATGGGCCTGGACTGGCTGAACGAGAACGCTCAGACCAAGACAGACTGGTCCGATCGCCACCTGGCCATGCACTACCACGACGGCGAGGCCGACGGTGAGGCGCCCGTGCTGGTGTTGATCAACGGCGAGGGCTACGACATCGACTTCCGCCTGCCGACGGGCAGCTGGGCGCGGGTCATCGACACCAACAGCTGGTGGGACTCGAGCGACGGCTACTTCGCCTCCGGCGAGGGCGCCGACGCCGACCGCGACACGAGCGCCAACGCCATGGTGGATGAGCCCATCGCCCTGAGCGACAACTCCTACACGGTGGCCGCCAACAGCATCGTGGTCCTCGAAGGCCGCTAGGGAGGGAACGAACATGAACCGCAACACCACGCTCGCCCTCTGCGCCTTCGCGCTGGCTCTCCCCTCCGTCGCCGTCGCCGGCAACGCCGATGTGGGCGGCTACTTCCGCATCGCCGCGCGCCCGGATCTGCAGGGCGGCGACGGAAAGCTCGGCTACTGGAACCTGTACGGGCGCCTGCTCAACGAGGGCCCCTACGCTGCCGTCGAGATGAAGTGGGACATCCTCGAGCGCGACCCCGCCACCCGCGCCGTGTGGACCAGCCTGCACGCCAAGGTCGAGGGCGGCTCCATCATGAACGCCGACACGGGCAACGGCACCCTGGACAACCTCAGGATGTCCCAGGTGTACGTCAAGGCCGGCAATGTCGCGCTGGACCGCGTCACCTGGCGGGTGGGCACCCTGGACACCTGGTTCGGCCAGCTGGGGCTGTACGACATGTGGCCCACCCGGCTGTTCTACGAGACCATCGGCGTCTCGGCCAACTACCAGACCGACTGGGTGGACCTGCTCGTGGGCGTGGGCGACAGCGGCTACGGGATCCGGGGCCAGGACTACGACACCATCCTGACCCCCGGCGGCTCGGTGCGCTTCTCCCTGGGCAACCACCTCGAGCTGGGCCTGGGTGGCGAGTATCGCCACGAGCCCTATGTCCCGGGCAACACCAAGTCGGCCTACCACACCCCTGGGGTGCTGTACGAGGACTGGATCCGCGGCGAGGTGGTCGAGAGCTGGGTCGAGGAGAACCCCGACCTGCTCGACTACTTCCCCGACCCCGAGGGCCGTGACGCCCACAGCTACAAGGCCATCGGCTACCTGGGCTTCGGGGGGCTGGGCCCCATCCGCTGGAACAACCTGTTCGCCAACTACCAGCGGCTGCACCCAGAGTCCTACACCACCGAGTCCTACGGTGGCCGCGACATCGACATCTACGTCCACGACTTCACCGACCAGCGCTACCAGATCAATGTAGGCAACGAGCTGCAGCTGATCCTCTGGCCCCACCGGCTCGAGGCGGTCTGGGGGGTGCTGTACGGCAGGTACTGGGACGACGACAACAGCATCGTGCCCACCGACTACGATCGCACCTTCTACTCCACGGTGCTGCGCCTGCAGGCCTTCGCCACCCCCACGGTGCACTTCCTGGGCGAGTCCTCCATCGCTCAGGAGATCTCCACCAACGGCAACGCCTACCGCGAGCACTGGGACTCCATCTTCACCAACAGCGGCGGAGCGTCCGACACCCGGGGCCTCGAGTTCGGCGACAGCGACACCCGCACCACCTGGCAGGGCAAGGTGGGCGTGGTGCTCAACCCCCTGGGTCCGGGCATCTACACCCGCCCCTCCCTGCGCCTGCTCTACGGCGTGCAGTACTCCAACCAGCACGCCGCCTTCGGCAACGCCTTCGTGCAGTCCCTCGACCAGTTCTCGGACTTCGAGCTGCCCGAGGAAGACGTGCACTGGCACCACCTGGTCGCCCTCGAGACGGAGGTCTGGTTCTGATGTCGCGCGCTCTCTCTCTTCTGTTTCCGGCCCTGCTGCTGCTCGCCGGCTGCCTGTCCAAGCACCAGCCCGTCCAGGCCCCCCGGGCCATGGCGGTCAGCGTCGCGGGGTCCATGGCGGTGATGGACTCCCCCCAGGTGCAGGCCGTGCCCGACAGCATGGTCCAGGTCGTCTCCGATCTGCTGGTGGCCCGCAACCTGACCCCCAAGCTGGCGGACGCCGCGGACTTCGTGGGCCCCTTCGCCACCAAGCGCACCACTCAGCATCGGCTGGCGCTGCTCTCCGACGTCTCCACCGACACCGACCTGCTGTTCCTGGTGGAGACCACGGTGGCCTACTACAGCCAGATGAACGGCCGCTACCGCTGGACCGTCGAGGTGGACGCCACCATCAGCCCCCGCGACGACCTGAGCCAGGCTTTCTCGGCCCACTTCCAGGTGCCCGTGTTCCTCGAGCACTACCACGAGAAGGAAGCCGCGGCCCTCGAGGCGGCGGTGCCCCTGCTCGAGCGGCGGCTGGGGGCCTTGCTGGACGCCTACCTGGGCGGGTTGTAGGGCGATGGATCGGTGTTGGCGGGAGCACGTAGAGTGCTCCCCTACGTTTGTTCTCGCCGCGCTCCTGTTGGGGTGTCCACATGCGGTGGAGACCGAGGTGGTGGTGGCGCCCCAGTGGCAGCCGGCGCCGCCGCCTGCGGACGATCTCATCTACTTCGTGATGGTGGATCGTTTTGCCAACGGTGACCCCACCAACGACGTGGAGATCGACCTCGATGATCCCACGGCCTTCCACGGTGGCGACATCCAGGGGGTCATCGACCAGCTGGATACCCTGCAGGGGCTGGGGGTGCGCACGGTCTGGCTGTCGCCGGTGTTCGCCATGCGCACCGACAAGTTCTTCGAGTGGGGGGCCTTCCACGGCTACTGGACCCAGGACCTGACCCGGGTCGAGCCACGTTTCGGTGATGAGGCCAAGCTGCGCGAGCTGAGTGATCAGCTCCACGCCCGCGACATGCGCCTGCTGCTGGACGTGGTCTGGAACCACGTGGCCATGGGCGCCCCACTCCAGGCCGAGCACCCTGACTGGTTCCACCCCAGCGTGGGCATCGAGGACTGGGACGATCCCTTCGAGCTGGTCAACCACGAGGTACACGGCCTGCCCGACTTCGCTCAGGAGGACCCCGAGGTCTACGCCTACCTGCGGGACTCTTCCCTGGGCTGGGTGCGGCGGGTGCGGCCCGATGGCTTCCGGGTCGATGCGGTGCGGCACATGCCCACCGAGTTCCTGGCCAGCATCAGCGACGATCTGCGCCAGGAGGCCGGCGACGGCTTCTTCTTGCTGGGCGAGGACTTCCAGGGGGACCCCGTGGCCCTGGCCGAGACCTTCGAGGCCGGCGGCTTCGGCTCCATGTTCGACTTCCCCATGCACTACGCCATGCTGGACGTGTTCTGCGACGACCGGCACCCGGGCCGCCTGGCGGCCATGCTCTCCGGCGACGACGCCTACCCCGACGATCAGCGGCTGGTGACCTTCCTGGACAACCACGACCTGCCGCGCATCATGTCCCGCTGCCACGGCGATCTGGGGCGGGTGCGCAGGGCCCTGGCTTTCCAGCTGACCACCCGGGGCATCCCGGCCATCACCTGGGGGCTCGAGGCGGGGCTGGAAGGGGCGGGGGAGCCCGAGAACCGGGCCGACATGGTGTTCGGCGCCGGGCATCCCCTCGAGGACGACATCCGCACCCTGCTCGCGTTCCGACGGCGGCATCCGGCGTTGATGCAGGGGGTGACCGAGGGGCCGCACACTCTCTCCAGGCTCATGGGCTACGAGCGCCTGGCGCCGGGCGAGGTCGCCAAGATCGGCGTCTTCTCCGTGGATGCACCTGTCCGCTTCCCGCTCCCCCGTCGAGACGGTGAGGTCCTGGTCGTGGACGACGAGCTTCGGCTCATCCAGCTGAGGGCGGACGGTCCCTCAGTGGAGATCGAGCTGAAGCCAGGCACGCTGCTGGTGCAGGTCTACGACAAGCCGAGCGAAGACGGGACGCCGCGGCCCCGTGTACCCGTCCCGGTCCACCTGACCGCCACGAGCGTCCCGATGGAGCCCGGTGACGAACTACTCCTCACCGGATCGGGCCGCGCGCTGGGCAACTGGAACCCCGCGGAGCCCGCGGGTGTGTTCGAGCGCCAAGGTGACGCCTGGGTGCTCGACTTCGACCAGCCTGGCGACTCGGTGGCAGAGGTCAAGCTGGTGATCCGGCGGGCCGATGGCAGCATCGCCTGGCAGGACGGCGAGAACCGCTACCTCAGCGTCCCCGGCCTGCTCCCAGGGGGCACCATGCAGCTGGTGGAGCGCAGCATCGACTGGCCCCTGTCCCCCGACGCGATCTGACGCTGGGGTGGTACGATGGGCGCCATGCTCCGCCATCCCCTCGTGGCCTTGGCCCTCGTCGCCTGCTCTGCCCCCAACATCGTGTTGGAGGGGCCGGGGGAGGACGACACGGGCCAGGTGACCGGCGAGACCGGCGCTCCACCGGATGAGACCGGCGACACGGGCCTGGAACACATCCCCGGCACCTCGGCCTACACGCAGAGCGACCCTCTGTTTCAGCTGGATGTGGTGCATGCCGTGGAGATCACCATGGGCTCGGCGGCGATGGACAGCCTGCGGTCGGACCCCTTCACCTACGTCCACGCCGACCTGAGCTTCGATGACGATCTGGTCAGCGACGTGGGGGTGCGCATCAAGGGCCGCATCGGCTCCTATCGGGACTTGAGCCAGAAGTCGGCCTTCAAGATCGACTTCAACCGCTACGTGGACAGCCAGACCTACCGCGCCCTCGAGAAGCTCAACCTCAACAGCATGGTCCAGGACAACGCCCAGGTACACGAGCGCATCGCCTACGGCCTGTACCGACTGGCTGGCCTGCCCGCTCCTCGCGTCGGCTACGCCTGGGTGAAGGTCAACGGTGCCGACTTCGGCCTGTACACCCTGGTGGAGGCCTACGACGACGTCTTCCTGAAGGGCCGCTACGCCGAGCCCGACGGCAACCTCTACGACGGCGACTATGTCTGGTATGGCGAGTACGAGTACGACAAGCTGGACTTCGTCGCGAGCTTGCAGGACATGTACGTGCTGGACGAGGGCCAGGACGTGGGCCACGCCGACATCCACGCGGTGACCCAGGCCCTGGCGGCCAGCTACGGCGGCGCGAGCTTCGACGAGACCATGTCCGCGGTGGTGGACATGGATCAGCTGATTCAGATGTGGGCAGCGGACACCTGGGTTGGGCACTACGACAGCTACTCGTTCAACCAGAACAACTATCGGGTGTACTTCGACCCCCAGGATGGCCTGGCGGATCTGTTGCCCTGGGACCCGGACTGGGCCTTCTACGACGACACGCCCATCACCACACCCAGCGGCTACCTGGCGCTGGGCTGCCAGGCGGACCCCAGCTGCTACCAGGCCTTCCTGGTCGCCCTGGGCGAGCTCTGTGCGGCGGTGCAGGGCTCCGACCTCGAGGAGCAGCTCGATCAGGCGCAGGCACTCATCGCGCCCTATGTCCGCGCAGATCCCCGCAAGGAGACCACCGCGGAGAGCGCCGCCGCCTACCAGGAGGCCGTGCGCGCCTGGCTGTACCGTCGCCGTGGGACCATGGAGGCGTACTTCGGGATCTGATGCTCAGGGGGCTGGGTTTTCGTCCAGCCAGGCCTCGAGATCGTCGTGGCAGTCCTCGAAGAACCCCAGGACCAGGGACATGGCCAGGTCTTCAGGGGTGTTGTTCTCGTCGGAGTAGACGGTCCACTGCGCCTGGAGGCGCCACGCGCCATCCGAGCCGGGCACGAAGAGGTTCAGGTAGGCCTGCTCGTCGACCTTCATGAGGTTGGAGCTGGTCTCGGGAGGCTCCATCTGCCAGTTGCGGTGCACCATGGCGGTGCCACCCTCGAGCTCGGCCCAGGCGTATTGATTGTAGGCCGTGCTCCAGGTCTCGAGGCCCAGGGGGAAGGTGCTGTGCAGTTCTTCGATGGCTTCCATGCGGTCGCAGCTGCGGTCCACGAAGCAGTCGGGGCCCGAGACGTACGCGCGCTCGTACTCGGCGAAGGTGCCGGGGAAGATCTCGCTCTGATCCACTTCGACCAGCGCCCATGCGCTGTCCTCGACGGGGTGGTGGGACAGGCGGGTGAGGCTTAGGCCCACCATGTCCGTGGTGGTGCGGTCCTTTTCGTCCAGGTCGTCGATGGTCTCTTCGCTCAGCGTGCCCACCGCGTAGCCTTCCTGGGCGGCTTCTTGGTTGGCCTCGAGCCATGTTGTGAGCTGCTCGAGTCCCACCACCAGCGCCTCTTGGTCCTCGTCCCAGGCGTGACCGTAGAGGAAGGCCGCGAGATCGTAGAGGTCTTCCGGCGCTTCTGGTGGGGCCTTGCATCCCACCAGGAGCAGGGCCAGGATCAGCGAGGTGGAGAGGCGCTTCATCGGGCCATGGTACCCTCGGCGCACACCCCCTGCCAGAGGTGAGTATGCGCTCGCTCTGTCTGTTGGCCTTGGGCCTGTTGGGCGGCTGCCCAGCACCGGATGACTCCAGCCCTGGCGACAGCGAACCGTCCCAGGGAGAGGTCCCCGAGGATCTCTCGTATTGCTTCTTCGACGCCAGCTGTCCGTACGTGGTCGGGGTGGCGCACCGCGGGGCCTCGCGGCATGCCCCCGAGAACACCTTCGCCGCCTTCGATGCCGCCCTGGCGCTGGGTGCCCACGCCGTGGAGCTGGACGTGCGCACCACCAGCGACGGCGTGCTGGTGCTGATGCACGACAGCACGGTGGAGCGCACCACCAACGGCAGCGGGAGCGTGGGCGAGATGACCTGGGCCCAGCTGCAGGCCTTGACCATCCCCTCCGAGTTCGACGGCGTGCCCGATCAGGCGATCCCGAGCTTCCTCGAGGCCTTGGAGCACATCGACGGGCGGCTGGTGGTGGACGTGGACGTCAAGGACGCGGAAGGCCAGGCCATGGCCGCCGTCATCCAGCAGGCGGGCGTGACCGACAAGGTCTTCCTGCTCACCAAGAGCGTGGACAAGGCCGAGGCCTACCGTGAGGCGGATCCGGCGCTTGCCATCATGCCCAACCTGGGCAGCCCCGAGGAGATCGAGGACTACCTGCCGTTCGAGCCAGAGCTGGCCGAGGTGGACTTCCTGGACGTGGCCGAAGCCGCCCCCGGCTTCGCCCAGCACGGCGTGCGTCTGTTCACCCACGGCCTGGGCTTCGAGTCGGTGGCGGTGGGCAATGGCAGCATCGATGAGAGCTGGCAGGGCATGGTCGTCGACGGAGCGCAGGTGATCCAGACCGACTACCCGGAGCTGCTCGCGCCGTTCCTCGAGGAGCTCAACGCGGCCCGGGCGGTGGCGCGCTGACTCCGTGGCGTCGGCTGCGGAGAGCCCTGAGAACCTGCTATGCTGCGGTCACCATGACCAAGGGAACGAGCGCTCTGCTGAGGCAGAACGAGGCCAGGCTGCCGCATGTCCTCGCGGTGGTGGCGGTGCTCGTCTGGTCCTCGCCGGCCCTGCTCCATGCCCAGCCGGTGGCGGAAACTGTCGCGTACCCTCCCCTGAGCGCCCGGTCGCTGGTGGTGGGCGGCGACGCCAACTTCCCGCCCTACGAGTTCCTCGACGCGGACGGTGAGCCCTCAGGCTTCGACGTGGAGCTGTTCGAGGCCGTCGCCGAGGTCCTCGACCTCCAGGTGGAGGTTCGCCTGGGGCCCTGGGACGAGGTCCGGGAGATGCTCGAGGCAGGACAGATCGATGCGGTGGTGGGCATGCACTACTCGGTCGAGCGCGATGAGCTGCTGGACTTCAGCACTCCCTACGCCATGGCGCACTACGCGGTGTTCGTGCGCGAGGACAGGGAGGACATCCGCGGTGTCGCGGACCTCGGCGGTCGCCGGGTGGTGGTCCAGGCGGGCGCGTTGGTGCAGGACATGGGCGATCAGCTGGGCATCACCCACACCATGGTCACGGTCCCCGGGCCCGAGCAGGCCCTGCGCGGCCTCGCGGCTGGCGACTACGACGCAGCCCTGCTCTTCCAGCACCAGGGCTTGTACCTGGCCGAACGCTTGGGGCTGGAGGGAATCGTGGTGGTGGGGCGGCCCATGGCGCCCAAGGAGTACTGCTTCGCGGTGCTGGATGGTGACGAGCAGCTTGTCAGGGCCCTGAACGAAGGCCTGGCCGTGGTCAAGGCCACGGGGCGCTACCAGGAGCTCCAGACCCGCTGGTTGGGTGTGCTGGAGCCCAAGAGATGGTCGTGGCAGCGCAGCCTGGTGGTGCTGGCTTGGGTTCTGGTTCCCGCCGCCATCGTGGTGTTGCTGGCCCTGCTGCAGGCCTGGTTCCTTCAGCGGCGCGTGCGCGAGCGCACCCGGGAGCTGTTGGACCAGCTGGCCGAGCGGCGTCGGGCAGAAGCGGCCTTGGCCCAAGAGCGCGAACGCCTGCTCGTGACCCTTAGATCCATCGGCGACGCCGTGCTGACCACCGACCGCGATGGACGCGTGGAGATGATGAACCGGGTGGCCGAGAGCCTGCTGGACCAGAGCCTGGTGGAGGCGCGCGGCCTGCGGATTCAGGACGTGCTTCCCCTGGTCGCCACCGAGCATGGACAGCCCCTGCCTGACATCCTCCATCGGGTGCTCGGCGGCGAGGTGGACCGCCTCGTGGTGCATGCGGCGCGGCTGGCCGTGGGGTCCGAGCCGCTGGTGTCGCTGGTGGCGGCGCCTATCCTGGACCTCGAGCTGCAGCGCCAGGGGGTCGTGGTGGCGCTGCGAGACATCACGGCACAGCACCGCATGGAACAGGAGCTGGCCCGTGCGGACAAGCTCCAGACCGTGGGGGTGCTGGCGGGGGGCATCGCCCACGACTTCAACAACCTGCTCACGGGGGTGATGGGCAACCTCTCCCTGGCCAGCGAGCGGCTGGATCCGGACCATCCTGTGCAGCGCCACCTGGAACGCGCCGAGGCCGCCACTGAGCGTGCGCAGGGGCTCACCCAGCAGCTGCTCACCTTCTCCAAGGGCGGTGTGCCGGTGCGTCGCGTCCTGGCCCTGGAGCCCCTGGTGCGGGACGCGGTGGAGTTCGCCCTCGCGGGGGGCTCCGTGCGCTGCACATTGCAGATCGCCCTCGACCTGTGGCCCCTCGAGGCAGACCCGGGGCAGCTGAGCCAGGTCCTGCACAACCTGCTGCTCAACGCCGCCCAGTCCATGCCCGAGGGGGGCCAGGTCACGGTCCAGGCCGAGAACCTCACCCTGATCGAGGGGGGCCAGCCTGGCCTCGCGCCCGGCCCCTACCTGCAGCTGCGCGTACGCGACGAAGGGCCAGGCATCCCTGCAGCCTTGGCCGAGAGCATCTTCGAGCCCTTCTTCACCACCAAGAGCCAAGGCAGCGGGCTGGGCCTGGCCACCGCCTACTCCATCAGCCTCCAGCACGGAGGCTGGCTGGGGCTCGAGCCCGCTGACGGCGCGGGAGCCTGCTTCCGCTGGCTGTTGCCGGCTCAGCCGGGGGCCGAGCTGAGCCACCGTCTCCCCGAGCGGGTCGCCCAGCCCGGGGAGGGGAGGGTGCTGGTGATGGACGACGAGGAGGTGGTGCGGGAGGTGCTCGAGGCCATGCTGAGCACCATGGGCTACCGGGTCACTCTGGTGGTGGATGGTGAAGCGGCGGTGGAGTCCTACCGACGAGCTCTCGGCAGCGACGAGCCCTTCCGCGCGGTGATCATGGACCTCACCGTGCCCGGGGGCATGGGCGGGGTCGAGGCCATGGCCGCCATCCTGGCCCTGGATCCACGGGCCTGTGGCGTCGTGTCCAGCGGCTTCTCCGACGATCCCGTGATGGCCGATCCCGGCAGCTACGGCTTCCGCGGCGTGGTGGCCAAGCCCTACCGCCTGGCCGAGCTGAGCGGGGCGTTGGCCGACGCAATGCTGCCGGTGCAGGCATGAGGTCGCTCGCGTTGCTGGCGTTGGTGGGCGGCTGCCACTGCGGCGGCGCCCCCGAGAGCGGCAGCCCGGTGGACAGCGTCGATAGCGATGACAGCGTCGATAGCGATGACAGCGTGGACAGCGGCAGGATCGACCCGATCCTGCTGCTGGTCGAGCCCATCGTCCCCGAAGACACCCTGCCCCCCGAGGCCGCCACGCTCTCCTTGGTACACGTGCGCTTCGGGGAGGGGCCAGCCATCGGGGAGACGGTCTCGAGCGTCCCCCTCGATCTGGCGGGCACCTCCATCCCCATCCCGCTGCTCGCCCCCACCGAGCACGCGGTCGAGCTCTCGCCGCACTTCGGCCTCTACGGGGCGCTCTACATGCTGATCGCCCATGACGATCCGGACGGAGATGGCGCCTACAGCGAAGGCGAGCGGGTGCTGGGGGTGGCCATGGATCGCTGGGTGTTGCTGCTGCACGCCCTCGAGCAGGACAGTGAGCTGGGCGTGGTGAACTCCTGGCGTGTGGTGGACCTGGGCATCGCCGGGCAGTACGAGCCCAACCGCTGTGCCCTGGACACCAGCTGGCCCATGGAGTGGATGTTGGACCGGGGCTACCCCGTCTACAGTCCACTTGACGACAGCATCCAGCTGCCGCTCCGGGGGGGCGAGGCCCAGCTGGAGGTCGCTGGCAGCATCTCCGGGCTGGCGTGGGACGATCTGCGCCTGGCGGCCTTGCCCTACCCGCACCTGAGCGAGAGCGAGGTGCAGCCCTGGATGGACCAGGCCCTGGGCTCAGGCCAGCTGAGCTTCGCCGGCGTGCTGGCGGGCGAACCGCCCGGCGATGACGACGTCGGCGCCGACCCGGACTGGCGCTACACCATGCACCTGCTGCTGCCCTTCACCGACAGCGACGGCTCCGGCGGCTGGACCTCGAACGACGAGCTCGAGGGGGCGAGCGTCTGCCTGGACGGCGAGCTGGCGTGGGCCCGCTACACCCGCACGGTCTACAACTACCGGGGCTACCGCTTCCTGGACTGCTACGGCGGCACGGTGGGCTGGCGTGCGGCCCACTACGCCGACCATGGCGGCATCGAGTACCTCAGCAGCGAGCAGGGGCGGCGGCTGGTGCTGGACTTCACGGACTGCCGCGTGGATTGATGCGTGTCGCGGCATAGGTTGGCGTATGCCCCTGCGCTCCCGACTCCGTGAACCCGGTCCGCTGCTCTTCGCGGCGGTCTTCGCGGCCTTGCTGGCCCTCGGGCTGGCGCGTGTGGGGGCCGAGCCCTTGGCGTCCAAGGCCCAGGCCGCGCCGGTCCTCGCGCTGCTGGTGCGCTCGGTGCTGTGGGCCGCGCTGGCGGCTTGGGCTGGCCACGGACTGACCCTGCGCCCTCGGGCGACCGGGCTGGCATTCACCAGCATCGGGCTGGGCCTGGGTACGGGGGCGCTCTCGGGGGTGGTGCTCTGGCTGGCGGCCAGCCGCCTGCCCGTGACCGCGCCCCTGATGCCCGAGCCGGCCAGCCTGGACGCTCCCTGGCTGGCGCTGCTGGCCGTGGTCGCATTGATCGCCGCCCCCATCGGCGAGGAGCTGCTGTTCCGCGGCACGCTCTACGCGGGCATCCGAGCCGAGTACGGCAGCCGACCGGCCCTGGTGGCCCAGGCCGCGGCGTTCGCGCTCTTCCACCTCAACCCTGTGCACCTGATGGTCGCCGCCGTGGCGGGGCTGGCGCTGGGCTGGCTTCGGGAGCACAGCGGGCGCCTCTGGCCCTGCGTGCTCGCCCACGCCTGCCACAACGCCGTGTGGCTGATCTCCGGCCTGGTGGCGTCGGGCTGATCCCTACCAGGTCGCCGGCTCCGCGATGAAGCTCAGGGCCGCCGAGATGCCGCGCAGCCCACCCTCGAGCTCAATGTCGGACACGGACTCGCTGGACAGCAGCTGCTCGATGTCCTCGAGGAGCTCTTCCTTGGTCTGGTCGCCGTAGCCTTCTTCGGGGATCAGGGGCTCGACCACCTGGACCATGAGCAGATCCACGGGGATGGCGCCACCCAGGGTGCAGGTGGTGCCCTCGGCGGTGGCCTCGCCCGTGGCGATGGCCTGCCAGACCGGGATCATGATGGCGGGCTCGTCGGGGTAGAAGGTCACGGGGATCTGCACGTCGTTCGGGCCCAGGTCGATGGCGACCTGATCCAGGAACACGCCCTCGAAGCGGGAGTAGGGGACCCCTTCGCTGTCGTAGGACTGATCTTCATCCAGGGTGAGGACGTCGAGCTCGTCCACGGCGCCGAGCAGCAGATCGTACTGCAGCGCGCGCTCGGCGTAGGTGGCGTCGATGAGCTGGACCAGCTCGCCGGACTTCAGGGCGGCCGCGATGGTGCTGTTCAGGCCGTCCCGGGACATGTCATCCTGGACCGCCAGGTCCAGCAGGGTGAGCACGGCCGGGAGCTTGTTGTTGACCTCGCCGTCGTCGTCCAGATCGAAGCCCTCGCCGGTGTTGAGCAGCTCCATGCCGGTGACCCGGTAGCTGCCGGAGACGAAGTCCGAGGGCGGCTCGTCGGGGACGGTGTCGCCGGTGTCGCCGGTGTCGTCGCTGGGGTTTCCGGTGTCGTCTTTGGGATCGTCGTCCGGCTTGCATGCGCCGAGCAGGAGCGTGCAGGCCATGGCGATGGGCAGGAAGCGGGTCATGAGTCTCCTCCTCGTTGGACCTTTACCCTAGCGCATCATGGCGTCACCGGACAGAGGTACGTTGCGCGGAGCCCCAGGTCGGATAGTCGCCCAGGCACCTAGCACCGGAGCGTTCAATGGGTCTCCTCGAGCTCTTGCTTGCCGACGACGTGCAGGCCTTCAATGCCGCGCGTGGACGGCATGCCTCTCCCGACCTCAGCGCTGCCGATCTGAGCGGTCGCTCTCTGCAGGGGGTCGACCTCACCAAGGCCGATCTCGAGAACGCCGACCTGTCGGGCACCGTGCTGCTCGAGGCCGTGCTGGTCCAAGCTCGCCTCGATGGTGCCGACTTCACCGGAGCAGACCTGCGCCAGGTGATCGCCCACGGGTCTCGCTGGCGCGGTGCCTACCTGGGCGAGGTGCGGCTGGATGAGGCCGAGCTCATCCGAGCCGACTTCAGCGACGCTGAGCTGCCCGGTATCCGCGCCGAGCACCTGGATCTCAGCGGCGCTCGCCTGCGAAACGCCGATCTCGAGAAGGCGGTCATCCCAGGGGTGGATCTGAGCGAGTCCAAGCTCAACGGCGCCCGGCTGATGGGCGCCGACCTCACCGGCGCCCGGATGGCGCAGGCCAACCTCGAGAAGGCCGACATCAGCCAGGCGGACCTCAGCCAGGCGGATCTGCGCGAGGCCAAGATGAGCGGCGTCGTTGCCCTCGGCACCAAGTTCGTGAAGGCCTCCCTGGTGGGGGCCGACCTCACCGGGGCCAACCTCCAGGGCGCGGATCTGCGGGGCGCCGACCTCACCCGTGCCGATCTGGGCGGTGCTCAGCTGACCGGAGCGCGCCTCGAGGGGGCGCTGCTGCGCGAGGTGCGGATGGATGGTGCCGAGGTGACCGAGGCCGAGCTCGCGGGCGCCCTGCTGGACGCCGCTACCCTCGGCGAGCCTCCTCAGGAGGACGCTCTCCCTGCCGCCGGCCTGCAGCTCGAGGACCTCGATGGCTGCGTCTCCGGGGGTGTGGTGGGGCTGCTCTGGGACAACCGTGACGTGCCGGGCAAGTCTCAGCTGCGTGTGGTCACCGTGCCTGTGGATGGCGAGTGGGACGGGCGCGCGCCCGCCCTGCCCGAGCCCGCCGACCTGGTGGTGGCCCGCGCCTTGCTGCCCAGTGCTGTGGGCTTCCAGGCCGTGCTCTTCGTGCGCCGTCCGGGCGGCCTGATCTGCCGGATCACCGAGATCAGCCCTCAGGGCGACATCGGGGTCACCCGCTCCGTGGCCTGCGAGGTCACGCCCGTGGTGCGGCCCGTGTTCTTCCAGGGCGGCGGCAGCCAGCTCATGGGAGCCCTGGGCCGCCGTGGGCCCAGCTTCCAGCTGCACCGGCTGGACGACACAGGCTTCACGCCGCTGCTGCGCAAGGCGCTGCCCACCGCAAGGGGCTTCGTGGGTACGCTGGAGCCAGCGATCCTCTGCAAGGGCGGCGTGGTCTACGCCATCGAGCCCGAAGGCCTCGGCGCCCCCACCAGCGTCCCCGAGGGCTTCCCGGGCAAGGCCGTCTCCTCGGCCCGCTGCGCCGGCGAGCTCTTCCTGGCCTGGACCCCCGTGGTAGGCAAGGGGCTGCGCTGGGCCATCATGAGCCGCGGTCGTCCCTCACAAGACGGCTCGCTGGCTGGTGATCACGTCGTGGCCAACCTGGACTGTGTGGGGATCGGCGACCAGGTGTTGGTGGTCTGGACCCAGGAGGGCGAAGATCCCGAAGAGCCCGCGACGCTCCACGGCGCCATGTTGCCTGGTGGCCGGCCCTTCCCCATCCTGCCCGGCACCCTCGAGGAGCCCGACGAGCTCAGCATCCTCTGCGGCGGGCCGGTCCCGGTCATCTCCGTGGTCACGGGCTTGGGCAACGCCTGCCTGGTGGCCATCGAGCCCGAGGGGCCCCGCATGGTGGCCTGCGTACACTAG
>CALDOK010000396.1 GCA_937912125.1 uncultured Pseudomonadota bacterium
CACCGGCTCGGATCCCAAAACAGGTGGGGAACCACCGGTCACTCACCCCCCCCCTCTCGGGAGATACAGATGAAGCGCCTTTCCTTCCTGCTGGCCCTCGCAACCGTCGTCGGCTGCGGCTACGACGTCGACACCTACGCCGATGACATGCTCAACGCTTCCTGCGACAAGATGGAAGAGTGTGAGTACTTCACCTACGACGACTGCAAGGCCCTCGGTGACGTGGAAGACACCTCCGCCGAGCCTTGGGAGTGCGCTGACTACGACTCCGGCGCCGCCAAGGAGTGCGTGGATGCGTACGCCGCGGTCTCCTGCGACGACTTCCTGACCATGACCGGTCTCGAGATCTGCAACGACGTCTGCAGCAACGACTAGTTCCGTTCTGGCGGCCCACCCCTTGGGTGGACTGCTGAACCGACGGAGGTCGATGGTCCCCGCTCTGGGGACCGTCGTCCTCCGTTCTTCTTTTCTGGAGTGCCTGCGATGGACACGCGAGCGATCTGGACCTCCCTGCTCCTGGTGATGACCGGGTGCTACCCGGCCGAGACCTTCCAAGAAGACTCGGCGCTGACGCGCTGCGCTCTGTACGACGAGTGCGACCTGCTCTCAGCGTTGGGCGTGGACGACTACGACCAGTGCCTCGAGCTGCTGCGCTCGGCAGACTACGCCTGCGTGGACTACCAGCCCGCGGCGGCCGAACTCTGCATCGCCGAGCTCGAAGAGATCAGCTGTGAGGAGTACGGATCGGGCTACTTCCCCATGGCCTGCGTGGATGCCTGCACGCTGGCTGGGGACTGACGACCCTCACGGGGCGCCACCTCGCCCCACACCGAGGATGCGCTAGAGCGCCTCCTCGACGAATGCCTGCAGCTTGTCACGGGACAGGGCACCGACGCGCTGACCCACCACCTGGCCACCCTTGAAAAGGAGCAGGGTGGGGATGGAGCGCACGCCGTAGTTCATGGCGATCTGAGGCGCATTGTCGACGTCGACCTTGCAGACCACCAGGCGACCGTCGAACTGGCCGGCCATCTCGTCGACCAAGGGGGCGATGGCCTTGCAGGGACCGCACCAGACGGCCCAGAAGTCCACGAGCGCGGGGACTTCCGACTGGAGCACGACCTTGTCGAAGTCGGCCTGAGACACATGGATGGCTTTGTCGGACATGGGTACCTCCTGGCTGCGCTCGCCGTACGCGCGACCCACCCTCCGTGGGCCCGCTGTGGCAGGCTGCTCACCGCTTGTCTATGCCGCCCCGTACACCGCGGGCAAGCCCGGAGTTCAGGCTGCCACGAGGCTGCTCACCGCGATCCAATTCGCGCCTTGTCGGCGAGAGAGGGGTGATTCTCTTCTGCTTTTGTAATAAAAATATGAATCGGCAACTGACACGGGATGAAACCCTGTACACCTCCACCCTTCCCTCCGGCATCGACTGGCACGACGCACGCGCGCTGGAGCCCCTGGATGGCCCCTTGGCGCGCTATCCCTTGGGGCGAGTGCTGTTCCTGGCGCACCGCTGCAGGGCGTCGGGCATGCTGCGCATCTTCGATGGCGAGCTCGGCCACGGCTTCCGCCTACGCGAAGGCCGCGTGGTGGAGGTGACAGGCGTGGCTGGCTTGCTCGAGGAGCTGGTGCCCGGGCTGCCCGTCGATCTCGACCTCGAGCAAACCGTGGGCCGCGCCATGGCCAGCGGGCACCCCCTCGAGCAGATCCTCGAGGAGGCATCTCGCAGCATCGGGCGCGCCATGGCCAGCTGGTGCTCGAGCGAGCTGGGCATCATCTCCTTCAAGCCCGAGCAGGACCCCGGCTCCTCGGGCTTCGGCCTCCCGTGGAACCTCATCGCCATGCTCTCCCACGGGCTGCATGCCTCGGGCTCGTCCGAGCTGGGGGAGCAGCTGCTCCAGGCCCAGCCCACCGATCCCATCTCGGTCCTGATGCCCGATGACGCTGGCGAGCAGCGCCTGGGCTTGGACGCCCTGTCGCTGCGGGTGCTGAACCTGGCGCGCACTCGGCCCCCACTCCAGGATCTCGTCGCC
The DNA here is from genome assembly GCA_937912125.1 of uncultured Pseudomonadota bacterium. Lineage (GTDB taxonomy): Bacteria > Myxococcota_A > UBA796 > UBA796 > JAFGLY01 > CALDOK01. Next base: position 2,037 of record CALDOK010000396.1, read on the forward strand.
CGCGCCACCCGGGGCAACAGCGCGCGGCGACGAGAGGTCCTGCATCGGGTCTACATGCTCCACAAGGTGGGCTTGCTCCATCTGCCAGAGCCGTCCCTCCAGACCGACGAAGAGACCCAGCGCGTCCCCCGACGCCGGCAGCGCACCCGCCCGCCCGCGAGCCTCCCTTCCAAGCTCTCTGAAAACAGCCGCACCCCAGAGCGCTCCGCTGGCGGCGACCGACGCACCCCCACGGCGGAGCAGCCCCGCCCCGACCAGAAGGTGGCCAAGCTGCGCAAGCGGGTGGAGCAGCTCCAGACCCAGAACTTCTACCAACGCCTCGGCCTCGCCGAAGCTCAGGCCAAGCCCCTTCCCAAGGACTGCGACGAGGCGTTCCACAAGCTCTCTCGACGGTACCACCCCGACGCCCACCACGGCAGCCCTGCCGAAGTCAAGGATGCGGTCGAAGACGTCTTCTCGCTGCTCAGCGAGGCCATCGAGGGCCTGCGCAAGCGCCGGGTGGCCGAGGAACACTGGGAGAGGAACCGCTGCCTGCAGCAGGGCATCCCCTACGTCACCGACCGGGACCGGACCAAGGCCAAGATGTCCTTCATGAAGGGCGAGCGCCTGTACCGCAACCGCGACTACGCCATCGCTGAGGCCTGCTTCCACGAGGCCATGTCCAAGGATCCACTCAACCCGCTGTACAGCTACATGCACGCTTACTCGGCGTTCCTGGCCAAGCAGATGCCCGCGGCGGAGGCCATCCGCATCATCACCGCCCTGACACCCGAGACCCAACAGCAGCACTCCGAGTTCCAGTACACACTGGGACGCATCGTGAGCCTGTCAGGGGGCGGTGAGCCCAAGGCGCTGGAGCACTTCGAGAAGGCCCTCAGTGCCAACCCGCAGAACGTGGAGGCCCAGCGCGAGCTCCGCCTCAGCGCCATGCGCGCCGAGGCCAAGCCCAAGCCCAGCAGCAGCGCCTTCGGCTCCTTCCTCGACCGCTTCCGCCGCAAGGACTGAGTCCGAAGGCCGAGCCGGCTAGTCGATGAACAGCCCGCCCAGCTCCTCGCTGCGCCCCAGGGCGATGGCCGCGCCCTGCACCACCGTGGAGAACGGGTCTTCGGCCAGCACCACCGGCAGCTGCGTGCGCTCGCCGATGGTCTCGTCCAGGCCTGACAGCAGCGCGCCCCCACCGGTGAGCAGGATGCCCGTGTCGACGATGTCGGAGGCGAGCTCGGGGGGGGTGCGCTCGAGGGTGGCCACGATGGCGGCCACGATCTCGTCCACGATGGGAGCCAGCGCCTGCACCACCTCCGCCGAGCGCAGGGTGACCCTGCGGGGGAAGCCACGCTCAACGTCCCGGCCAGCCACCGCGATGGAGGCCTGGCGAGCCCCCGCGCTCGCGCCGCCCACGCGCTGCTTGACCTCCTCCGCCGTACACGGGCCGATGAGCAGGCCGTGCTCCGCCTCCACCCAGCGCATGATGGCGGCGTCCATGTGATCGCCACCGGCGGGGATGGTCTTGGAGTGCACGATGCCTCCGAGGGAGATCACGGCGACCTCGGTGGTGCCACCGCCCACGTCCACCACCATGTTGCCGGTGGGGGCCGCCAGGGGAAGGCCAGCGCCGAGGGCCGCGGCCAGCGGCTGCTCCATCAGCTGCACCGTGCGGACGCCTGCCGACTCGGCGCACTCGCGCACGGCCCGCTTCTCCACCTCGGTGGTGCCGAAGGGGATGCAGATGACCGCGCGCGGCCCCACCAGCGGCTTGCGCCCGAGGGCGCGCAGGAGCAGGTAGCGCAGCAGCTCCTCGGTGGCCTGAAAGTCCGCGATGACCCCGTCGCGGAGAGGCCGCACCACCCGGACCGCGGAGGGAGCCCGGCCCAACATGGCCCTGGCCTCGGTGCCCACCGCCAGGGTGACCCGCGCTCCCCGATCGTCCTCGCGAAAGGCCACCACCGTGGGCTCCCGGCAGATGTCGCCGCGCCCGGGGAGGCAATACAGCGTGTTCGAGGTGCCGAGATCGATGGCCAGCTCCTGGGACAGCAGACCGGAGACGGAGTCGAGCATGGCGAAGCTTCCGTGGTATAGAGCCGAGGTCATGGCAACATAGCACTCCCCAGCACGCTGGGAGGCGGAGCGACCTCCGAGGAGAGAGCATGCGCAGGCCACTGTTCTGGTGTCTCGTCGCCATCCTGGCAGCCCACCTGGCGTTGGCCTGCACCAAGGTGCCCATCCTCGGCCGACGGCAGCTGAACGTCATCCCCGACGCCATCATGCTGCCCATCGGCGCCAGCGCCTACCAGAGCACCCTGGCAGGGCTGAAGCTGGCAGAGAGAGGCGAACAGCACCAGACCGTGCAGCAGGTCGGGGAGCGCATCGCCCACGCTGTGAGCGGCCAGGACTTCGACTGGGAGTTCGCCCTGGTGCGCGACGCCGAGACCGTCAACGCCTGGGCGCTGCCTGGCGGCAAGGTGGCCGTGTACACCGGCATCCTGCCCATCTGCAGCAACGAGGCTGGCCTGGCCTTCATCATGGCCCACGAGATCGGCCATGTGGTGGCACGCCACGGATCCGAGCGCCTCTCCCAGCAGCTGGCGGTGCTGGGCGGGTTGGCGGGGCTTTACCTCTACCTCGACAACAAGACCGAGCTGTCCCAGGAGCAGCAAGCCATCATCCTGGCCTCGGTGGGCGTGGGCGCAGAGGTGGGCCTGGTGTTGCCCTTCTCCCGCAAGCACGAGCGCGAGGCGGACGTCATCGGCATGATGTACATGTCCAGCGCAGGCTACCCCCCGCAGCAGGCCATCGACATCTGGGAACGCATGGAGCAGGGCGGCTCCGGGAGCGCCCTCCCGGCCTTCCTCTCGACCCACCCCTCCCACGACGACCGGGCCGAGAACCTGCGCGACTGGCTCCCCAATGCGAAGCGCCGCTATGAGCGCAACAAGCTCGACCGAGACACCACCTCCACCCTCTGGGACTAGCCCGCCGCGCAGGCCCCGAGGCGAGCTGCGCCCGACAGCCTCACAGGCCGTCGACCATCGCCACGGAACGCGCTATTAGGCGCGACCCCGGACCCATCGCCATGGGTCCGGGTTCCTCTTGCATCATCAGGAGCTCCCATGTCCCTCATGGAGAAAATCCGTGGCGGCACCGAGAGCGGGGCCATGCGCGTGGTGCTCGGCATCATCGTCGTGGTCTTCGTCTTCTGGGGCATCGGCACAGGCAACGGTCCCACCTCCCAGGTGGTGGCCACGGTCAACGGCAAGCGGATCACCGACACCCGCTACCACCAGGCCATGAAGCGCAACCCCAACGCCCACGACAAGAGCCTCACGGAGGAACAGCATCGCCAGCTGGCCCGTGACACCGTCAGGCAGCTGGTCACCCAGGAGGTCCTGCTCCAGGAAGCCGACCACCTGGGCATCGAGATCAGCGGTGAAGAGGTCGCTCGCACCATCC
>CALDOK010000397.1 GCA_937912125.1 uncultured Pseudomonadota bacterium
ACACGCGGGTCCCCGCCTGGACACCTCGAGGGCTGTTTGTCGTTCTTATCCCCGACCGTCGACTGGCGATGTGGGTTCGGGCCATGGAGGACGAGGGAGATCGTCACCTGCGCGATGCATTCCTGCTCCGTTCGGGGATCGATCCGACCCTGTTCCAGGAGGCTCGTCGGCTGGTGAAACGGGGCCAGTCCTAACCGCGGTATCGTTGGCATGTTTCGGGGGCTCCGCCTATACTTCGGCGCGTCCCCGTGGAGTCCCCCATGCGCCATGTTCTTGTGCTGGTGGCGATCTTCGTAGCCTCGGCGTCCTTACTGGCTGCCGGCTGCGACCCCCGCGTCCCCGCCGACACAGGCATCGTACCCGAGCAAGGCTGCCTGCTGGATGTCGAGCACTTCGCGGACGTGAGCATCGAGCCCACGCTGGTACCGACGGTCTTCGAGGCCAGCTGGACCACCACCGAGCCCGGTCTGGGTCAGGTGATGTTGTCGGCGGGTGACGAGCCCTGGTTCACCCCCCTCGAGGACGGCGTGCGCACCGATCACCAGGCCCTGTTGGTGGGCAGTCCGGCGCTGTCCACGATCCAGGTGCGCCTGGTGAACGATGTGGACGGCGAGCTCCTCTGTTCCGAGAGCTATGCTCGCAGCACCCCGGCCCCGCCTCCTGAGCTGCCCGTGTTGGCGCTGGACGAGGCCTTCGGTGGCGCTGGTCCCGGTGGCTGGTCTCTCCTGCCGTTGGGTAGCGAGTTCTCATCCGTCCCGGCCTTGGTGGACGATCAGGGTCGCTACTGCTGGTGGATGCAGGACGACGGGTACTATTTCTACGCCGATCTCGCTCAGGATGGCCGCGGCTTGCTTCTGCTGGATTCGCCCTCGGCCCCCGACGGGCAGGGCCGCATCGTGGAGGTGGGCTTCGACGGTGAGTTGTTGGGGGAGCGGGTGGTGGACGGTGCCCACAACCACCTGGTGTCGGCCCCTGACGGCGCGATCTACCTGTTGGGGCGCGAGCGCTATGAGGTGGAGATCGAGGGCGAACCCGTCTCCATGCTCAGCGACACGGTGATCGAGCTTCTGCCCGATGGCGAGCAGACGGTGCTCTGGTCGGCACGAACTGCGTTGTTCGACGCCATGTACGCGGTGATCTGCCAGCGGGCCCTGGAAGCTCCTCCAGGGGACTTCGACTGGACCCATGGCACCACCTTGGCCTACGACGAGCAGAACGATCTGCTGGTTGTTGCGCTCACCGGCGCCAACACCATCCTGGCGCTGGATCGGGCCACTGGTGCGGTGGAGTGGATGCTGGGCGGCGACGCGGCCACCCTCGAGGGCTCGCAAGCTTTGGTGTCCATTCCACACAGCGTACAGGTCTTCGATGATCGCGTGCTTCTCTACAACCAACGCTATTTTCGCCACGGCGAGGAGTGCGGCGAGGCGACGGAGATCAAGGTGGACCTGGAGTCCTCCAGCGCCGAGCTGGCCTGGTGGGGGCGGGAGCCAGACTGTGGGACCACGGACGTCCTGGGCTCGGCCTATCGCACCGCCGACGGTGGCACGCTGATGTCCGGGGGCACGCTGGGTCGACTGAGCTGGTTCGATGCCAGCGGAGAACTCACCTGGCGCCTCACCGCCGACCTCGGCACAACCCTCGGCGGAGCATCCCATGTGGCGGCATTCCGCTGAAGCCTGCCCCCGCTTCGGGGCGCTGGTGCTGCTTGTGTTCGCTGCGTGTGGCGAGGTGAAGCCCGACACGGGTGATGATGTCATCCTGCTCGAAGGCGATGGGGGCACCATCAGCCTGGACGCCGCTCTGGGTGTTCTGGGGCAGAGCGCCGATCCCGACGCCGACGTGGTCATCGACTGGCCCGAGCTGGGCGTCGATCTGTTGGGCCTGCCGGTCGCCGAACCCGGTGAGCTGCGCATGTGGGCCTTCGCAGGCCTGAGCCGTGAGCAGATCGAAGCGGGGCTGGTGGCGGCCGCAATCGAGCCCAGCAGTGTGCTCACGATCTATGCCTGCGTGCCGCAGGAGCGCGCTTGCAGCTTCTCCGATCTCGAGGTCTACGGGCACGACTTCGATGTGCGGGATGACTTTGGAGTGTTGGAAGCCACCTGGTTGCTCACGCTCCACGGGACGGGCCGCAGGGGTTTGCAGTCTTTGGCCTTCATCGAACCAGGGGATGGTGATCGGGTCTCCCTGGACAACAGCAGCGCCAGCCTGGACCTCACCCCGTCCGCCGGTCGCCCCACTGCCGTGACCGCGGGCTCGGACCCCGAGATCGACTGGGCAAACCTGAGTCTGGACGGCCAGGGCGCGGCCCTTGCCTCTTACCGTCTCGATCTGCTCGGGGTGTTCCAGCTGCCGGTGGCTCCAGGAGAGCTCGAGCTCACCCTGCGGGAGCAGGGCCTCTCGGGGGCTCGCGCTTGGTGGCTCGAGGTGCCGGATCGAGATCGCGCCCGCTTGAGTGAGCTGCGAGGCGATGAGCCGTTTCCCGGTGTGGACGACGAGGGAACGTGGTTGTTGGGGCTCTTCGAGTCCTCGTCGGTCCTTCCTCTTCCCCGCGTGCTCCTGGTGTTGCAGCCTCGGTGATCCACGGTGGGAGCGGGCTCCCGTGGCAGCGCTACAAGCTCCCACTGCTTTTTTGGCGCCCTGACGACCGGCCGGCTGCGGGTGGGTCGCCCACCCGGGCCATCCGAAAGCCGATGCCGCCGTAGCTCTCGGAGGGGAGGGGATCGTAGAAGCGGTCCCAGGTGATCAACCGCTCCACCTCGTGGTTCCAGCTGCCGCCTCGGATGACCCGGCGGCCATCGTCGTTCTCCCCCAGTGGGTCGGTGGCGGCGTGGTCGTTGTAGGGGGCGTGCCGGTCCTGAGTCCACTCCAGCACGTTGCCCGCCATGTCACACAGCCCCAGGGCGCTGTCGCCGCTGGGGTAGCTGCACACCGCGGCGGTGTGGTCCAAGGCGA
>CALDOK010000398.1 GCA_937912125.1 uncultured Pseudomonadota bacterium
CGTGGCGGTTCGAGCTGCGGCAGCCGTGCTGCTCTGGGCTTTGGCTCTGGGTAGCTGCTTACTTCGCGCCCAGTGCGGAGGTGGCTGTCGAGGGGGCGCTTGCTCGCGCTTGCGTTCGATCATCAACGCCCCGGAGGCTCGCTACTCCTCCAGGCGCACCGCCACGAACATCGGCATGTTCCCGCGCTGGATCGTGAGCATCACGACGTCCTGGGCCTTGGCCAGGATGCGCTCCAGGGCGGCCACCGTCTCGACGTCTTGGCCTGCAGCCTGCAGCAGGATGTCGCCCTCTTCGAGCTTGTCCTTCGCGGGCGAGTCCTTCTTCACGTTCGTGACGATGAGCTTGTCGCTCAGGTCGCGGGGGGCCCCGACCAGATCGCTGCCGCGGGACACCTCGATGCCCAGGCGTCCCAGGCCCTGTGGCTTCTCGATGCCGGCGTCGCCGTCGGGCTCGTCGCTCCCCTGGAAGTTGCCGCTGCTGAGCGCGTCACGGCTGGGGCGCTCCCCCAGGGTGACCTCCATCGTCTTTCTCTTCCCGTTCCGCAGGACCTCCATGCTGACCAGCTCACCCGGGCGGTGGCGGCCCACCGCGTGGAGCAGCGCGTTGCTGTCATCGATCACGTCGCCGCCCAGCTCCAGGATCAGGTCGCCTGCCTTCAAGCCCGAGCTCTGGGCAGGCGTGTCGTCGTGCACCACCGCCACCAGCGCGCCCGTGGGCTCGTCCAGGCCCAAGGCCAGGGCCAGGTCATCGTCCACCGTCTGCATGCTGACGCCCAGCCAGCCGCGGGCCACGCGTCCGTGCTCCTTCAGATCGTCGATGAGCGACTTCACCATGTCGATGGGCACCGAGAATGCGATGCCCTGGCCGAAGCGGCTGACCGCCGTGTTGATGCCCACCACCTCACCGCTGGTGTTGAGCAGCGGGCCGCCCGAGTTGCCCGGGTTGATGCTGGCGTCAGTCTGGATGAAGTCGTCGTAGGTCGTGGCGTTGAGGATGCGGCCCTTGGCCGACACGATCCCCGCCGTGACCGTGTGGTCGTAGTCCAGGGGATTGCCGATGGCCACGACCCAGTCGCCCACCCTCAGGGCGTCGGAGGAGCCCAGAGTGAGGGCGGGGAGAGGCTCCTCGGGCTCGACCTTGATCAGCGCCACGTCGATCTCGGGGTCTGTGCCCACCAGCTGGGCGACCAGCTCCCTGCCGTCTGCCAGGGCCACCCGCAGCTCGCTGGCGTCCTCGACCACGTGGTTGTTGGTGAGGATGTAGCCGTCGGCCGAGATCACGAAGCCGCTGCCGGATCCCTGGCGCTCGAACTCCTCGGGTTGCTGGCCATGTTCCGGCCCAAAGAAGAACGGGAGCCCTGGAATCCCCATGTGTTGCTCCTCGATGGATACCGTCTGCTTCACGTAGACGCTGACCACCGCGGGGGAGGCGGCGTCCACCAGGGGTGCGAAGCTCAGGGGCGCCATGGGCAGCGGAGCGCCCGCGCCGGGCGTGCCCTCGGGGGCCTGGGCCGTGGCTCCGTGGGCGCTGTCCAGGGGCGCCGAGCAGATCGCGCCGGGAAACAGCGCGAAGCTGAAGGCGCTAAGGGCGGTGATAGTGAGGGTGGCGATGGCTGTGCGCTGCATTCGAGGTGACCTCCGAGCAGGGTGTCGCTGGGTGCTCCGAGCACGGTTTGGGAGGGAGTCGCTGAAACCCGTGCGCGGTGACTTTCTTCCGTGTCCGGTCAGCGGTGTCACCTACAGCGATAGTCCCGCCTGGGACGGTGGCAAGTCGCTTTACTTCCAGCCCGTTTCGGGCCATGATGTCGGCGTCCCGAGCACGCGACAGCGGTCCGTGTATCTTGGAGCCATCGCCATGCAGCGCACCCTCGCTTTCGCCCTCCCCATCGCACTTCTCGCCACTTCGGGCTGCCGCACCGAGTACATGGAGAACGTCGTCGATGAGTACTGGTTGGAGCTGAAGATCGAGGACACCGAGACCATCGCAGGCGAGCCGGTGGACTACCGGGTCATCCTCCACTCCGCGTTCCTGGGCGAACTGCCGGTGGAATACAGCTTGACCGACCAGATCGAGCCTGCCCTGTACCGCACCGACGCGCGCCTGTACCCCACCGTTGCGGGGGTCCACATCTTCGAGGCGAGCGCTGAGGTCGAAGGCGAAGTGATCACCGCCCAGGACGAGCTCACCGTGTGGGCAGGCCCCGCCGCGTTGATCGACCTCGAGCTCGCGGACGTCTCCACCGTCGTGGGCCAGGGCGTGGACTACAGCGTGGGCCTGTGGGACTTCTACGGAAACGTACTGGACACCACCGACGTGCGGCTCGAGACCGAGAGCACCGAGCTGCAGATCGGGGCCAGCCAGCTGTCCGCGGTGCTGCCGGGGATCTACACCCTCACCGCCACCTTCGAGGAGCTCTCGGACCCCGAGAGCCTGGTGGTTGTGGCAGGCGGTGCGGCCAGCATCGAGCTCAGCCTGAGCGACACCGACGTCGAGCTGTTCGACACCACCTCGGCCACGGTGGTGGTCCGCGATGAGTACGGCAACGTCACCGAGGAACCCTGGCTGCTGCACGTCGAGGGCCACGACGGCGCCGACCCCACCGACGTCGTCATCAGCTACGACAACCTCACCTTCATGGACGAGGGCAGGTTCACCGTCTGGGCCATCGCCTACACCGGCAGCGGCGATCTGCTCGAGGACTCCGTCGGCCCATTGCTGGTGGACACCACCGGCCCAATGCTCGTCATCGACGAGCCCATCCGCGGTGACTGGAACGATGGCTATGTCGACACCATCAGCGGCAGCGTCAACGACCGCTGGGCGGGGGTCGCTGGGCTGCAGGTCGACGGCACCGATGTGCCCTGGAGCGCCCACGGCACCTTCTCCAGCGAGCTGAACCACCAGTTCGGCCTCAACCTGGTCGACACCTACGCCTGGGACGCTGACGGTAACGACACCGACGACCTGCGCACGGTGCTGTCCGGCGCCTTCCTGCCCTACGGGGCGGGGCTGGGCAACGGCCTGATGGCGCGTGTCAACGAGGGCGCCCTCGACACCATCGAAGGGCTGGGCGAGGGCATGGTCAACGACATCGACCTCGGCGCCCTGATCCCCAGCCCGGTGTGGTCCGACTACTCCGAGAGCTGCATCGACCTGGGCTGGCTCGGCGAGTACTGCTTCACCTGGTACAGCATCTACCTGTACGTCTACAGCCCCTCCATCTCGGGCACCGACCTCGATCTCGACTCGAAGAGCGGCTACCTCGACGCCACCGCCACCATCTACGATCCCACCCTCTACTGGTCGGCCAGCGGTGTGGTCGCCGAGATCGGCTACTCGGGCAGCGGCGACATCTACGCCAGCACCATCTCCGTCGCGATGGATCTGGTGCCCTACGTCTCCAGCGGCATCATCCACGTGGACGTCTACAACGTCGACGCCGACACCTCGGGCTTCGACTTCGACTGGGACTCCTGGCTGTGGGACATCATCGACTTCTTCGGCTTCGACATCGACTCGCTCATCGCAGGGCTGGTGGAGTCCACCCTCGAGAGCACCATCGCCAGCGAGGTCCCCGCCATCCTCGAGGACACCCTGGGCAGCCTCGAGCTGGCCACCGACCTCGAGTTCGAGGGCAACAGCTACGGCTTCGATGCCGCGCCCTACCAGATCACCTGCGACGAAGACGGCATCACCCTGGGCCTGGCCACCACCTTCACCGCCAGCACCTGGACCAGCGCGGTCGTCCCCCTCGGCTCCCTGTACGGCGGCTACTCCACTCCCAGCTGGTCGGCCACGCCCGGCATGTTCATCGGCGTGTCGGACGACTTCCTGAACCAGGCCATGCTGGCCCTGTGGGGCGGCGGTCTGCTCGACATGCAGATGACCGGCGACGACATGGGGCTGTCTATCGAGGACCTCGAGTTCATCTTCCCCGAGATGACCGAGCTGAACATCGTCACCGAGGCGCAGCTGCCTCCCGTGGTCCTGCCAGGCACCGGCACCGCGCTGCTCGATCTGCAGCTGGGCGACCTCGAGCTGTCCCTGTACGGCGGCCCGGTGGCCGAAGAGAACCTGATGCTGCAGGCCTACGTCACGGTCTTCGCCGGCATGGACGTGGACGTGGACGCCGACCTCACCCTGTCCATGGAGCTGTCCGACCTCATGGTCAGCTTCGACGTCACCCACCCCGAGTCCAACAGCCTGGGCGCCCAGGCCACCGAAGATCTGCTCTACGCGCTCATCCCGCTGTTCATGCCTCTGCTCACCGATGCCCTGGGCGAGATCCCCATGCCCGAGATCGAGGGGTTCAGCCTCGACAACATCACCATCGGCACCGGCGGCGCCGAAGACGGCTACCTGGAGCTGGGCGGCGACCTGAACCTGTAGCGGTCAGTAGTCCAGCTCGAGCTGCATCCCTGCGGTCCACAGGTGGCCGCCTACGGGGATGCTGGTCATGCCGCGATCGTCCACCTCGATGGGGTAGCCGGCGGTGGGCTGGCCCAGCCACTGGCGCTCGAAGCTGCCCCGGCCCAGGCGATGGTGCTGGTACCAGACGGACCAACGAGCCACGTCGGCCAGCTGGAAGGGGTCGCGGTGCTCGACCTGCAGCCCGCCAGCGATCACCAGCCGGCTGGCGTCGAGGATGGCGGTGTACTCGGACTGGCTGACCAGGGGCGTGGGCTCGATGCCGCCGCCGCCCCGCAGGCGGATCTGGATGTAGCGGGCGGCGTTGTCCAGCTCGATGCGCGGGAGATCGATGACGCCGCCGAAGCGAGGGGCGACGGTGTCGCGCCAGACGAAGTGGGTGACGTTGCCCTCGTGGATGGCGGACTCGTCGATGTCGAACAGCGGGCTGTCGATGCTGGCGTCGACCACCTCGGTGACGTTGATCAGCATGGCTGACCAGCGGGTCCAGTACACCTCGCCGTACAGGCTCACCCAGGGGAAGGGCGTGACGGCACCTCCCAGGGAGAACTGCTCGGGCACGTAGTGGTCGTAGACCCCCAGCTCCACCAGCAGCAGCACCGGCAGCACGATGTCGTCCAGGTTGCCGATGTCCTCGATGGAGACGTTGGCTTGCACGTCACCGGTGACCTCGACGGGCAGGCCGGTGGTGCCCCGCCAGGCCCCCGCGACCTGCAGCCAGGACAGGAAGGGAATCAGCTCGCCCGGCTGCCAGTGGAAGGAGATCATGGGGGCGAAGTCGGTGACCAGATCCAGGCTCATGTCGTGGACATCCACCGTGATGTCCGTGACCAGCTCGCCCACGTCGTCTTGGCCTTCGCCGGCTCCCGTCACGCTGGCGTCGATGGTGGCGGTGATATTGTAGCGGGCGCGGGGAACGATGCGGACGCCGCCCCCCACGGACAGCCCCGGGATCTGCTCCCAGCCGAAGCCCACCGCCAGGCCGTAGCGCTGCAGGCGGCTGTCGTACATGAAGTAGTTGGGCAGCTCGGGCTCGAAGGTGGAGAGCTTGAGGATGCGATCCTTGGGCCAGAACAATGCCGCGCCCAGCGCGAAGCGGCGCCCGATGCGGCGGTGCATCGCGACGTGCATGCCGTCGCCCGGTGCGTACTCGGGCTGCATGTCCAGGGGAGGATCGTTCTGGTCGATCAGCCCGTCGCGGTTGGTGTCCCACCACAGCTCGGGGAACTGGTCGAGCTCGGATCGCACCAGGCCGTAGCCGAGCATGATCCCGTTCTCGCCTGGCAGCCGCACCAGCCCAGCGGGGTTGCTGAACACGATGCCGCCATCCTGGGGCAGGGCGATGCCGCCTCCGCCCAGGGCGCTGGAGCCTGCCCCCGAGCCGAAGGTGTTGACGGCGCTGGCGTGGGCCGGGCCGACCAGGAACAGGGTGCAGGCGACGGTGGCGAGCAAAGTGGAGGCTACTCGAAGCTCGCGCCGGCGTCTGGGGTCTGCGCCAGCTCGCGCAGCATAGTCTCGATCGTGGGGATGTCGGCATCGGGCCTGGCCTGGCGCAGGCAGGCCAGCCGGCCGGACATGTAGGCGGTGGCGATGCCGGAGCCGCGCCAGATGTTCTTGGTGGCCCCGGGCTTGGGCACCGCGTACCCGTAGGCCAGGTACTTGTCGCTCAGGGCGCCGAACTTGGAGCGGGGGAACTTGTCTGGGGAGAAGTAGAAGAACTTGCCGGAGGGGCAGTCGGGGTGGCTGGCCACGCCGATGGCTTCGGGCAGATCCGCGGGGTAGGCCCGGTCGCCCTTGGGGTGGGCCGCGGCGAGCACCACGGAGCCGCTATCGACGGCGAGGGCGCAGCAGTCGCGCAGCAGCAGGGCCTTGCCCATGTTGGGGGTGCCCAGGGAGAGGTTGATCACCTGGGCGCCATGGCGCGAGGCGGTCTCGAGGCCGGCGGCCATCAGGTCGGCGCTGGTGCGCAGGCGACCGTCCATGATCTTGACGGCCAGCAGCTCGGCCTCCGGGGCGATGGCGTGGATCGCGGCGGCCACCTCGGTGCCGTGGCCGGCCTCGTCGTGGAAGTCCGCGCCCAGGAGGGCATGCCCCGTGGCGCCGAAGCGGATGTTCCAGCCTTCGATCTTGGCCCCTGCGAGCCGAGGATCGTCGATGCGGATGCCGCTGTCGACGATGGCGACCTTGATGCCCTTGCCGGTGAAGTCTTCCTGCCGGTATTCCATGCTGCTTCCTGGGCTGGTGCACCCGGTGATGGGCTGTGCGGGCCTAAACCCCGTCGGACTGCAGTGTATGATGCCGCGGTGCCCACGGGCAAGAGCCTAGCGCTTGCGCCTGTCCGAGCGCGGCGAGTACCATGGCTCACCATGCTCTCCCGCTCCCCCACTGTCCGCGTCATCCTCGCGCTCTCTCTGCTGGCCCCCGGCGCGGCCAGCGGGGCCACCATCCAGGGCTCGGTGGTCGACGGCGCGGGCTCGCCGCTGCACGGCGCTACGGTCTACGCCTACGATCTGCGGCTTGGGTACGTGAAGGACAGCACCGACAGCGACGGCGCCTACCTCATCTCGGATCTGCCGCCGGGGCTCTACCGGGTGCGCGCGGTGCCTTCGGCGAGCCAGGCTCAGGTCATCCGCACCTGGCCCGACGCCTGGAGCTTCTGCGACGGGGAGTTGTTGGATCTCGACGAGAATGGAGTCCAGGAAGTCGACTTCGCGCTGCCCTTGGGGGCCAGCCTGCGGGGCTCGCTGCTGGACCACGAGGGGCAGCCGCTGGCGGGCGCCCTGGTCACGGCCCGGGGCGCCGACGACTTCACCGCTGGGCTGGCGCGCCAGGCGTCTTCGGGCGACGACGGCGCCTTCGAGATCATCGGCTTGGACGCGCCGGACGGTGTGCAGAGCCTGTGGACCTGCGAGGTGGAGCGGAGCGGCTGGCCCGATCAGCTGCTCGAGGGTGTCTACGAGGACGAAGACGCCGATCTGGTCGAGGTGCCTCACCAGGGCCAGGCTGACGTGGGAAGCTGGACCTTGCTCCCTGGCGTGGGCGCCTCGGGCAGCGTGATGGGGCCGGACGGTCCTGTCGAGGGTGCCAGCGTCCACGTCTATGCAAGCAGCCAGGTGGTCACCGTGGGTAGCCAGGCCGACGGCAGCTTCGAGGCCTGGGCTGTGCCCCCGGGCTCCATGCTCACCTGGTCCAGCTCAGACGGGCTGGGCACCAGCTACTGGCCCGACAGCGACCGGCCGGACGACTACGTGGACGTGCTCGACGAGGGCGCTCTGCAGGAAGGCTTCGACATGGTGCTGCCCGCCGAGGCCACCGTGACCGGGAGGCTGGTGGCCGACGTGGACCTCAGCGAGGCCACCGTGTTGCTGTACAACGACGTCCACACCGTGGGACGCGGCGCGCTGCTGGAGGCCGACGGCAGCTTCCTGATCGACAAGCTGCACGGCGGTGACTACCAGCTCTTCGTCTACGCCTCGGACGAGGGCTACCAGGACGACTGGGTGCGGGACCCTGACGGTGAGCCTGCCTGGTTCACGCTCGATCACGAGGCCGACAATAGCGTGGGAGAGCTGGCTCTCCCCCTGGGCGCCTGGGTCGAGGGCACGGTGCAGAGCGAGGTCGGCGAGCCCGTCTACGGCGCCTACGTCTACGCCAGTGACGAGGCCGGCGAGATCATCGAGGTGGCGAGCACCGACGTCGACGGCCGCTACCGCATCCCTGGGCTGGTGGCCGGCACCTGGCTGCTGGAGGTCCGCTACCATCCGTACTGCAGCCATGATCCCGGCTTCGTGACCTCCTACTGGGAGGGTCAGGTCTATGACGCCCGCGCCTCCAGCTTCGATCTGGCGGCCGGCGATCAGCTGGACGGCTTCGACTTCACCCTGCCTCAGGACGACGACCACGACCAGATGGGCGATGTCTGGGAGGCTGAGGTGGGGCTGGACACCAGCCGCGATGACTCCTACGAGGACCCGGACGGCGACGGCTACAGCAACCTGGACGAGTACCACCTGGGCACCGACCCGCTGGCCGTCTACGAGGAGCCCGGCCGACGCTGCGGCTGCCGAGGGGGCTCGGGAGGCCTGAGCGCCCTGCTGCTGCTGGCGCCCTGGGGGCTACGGCGTCGCTGGCTTCTCCACCCATAGCGCATACACCGGCAGGCCCTTTTCGTAGAACTTGCGCTGGTAATTGGTGACCCGGTCGTCCTCGTCGGGCCATGGTGTGCCGTCGCGGGCGATGTCGCGGCTCTCGCCCAGGACGCGCAGGGGGAGGCCCTTGATGGCCTCGGAGAACTCGTCGATGTAGCCGCCGCCGTCGGTCTTGATGCGCAGGCGGCCGCCCGGCTCGAGCAGGCGGGTGACCAGCTCGCCGAAGGGGCGGGCCAGCAGCCGGTTCTTGGCGTGGCGATCCTTGGGCCAGGGGTCGGGGTGGTTGACGTACAGCCCCGCCACGCCCGCGGCGGGGAGCAGCTCCTCGACCATGAAGGCGTCGTAGCGCAGGATGCGGGCGGTGCTGACCCCCGCCGTCTGCAGCTTCTTGGCCACCATCACCACCCGCTTGAAGCGGATCTCCACCCCGAGCATGTTCCACTCCGGGTGCAGCGCGGCCATGTGTGTGATCCAGAAGCCGTTGCCGCTGCCGATCTCCACGTGCAGCGGCGCCGCGCGACCGAAGATGGCGTCCCAGTCGCCGCCGGCTTCCTGGGCGCGGTAGGCGGGCAGCGCTGGAGGGCCCATCTCGCGATGCTGGCGCAGGAAGGGGTTGAGATCGGGCCGCGGATAGTCGTCGGGCTCTCGATCCACGAAGCGATAGCGGGGCGCGCCGTCGTTGGGCTGCACGGTGGCTCCTATGAGTCTTCGGGGGTGAACTCGGCGTTGGAGACCCAGCGGGGCTCGCCGTCTACGTAGTGCTCGCGCTTCCACACGGGCAGGATCGCCTTGACGCGGTCGATGCAGTAGCGGGAGGCGGCGTAGGCCTCGGCGCGGTGGGGCGCCGCGACCGCGATCACGATGCTGGCCTCACCGATGGTCAGGCTGCCCACCCGGTGGGCCAAGGCCGCCCGGGCGCCCGGCCAGCGCTCGTGGATCTCGCCGCCGATGATCCCGGCCACCCGCTGACACATGGCCGGGTAGGCCTGGTAGTCCAAGCCGGTGACCCGACGCCCGGCGTGGTGGTCGCGCACCAAGCCCACGAAGCTGAGGATCGCGCCGCAGGAGGGATGGCTCACCCGCTGCTCGAGCAGCCGAGCATCCAGGGGCTCGGCTTGAATGACGATCTCCATCATCCGCCACCAAGGGGAGGAATGAAGGCGATCTCGGCGCCGTCGCGCGGCGCGGTGTCGCCTGTGACGTAGGCCTCGTCCTGCACGTAGAGCACGGGGGGAGGCGAGGGCGCATCGTCGGGGGGGAACAGCCGGTGGTAGAGTTCCCGGAGCGTGAGGCTGCCCTCGAGCTCCAGCTCTTCGCTGTCCAGACCCTTACGGTCGCGCAAGCTGGCGAAGTAGTGGATGGTCACGCGCATTCGGGCGGGTAACATATCGCCTGCCAACACGGAACCGGACCGACAGGTGAGCGCTTCTACTTTCAGCCCAGGCATCGTCCTCCGAGCGGCCCTCCGGGTCGGTCTGGCGGCGCTGCTGGTGGGCTGCGGGAGCGAAGAGCCCGTGCTCCTGGGGGTCGAGCCCGAGCCGGCGCCCAAGGCGAGCGAGCGTTCCAAGGTCTGGCAGCGGGTGGTCCCCGAGAGCGCCCACCGGAACGAGCCCGAGGAGGCCCAGGCCTACGCCAAGCCCGACGGGGTCTATGTGGACATCCAGTGGCTCGGTGGGCGCCGCTACAACGACGTGGCCGCTGAGCTCGAGCTCCAGCTCGGCCCGCTGCACGAGCGCAAGGTGCTGGATGCCCGCAGCGGCGAGGAGCTGGTCTTCGAGCGCGGCGACGTGCGGGTCGTGCGGGGCGTGGTCTACATGCTTCGGGTCCAGCTGCCCGAGCCCCTCACCCGCACCGAGGCGCTGCTGGTCACCGGCTTCACCATCTACGCCGACCACTGGCGCGAGACCCACCGGGAGTACCGGCTGTCCAACAGCTTCGACTTCGAGCGCTTTCGCCTGATGCGCCACAGCGAAGACAAGGACCGCGTGGTCAGCATCGAGGCGTGGAAGCTCAGCCCGGACAGGGTCCGTCGATGACCTAGGGGCTTGCCGTTTCCCTCAGGATGGACCACAATCCAGGGGAGGCACGGGCAGCCACGCGGCAGCCTTGCCACCGGTCTGCGAGCCACCATGCACCCCTCGACCCCGCCGCTCCGCTGGCGCCGCTCGGCGCTGGCCGTCTTCCTGGCATCTGCCCCGGGCTGTGTGGACTACGGCGTGAGCGACGACGACGAGCAGGCCCGCGACAGCCTGGTGATCGAAGAGCAGTTCACCCAAGCCGCCGCGCCCATGGTGGACGTCCTCTGGGTCATCGACAACACCGCCAGCATGTCCCGGGAGCAGGCCACCCTGGCCGAGGCCTTCGCGGGCTTCGTCTCGGCCCTGGAGGACGAACAGGTCGCCTACCAGCTGGGCGTGGTCACCACCGACGTGAGCGGTGACGACGCAGGCGTGCTGCAGGGCGTGCCCTGGATCGTGACCCCCGAGCAAGACGACCCGGTCCAGGCCTTCGCCGAGGCTGTGCAGGTGGGGCTCGAGGGCGCCGGCCCCGAGGCTGGGCTGGCCGCGGCCTGGCTGGCGCTCACCGAACCGCTGATCACCACCGCCAACCGCGGCTTCAGGCGCCCGGGGAGCCTGCTCCACGTGGTGGTGGTGAGCGACAGCGACGACCACAGCGAGTCCGCGCTGGAGCCCTGGCTGGCCGATGGTCAGAGCCCGGCGGAGTTCTTCCAGGACTTCCTGGCGGCCGAGGCCGAGGCCTCCGGGCTCGCGCCCATCTTCTCCGCTGTCGCCGGCGACGTGCCCGGCGGCTGCTATGGCTTGGCGGGTCGCGCGCTGCCTGCGGACGAGTACCGCGAGGTCGTCACCGCCACCCAGGGGGTCTTCGCCTCCATCTGCGCGGGCGACATGGCGCCCGTGGTGGAGGGGCTGGGTGCGGCCAGCCTGATCTATTCGGACAGCTTCGAGCTCAAGGCGGTCCCACTGCCGGACACCATCAGCGTGTGGGTCGACGGTGAGCGACAGCTCCAGGGCTGGACCTGGCAGGCCGAGCCCTCTGCCTTGGTCTTCGAGCTCGCCCCCGTGGCTGATGCCAGCGTTCGAGTGCGCTACACGGTGTGGGAGGACGAGGAGTGATCCTCTTGGCTTCCCTCTTGGTCGTCGGCCTGTGTTCGGGCTCGGAGCTGCTCTGGAGTGCGGGCCTCGAGGCTGACGATGGGGGCCTGCTCTCCTATGGCCAGACCGGGCAGTGGGAGTGGGGCGTCGTGACCAGCGGCCCCGAAGGCAGCTTCGACGGCACCGCCTGCTGGGCCACCCAGCTGGGGGGCTGGTACCTCAACGACGCCATCGACCACCTCGAGGTGCCCGATCTCCCGCTGGACGCGACGGATCGCCCGGTGCTCGGCTTGCAGCACTGGTACAGCTTCCAGGCCGGCGACCAGGGCACCATCGAGCTCTTCCATGGGGGCGTATGGGAGCAGGTCGAGCCCATCTACGGCTACCCCGAAGCCCAGGGCTACGCGGGGGCCAGCGGGGCTTGGCAGCAGGCCTGGGTGGACCTGGACGGGTTGGTACAGGGCGACGCCGTGCGCCTGACCTTCCACTCCAACAACGCTGGCGCCGACAACGGCTGGTACCTGGACCAGCTCGAGCTGTGGGATGGCGATCCCGTGCCTCCGCAGATCGAGCTCGAGGGCTGCCTCGAGGACACCGAGGTCCAGGACGGGTACTACCCCGTGGAGGTCACCGCGCGGGACGACCTGGGCGTGACCAGCGTGGTGCTCGAGTACAGCGTCGATGCGCAGCCGGTCCGCCGCCGAGTCCTGACGACCGACGGGGATGGCCTCTACCAGGGGGGCATTCCAGGTCAGCCCATCGGCAGCAGCGTCAGCTACATCGTCGAAGCCAGCGACGGCGAGAACGTCAGCGCCGTACCCACCGAGCCTTGCAGCTTCGTGGTCCGGCTGGCTGCACCCACGCAGCTGCAGGGGCCCGTGGGGGTGTTCTGGGGCACCGCGGCACCCTTGAGCTGGACGCCCCCCGACAGCGCCCACGAGGTGCTCAGCTACCGGGTCTACCGCGACGACCAGCTGGCGCTCGAGGTGGACGAGGCCTCTGCGGAGGCGCCGGTGGTCTCCGGCGAGCAGATCTTCGAGGTCAGCGCGGTGTACGAGCTCGGAGAGGGCTCGCGCTCCCAGCCCCTCGGGCTGCAGGCGGCTGTGCCGTCTCTGACCGAGCTCCAGCCCGCCGTGGGCTACCAGGGCGATCAGCTCAGGCTGAAGATCGAGGGGGACTACCTGCTGCTGGCCCAGGACGACCTCGAGGTGACCCTGGGCCAGGGCACGCGGGTCACCGGCTACGACGTGAAGGACGTGGATCTGGCCTACATCACCGTCGTCATCGCCTCCACCGCCGATGCGGGGCTGCGGGATCTGCAGCTGTGGTCTGGCGATCAGCTGCTCACCGAGGCCGACGCCTTCGAGGTCCTTGCCGGCAGTGAGCGCCCGCTGCTCACCGACCTCGCACCCAACACAGTGCGCCAGGGTGACGAGGTTGAGCTGCAGATCCGCGCCAGCGACCCCTTCGCCGATCTGCCCAGCGTGTGGCTGGGGGAGCACATCCTGGTGGAGTCGGTGGTCCTCAGCTCGCCTGACACCTTGACCGTGGGCGTCGTGGTCCCCTACGACACCCCCTTGGGCCTGCAGGACCTCGAGGTGGACGACGGCGTTCGCATCTACAGCGGGCTGCGGCTGCAGGTCCGGGACTACATCGCGCCGGTCAACGGCAAGTGCAGCAGCGCGCCAGGGCCCGGCGGCTCAGCCTCGCTCCTGCTGGCCCTGGGGGCGGTGCTGGGCCTGCGCAGGCGCCGCGAATAGCCGCCCGCTACAGGCAGCGCAGGCGACCGCCGTCGACGGGGATGCTCGCGCCGCGCAGGTAGGCCGCGGCGGGGGAGGCCAGGAAGGCGATCACCGCGCCCAGCTCCGCTGGTTGGCCCAGGCGGGCCTCGGGCACCTGCGCGCACCACGCGCCCTGTACCTCTTCGGCTGTGAGGCCCTGGCGGGCAGCCACAGCCTGGCTCAGGGACCCGAGGCGCTCGGTGTCGGTGTAGCCGGGCAGCACATTGTTCACGGTGACGCCGGGGGGTAGCTCCATGGCCAGGGTCTTGGCCCACGAGGCCATGGCCCCGCGGATGGTGTTGCTGACCCCCAGCATGGGGATGGGCTCGCGCACGGACAGGGAGATGACGTTGACGATGCGGCCGTAGCCGGCTGCGCGCATGCCCGGGAGCAGGGCGCGCACCAGCAGGTGGGAGGCCAGGACGTGACGCCCAAAAGCGGTGGTGAAGGCTGCCTCATCGGACTCCAGCAGGGGCGCGGGGGGCGGGCCGCCCGTGTTGTTCACCAGCACCTGCACCGGGCCGTGGGCCTCGAGCAGGCTGGCGATCTGCCGGCCCAGGTGCTCGCGCTGGTCGAGGTCAGCCACCAGGGCGCGGGCGGCGGGCGCGCCAGCCTCGAGCAGCAGCGGCAGCAGGGCAGCGAGCTTGTCGGCGGATCGGGCGAGCACGGTGAGCTCGGCGCCCGCGTCGGCCAAGGCCAGGGCCGCGGCCCGTCCGATGCCCGCCGAGGCGCCGCACACCAGCGCGTGCAGCCCGTCCAGGCGGGTGGAGGGGAGGGGAGTGGGCATAGGACCTCCGAGCTACAGGTAGCGACCCAAGAGCTCGGCGACTCGCTGGGCGGTGTCAGGGCGCCCCAGCGTGCGCGAGGCCTCGGCCATGACCGACAGGGCATCGGGGTCGTGCAGCAGGGCAGCGATGCTGTCGAGCACTTGGTCGAGGTCCAGATCGCGCTCGACGAACATCAGCGCAGCGCCCGCCTGCTCGAGGCCCAGGGCGTTGCCTTCCTGGTGGTTCTCGGCCACGTTGGGCGAGGGGATCAGCACCGCGGGCTTGCCCAGCACCGTGAGCTCGGCCAGGGTGGACGATCCCGCGCGGCAGACCACCAGATCGGCGGCCGCGAACGCCCGGCCCATCTGGTGTTCGTAGTCCACGATCACCACCCCGGAGGGCAGGGGAGTCAGCTGGTCGGCGATCTGCTGGTGGTAGCCGGGGCCGGTGACCAGCAGCAGCTGATAGTCGCGCTGGGCAGCCTTGGCCGAGGCCACGCCCAGGGCGTTGATGGTGGCCGCACCCAGGCTGCCACCCACCACCAGCATCACCGGCCGATCCGGGTCGAAGCCGTAGTGGGACAGCGCGGCGGCCCGGTCGCCTTGGAGCACCTTGGGGTTGACCGGGCATCCCACCAGCTCGCGGGGGGCCTTGCCAGGCAGGCGATCGGCGGTCTGGGGGTAGGTGAGCAGCACGTGGTCGGCCACGCGGGCGCAGAGCTTGTTGGCCAGCCCGGGGGTGACGTTGGCCTCGTGGATGACCCGAGGGATGCGCGCGAGCCAGGCGCCGAGCACGGTGGGCGCGGAGATGTAGCCGCCCACACCGAGCACCAGATCCACCTTGTCGCGCCTGAGCTGGCCGGCGGCCTGCAGGGTGGCGCGCAGCAGGGCCACGGCGAAGCGGGCCTTGCCCACCACGCCGCCACGGGGGTAGGCCAGGGCGCGCACGGGCCGCAGGGGGTAGCCTCGCTTCTCGACTACCCGCCCCTCGAGGCGCTCGGGGTCGCCGTAGTAGAGCACCTGGTGCCCCTGGGCCTTCAGCACATCGCCGATGGAGAGCGCGGGGTAGACATGCCCCCCGGTGCCACCACCTGCCAGGACGATCACTCGTTGGGCCATCGCGTACCTCTCGAGGCTGCCCTATCACGCCGGCCTGGCTTTTCCTCGCCGTGGTGAGCTACGCCGGCCACTTGACCACGCCCCGAGGGGATCGCGCTGCGCCCCCGTGGTATGAAGATGCACCCGTCCCACCAGGAGGAACCCATGAGCGCAGCGTCTTCCACCGAGATGAAGTCCGGCAACCTCGGCGTCACCCTGTCCACCTGGGTGTTCATCCTGTTCAGCGGCGGCATGCCCGCCTCCGACCCCAGCATCGTCGCGGCCTGCGAGGCCATCCGCGACGCCGGTGAGGACGACGAGATCGACGCGCTGGGCCAACGCCTGGTCGAGGCCATTCTGCTCGCCCTGGGCAGCGACGAGCCCGGCATCGGCAGCGTGGTCGCCCTGGCCGAGCGGCTGTACGGCCCCGAGCTGGTGGCCTCCGACCTGGGTGACGCCTCCGACCGCGACGAGCGGGCCCGGGCCGTGCGCCGCTACCAGTTCGGCCGCAACCTGCCCTGGATCGCCCGCATCATCGACCGCTTCCCCGATGGCTCTGTGGGCGCCCACTGGGTGATGGTCGAAGAGCTCACCGAGTCGGTCAGGGTCATGGACCCCTACCCCTGGGACGACGTGGACGAGCAGTACGACATCCCGCTGGTGGACTTCATGGTCAAGTGGGAATTGGCTGGCTGTGAGAGCGTCAGGTACGCGTAGATCGGGGGTTCGCTTCTAAGGTGTGCATGGCGAAGTGTGCATGGATTCGCGCACACCTCGAGCACCCTAGCCACGGCGCCGTTCCTCCAGCGCCACCACCTCGCCCCGCGGAAGCGTCCCCAGCCCGGCCTGCACCACAGCAGCCCGGAGGTCCTCGAGGCTCGCCTTGCGGTAGTAGCGCAGGGCCACCTCCGGGGAGTGCCCCAGGATGGCAGCGGCGGCGCTCACGTCGCCCACCTTGCGGTAAAGCTCGTCGGTGGCGAGGCGGCGCAGCCCGTGGGGGGTGAACGGCAGCACCTCGGTCCGCTCGCAGGCTCGGGTGAGGGCATGGCGCAGGCGTCCGCCGTCCAGTTCGCCAGGGATGCCCAGCACGGTCGCGTCTGGCGCCCCAGGCTCGCCCAGCTCGGCCAGCACCTCGAGGGGGAGGGGAAAGACACGCTCGCCGCTCTTCCGGGCGCCTGGGTGCCTGCCCAGGTGGAGCAGCCCGTTGCTTGTCTCCACGTCGCCCCAGCGCAGGGCCATGATCTCCGAGACGCGCGCCCCGGTCGTGTAGCAGAGCAGCAGCGCCAGCCGGTGCCAGCCGTCCAGCTGATCGAGCACTTGCGCCACCTCGCCACGGGTGGGGGTCCGGTCGTTGTAGGCTCGGCGGTCAGGCAGGCGCACCGTGGGGAGCGTGGCGGTGCGGCAGAACCCGTGGCCATGCCCCCAGCGCCATGCGGAGCGGAGTACCTGCAGGTCGAAACGGACGGTCGAGGGGGCGGCTCCATCCCCCATGCGGGTGCCTGCGTAGCGGTCGAGGGTGTCCGCGTCCAAGCGGTCGAGCAGCACCTTACCGATCCCGCGCTTGAGGTTCAGCGATGCGCGGGTGTAGTTCGCTTGGGTGCGCGCACCGGGCACGGTCTTTCCCACCAGGCTTCCCAGCCACACCTCGAGCAGATCGTGAACGGTGCTCACCGGCTCAACGGCGGGCTCGGGCTTGCGCGCGGGCAGGCCATCGGCCACCAGGGCGCTCACGATTCGTTTCACGTCGGTACGTGGTCCGCGCCCAGCCCATACGTGGCATTGTTCACCGTTGACATACCGAAACGCTCGCCAGTACCAGTCAGGGCACCGCTTCGAGGGGGACCGGACCGCGTGGACTGTCACCTCGTCCAGCTTGATAGCGCGGGGCTTGCTAGTCCTGGCCACGGTCGCCCCCTTCGGCGCTCGCGCCCAGCTCCCGCTCGAGGTCAGCCAGCCCACGCTCGAGGGCGATCCGCACCACAGCAGCACGGGACAGGCGGCCCCAGGCCAGCAGATCCCGCCGCTTGTCC
>CALDOK010000399.1 GCA_937912125.1 uncultured Pseudomonadota bacterium
CGTCGGCGTCGGTGTCGGTGTCGGTGTCGGTGTCGCCTTCGACGGGGGCGGTGTCGTCGGCGGGGTCCTTGTCGCCGCAGGCGAGCAGGGCGAGGGCGAGTACGGGCACGAAGCTGCGCATGGGGTCTCCTGGGGTGGGCCCATCATAGCAGTCAGCGCGCCCAGCGGACCCCTTCAATCTCGATGCCATCGCCGGCGACGCCGATGGAGGGCTCGGCCCCCCGGGCTCCTTGGGCTCGAGGTATCGCATCGCGCAGGTGTTACGCCGGTCGCGGTGCACGGGGGCGTCGCTCACCGGACCCGATCTCTGGCCTGGTCGTATGCGCGGGCGCGTGCAAGCTGTAGGGCACCCCTTCGCCCTGCCGCCATCAGGAGGCGCCATGAACCGCTCCATCTTCTCCCTGTTCGTGTTCATCCCGGCCCTGGCCTGTGCCGGCGAGCACGCGGTCAGCGTGCCTGCCTCGGGCGCTCCGCAGGTGGTCGCATCCTTCGCCACGGTGGACGTCCAGGACCTGAAGCGCCTGGGCGACGAGGCCGAGGTGTTCATCCTCGACGTGCGGACCGCCGGAGAGTTCGCGGCTGGCCACATGCCCGGCGCCCTGAA
The DNA here is from genome assembly GCA_937912125.1 of uncultured Pseudomonadota bacterium. Classification (GTDB taxonomy): domain Bacteria; phylum Myxococcota_A; class UBA796; order UBA796; family JAFGLY01; genus CALDOK01. Next base: position 605 of record CALDOK010000399.1, read on the forward strand.
CATCGACGTGGCGGTGCTGGAGCGATCCCTGGACCAGCTGGAGGCCTATCGGGACCAGCCCGTCTACGTCAGCTGCCGCACCAGCAACCGCTCGCGGGTGGCGTCGCAGGTGTTGGTGGACGCCGGCTTCTCCAACGTCACCCAGGTGCTCGGAGGGTTCTCCGACTGGCAGGCCAGCGGCTTCGAGGTCGCGCGCTAGAACTTGCCCGTGGCCTTCATGATGAGCTTGTGGATGCTGTGGAAGGTGACCCCTGGGGTCACGTACATCACGGCGCAGGTGCCGTACTGAAGCTCGATGTTCCGCTCCTTGGCTGCGGCCAGGGCTTCGGGGCTGTCGGTCTTCATGTGCAGCCAGGCCCGCTGGATGCCCGCGTCGGCCAGCTTGTGCAGCCAGGCCGGGACTTCTTCCTTGGGCAGCTCGAGGACCGCGGCGTCCACGGGGCCGGGCAGGGCCTCCAGGCTGGGCACCGTGGGGTCACCCTCGACCTCGCCCCCGCTGGGGTCTACGGCGTAGACCTTCTTGCCGCTGGCCTTGAGGCCCCGGTAGCTGAGCTTGGGGAAGGGGCGCTGGGCGTTGTGCCCGACGACGGCGTAGGCGCCGTGGGTCCAGAACTGCTCTCGGGATGACGACATGGCTCTTACCTCCGCTCGCCCCTACGCGGGCGAGGGGGCATTGTTGCACGAGGCGTGTCATAGGATGCAGAGGTCCCATGAAGCTCGCCTCGTCCCATCGCTTCCGCTTCGTTCCGGGCGTCCTGATCGCGTCCCTCTGCGGCGCGGTGTGCGCCCTGTGGCTGCTCTACCCGGCCTGGCTGGATCTGGATCATGTGCTGGTGGGGGACTGGCGGCACCCCGACGTGCTGTCCAACCACTGGCTCTACACCTGGCTTCGGGATCAGCTGGCCAGTGGCGGCAGCATCCTGCACAACCCGCGCTACTACTATCCGGTGGGAGACGCGCCCTACCTGGCGGGTAACGGGGGGGACGGGCTATTGTTCGCCGCGCTGGGCCCTCGCGGAGCCTGGCCGGGCTCGGTCACCCTCTGGCTCGTGGGAGTGCTGTCGCTGAACGGCGCCATGGCCTGGGGGCTGTGCCGTCGCTGTGGCGCCAGCCGCGCCGGCGCGATCCTGGGGGCGGCGGTGCTGGGTGCCAGCGCCTACCTGGCCCACGAGCTGAGCGGCGGGCGCTTCGCTCAAGCCGCGCTCTGGCCCATGCTGGGGTTCGTGTGGGCTTGGCTGTGCTTTCTCGAGCGGCCCCGCTGGGTCGCGGCCCTGGCCGCGGGGGCGGCCCTGGCCCTGAGCTTCCAGGTCTACTTGATCTACGGTGCCTGGGCGGTGGGGGTGGGCGTGATCCTGCTGGCGGCTCGCCTGCTCTGGGGGCCTGGGAGCAGGCGAGCCACCCTGCACGCGCGGCGCTGGCCTGGGCTGGCTGGCCTGGGGCTGGCGGTGGTGGCGCTGGTGCCGGTGCTGCTGCCCTTCGCGCTGCACTGGGGTGAGATGCCTGGGGTGGGGGAGGGGATCTGGCCCCACCCGCTGGCCGTCGAAGCTTCTCTGCCCGCCACGGCTTGGCTCTGGGCGGGCGGGGCGGATCGGGGCGAGGTCTCGCCACCCCTGTTGGCGCTGGCGCTGGCGGCGGTGGCTGGCGTGGGGCTGCTGCGGGCGCGGCCCAGGGACTGGCGACTGCTGGGGCTGGTGTTGGTGGGGGTGGTGTTCTGGGCGCTGTCACTCGGGCCGCTGCTGCTGCTGCCTGGCGGTGAGGCCACGGGAGTCCCCGGCCCCTTCGTGCTGGTCTACGGCTGGCTGGGGCCCCTGCGCCGCTTCTGGTGGCCCTACCGCCACGCGGTGATGGTGTTGATCCCCCTGGCCGTGCTGGCGGCCCGCGGCTTCGACCTCCTGGTGGCCCGCTGGAAGCTCCGCAGCGCCTGGATCATGGCCCTGGGCCTGGTGCTGCTGCTGCCCCTGGATCTGGGGCTTCGCGGTGGCAGGGCAGGGGCCGCCAGCAGCTGGTGGGAGCCGCCCCCCGCGTACCGCGCCATGGCGGAGCTGCCGGGGGAGGTGATGCTCGAGCTGCCGCTGTCCCCTCAGCTGGTGACCACCCAGCAGAGCCTGAGCTACCAGCAGCTGCACGGCAAGGCCTTGGTGAACGGCCACGCGGCGTGGGTGGCGCGGGTGCGACCCGCGGCCTGGGACGCCTGGGTGGATGGCAACACCTTCCTGCGTATGCTCCGGGCTCATGAGCAGGGCCTGCAGGCGGGTCCCTTCGCCTTCTTGCCCGAGGACGCGCTGGAGCTGCACGAGCAGGGCGTCCGGCTCATCGTCCTCAACCGGGAGTACCTCCCCGGGCCCCTGTTCTCCCTGTCCCAGAGCTACGAGCAGATCCTCACCGCCTTGTTCGGCGCGCCCATCTATCGGTTCCGGGATCACATCGCCGTGTGGGACACCGCCCGCTACACCATGCAGGGCTTCGTAGACGTCGCCCCGTTCCAGCTGCCCATCCCGATGTTCGAAGGGGATGGAAGCAGCGCCGCGCCCGTGGGTCACGCCCGCGCCCTGGGCCTGCGGGGCCTCTCCCGGGCCTTTCCGCCTCAGCTGCCACCCGAGGACGAGCCCACGGGGCCGGTGGAACAGGGGGAGTAGCTCGAGAAAGAGTCACGGATGCTTGCCAGCGTATGGAGCCAGGGCTACACGGGCCGGCCAACGCATCTGGAGTCTTGGCCATGCGCGCGCTGATCGTCCTCTCCGGCCTGTCCCTTGTGGCCTGCGGGCTCGGTCCCGCCCCTTGGGAGAGCGTGGCCGGCGTCTCCCCCGCCACGGCTCCCTACAGCCCCGACGCCGCCGGCTCCGACAGCTCGGACAGGGGATGCACCGTGGTGCTGCGCGACGTGGCGCGCCTGTCCAATGGCACGGGCGGCTACCAGATCAACGACGTGGATGGCCAGCGCTGGATCGTCTGGGAGGGCGCCGTCGATGTGGCCGCGCAGGCCGTGGCCGACGGCGCGACCCCCGCGGCCATCTTCCGGGATGTACACGGCCAGTGGTGGGAGGTCGAAGCCCAGGCCGTCGAGGACGGCCCCGCCGGCTACCAGCGCTATGCCTTCTGGTTGGACGAGCAGACCGTGACCGAGGGCATGAGCACCAGCGCCCTGTCGAGCTTCCAGCTGGAGCTGGTGCCCTTCGTGCGCACGGCGTCCGGCGATCGCCTCTTCGACCACAACCGCAACCCCGGCGACTTCGACAACTACCTGCTCGCGTCCGACAACGGCTGGGCCGTGCAGGACGACAGCGCGGCCTGCGTGCCTGCGGTGGAGCAGCCCTGGGGCGCCCTGGAGTTCCGCCGCGACTACGAGGAGATCCAGCACGGCGCCATCGTGCCCGGCGGCGTGATGGTGGTGGAGTACGACCCCATGCGCATGACCGAGTGCATCGGCGACACCTATATGGGCCAGGCCACCTGGAACACCTGGGCCTACGGCCGCTTCGAGCCCTCGGGCGAGACCTTCGCGGGCTCCGTGGTGGACTGCGGTGACGAGGCCTGCATGGCGCCGTCAGCGCTGCCCCTCGAGGTGGACGTGCCCGCGGACGCCACGGGCGTGGAGCTTTGGTTCAACACGGCGGGGCGCTCCTGTGGATCCCACTGGGACTCCAACTACGGGGCCAACTACCGCTTCGACACCGACGCCTCACCCCTGGACCCCGCCTGGGCGGGGGACGCCGGCTACACCCTGTCCCGGGGCATGGACAGCCGGGTCGAGGGCATCCCCGATCCCCTCGTCATCGACTCCTGGGACATCACCCGCGCGGACCGCCGTCGCCTGGACGCCGAGGTCTACGTGCAGGGCGTCACGGATGGTTCGGAGCGCGATGAGCTGATCCTCGCCCAGGCCTGGGTCAGCCGGGACGGCGCCGAGCCGGTGGAGCACTGGCTGGAGCTCGAGGGGCGGGTGGACAACAACCTGCGCTTCGGCTGGGACATCATGGACGAGAATCTGGTGTACACGCCCTGGGACAGCTTCAGCGTGGAGCTGCTGTTCTCCACCGATGGGCTGAACTGGGTGGCCGCGGGTCCCTTCACGCTCGAGCGCGATGCGAGCTGGTGTCCCGAGTACTACTGGGGAACGGAGTGGTGTAGCTGAGCTCCGGCGGGCGCCTCTCGTCGCGGTGGGGTCTGGTGGCACGAGGAGGCCAGCCGCGCGGTGGGCGGGTATAAAACCCGCCCCTAAGTCGAAGTGTGTGGCCCCCATGAGAGAACACCGGCTGCAGCTGCTGATCCTGCTGGGCATCGCTCTGCTGGTGCTGTGGCCCCTGCCGCTTGGCCAGGGGATCCTGGGCCATCCCCTGTCGGACATGCCTGACCACTACCAGGGCATCTGGTGGTGGGGCGCCGAGATCAACGCGCTGCGGCTGCCCCTGGTCACCACGGTCACCCACCTGCCAGCGGGCCAGGAGCTGTGGTTCGTCGACCCGGTGGGCGCAGCCATCGCGGTGATCCTGCGGCCGCTGGGCTTCCCCTGGGCCTACAACCTCACCATCCTGGCGGAGCTGCTGCTGGCAGGGGTGATGCTGTACCGGCTGGCATGGCGGCGCTTCGAGCGGCGGGGCCCGGCCCTGCTGGCAGGGACCATCGGAATCTCGGCGCCCTTCCTGCTGGGCTTGGTCCACTCGGGTCTCACCGAGTACCTGGGGCTGTTCTTCCCGGTGGTGCTGCTGGGCGATGCCTTGCATGCCCTCGAGGGCAAGCCCCGCGCGTGGCTGTTCGTAGCCATCGGCGTGGCCCTGTGTGCGGCTCAGGCGCTGTACTTCGGCGCCTTCGCGGCCCTGCTGCTGCTCTGCCTGCTGGTGGGCTCCGAACCTGGCCAGCGGGCCAAGCGCCTGCTGCCGGCCCTGGCCCTGGGGCTGGTGCTCTGCGCTCCCCTGGCCTGGCATGTGCTCTCGGGGATTCTGGGCGAAGGCGGCGCGGTGGGTGCCTCCAACGCTCCGGGGTGGCAGCAGCCCACCCTGCCGGCCACCGACATCTCTCTTTTCTTCCGGCCCGGTGACCACTACTTCCCTGACACCCCGGCGCTGGGCAACCCCGGCATCCTGCACGTTCACTACCTGGGCTGGGCGGCGCTGCTGCTGGCCCTGTGGGGCTTCCTGCGGCACCCCACCCTGCGCCCCCACCGCTGGGGCGTGCTGGTCTTCGCCATCTTCGCCCTGGGGCCCGCCCTGGCCTTCTGGGGGCGGCCGGTGATGCTGGGTGATGCGCCTATGTCCTTGCCCCTGGCGGTGCTGTACCGCCTACCGTTCTCGCCCTGGAGCTTGGTGCACCATCCCTACCGGCTCACGGCCTTCCTGGTGCCCCTGCTGGCGGTGGGGGCCGCCGGGGCGGTCAGCCTGCTGCCTCGCTGGGTCGCCTTCGCCGCGATCCCCCTCGTGTTGGCCGAGAACCTGCTGATCTCGGCGGCGGTCTGGCCCCTGCCGGTCACCGACGCCAGCTTGCCCGCGGTCTACGGCGATCTTCCTGGCCCCGGCGGGGTGTTCGACTGGCCCCCTGACGCTACCACCTGGAACCGCCGCTACCAGATCTGGCAGGTGCAGCACGAGCGCCCCATCCCCTACGGAGTCAACGTCTTCCTGCGGGAGCCCCTGATGCGGGACCCCCTGGTGGCCGAGCTGCTCAGTGTGCTCGAGGACCCGGGCCAGCGCGTGCGCAACCGCGACGTGCCCTATCCCCCCGACTTCCCCGAGCCCGCGGGCGGCGGTTGGTCCAGCCTGGGCGATATCAACCTGCGCTTCTTCGTGCTGCACCCCCAGGCCATGGCCAGGCGAGAGCTGGTCGCCACCCGCGAGGTGCTGGGCAGCTGGCTGGGAGAGCCAGTGATGCACGGGGTTGAAGCCGAGGTGTGGGCGATCCCGCTGGAGACGGTCAGTCGCAACTGACCGCGATGGTGTAGCTCACCTGCACCTCGCTGCCGTTGGAGGGGTGGTGCTCGTCGTCGAAGACCACGCTGGCTCGGCCTGGCCGCCAGGTTCGATGGGGGCGTGCGTGAGCAGCTCGATCCAGAAGGGCGCGTCATCAGGCTTGATCTCCATCGCCGTGAAGTTCAGATCGCCCTCACCGACGTTGTGGAGCTCCAGGCTGCCCAGCGCGGCGTCACCCAGCGCCACCGCGCCGAGGTCCAGCTCCGATCCGGAGATCGTGAGCTCGCCGCCGGGGTCGTCGTCCAGGGGACGGATTCCGCCGGCGTCCTCGTAGACGTCGATATCGACTCACCCCAAGACGAGGATCAGGGGGAGAGATGAGAGGCCCTGCCTGCGCAGGCGTGACTCCCATTGGGGAGGGGACCCCCACGGGAGCAGTGGGCTCGACCCTGCGTAGGGATCACATCTCGCAGTCGCCGCGCAGGGCGTAGACGATCTCGATGCTGGCGCCGCCTTCGGGCACATAGTCGCTGTCGAAGATCACGCTGTTGATGCTGTCCTCGTAGCTCCAGCCCAGGGTGCGGGTCACGCCGTCCACGTTCACCGAGATGGTCTCGGGCACGGGGTCGGTGGTCAGGGCGAAGCTGTTCATCAGCCCGGCGCTGGCCTCGGCCAGGGCGGCCAGGTGGCTGGCCCAGTCCGACGCGCAGATGGAGAGGAACTGGCCGCCGGTGGCCACGGTGGCCTCGTAGAAGCCGGTGTAGGGCGCGTTGTCGGCGCAGCCGCTGGGGTAGTCCCCGCCCACGGCGTGGATCACCACGTCGTCGGGGTTGCGCTTCATGCCTTGGAACAGCGAGACGTAGTGGCTCCAGCTGTTGACGCTCTGCTCGGGCTCGTCCGAGACGCCCACGATGTGCAGCTCGGCGTCGTCCCGCAGGAAGCCCTCGTTGCAGCCCCCGGCGCCGGTCTCGGCCAGGGCGACCTCGGCCAGGCTGAAGCCCCGCTCGGTCAGGCTGCCGGCCTGGCCCTCGATCATGGCGCCGACGGTGGTCACGGCACCGCTCTCGCTGAAGGTGCCGTCGATGAACAGCTCCGAGCCGTTGATGCAGCCGTCGTCCCGCACCACGAAGGCCACATGGAAGTCCGAGTCCAGGTTGACCATGGTGCTGACGAACACGCCGAAGTTGGAGATCACGCTGGCCAGGTCCCGGTCCATGGAGCCCGACTTGTCCACTGCGAACAGGATGTCGCTCAGCCCCTGGATGGGCTGCTCGAACATGTCCCGCTGCTGGCCGTAGATGACGCCAGCGCCCTGCTGGCTGACCTGCACCGTGGGGTGGTCCGGGTCGTCGGAGTCCACGCTGAGATAGCCCATGTCATCGATGTCATCGATGGGCATGTAGGAGATGGAGACCTGCTCGAACTCCCCCGGCGCCAGGCTCATCAGCCCTGGCTCTCCGCCGTTGAGGTCCTCTATGCCCCCGAACAGCAGCTCGCTCGAGGCGGTGAAGTAGTCGTAGTCGAGCACGGTGAGATCGGCGCTGCCGACGTTGGTGATGGTCAGATCCAGCGCTCCCTCGCAGCCCACCCAGGCGGTGCCGAAGTCGTAGCTGACAGGGTCGATGTCGATGGCCGGGGCGATACCGTCCCCCAGCAGCTCCACCGTGGAGATGGGGGTGAGGGGGTCGTCGCTGTCGATGCGCAGCGTGGTGTGCTGGGCCCCTGAGGCCACGGGCTCGAAGCTCACCTGCAGCTCGGTGACCTCTCCGGGCGCCAGCATGACCGAGCCCAGGGAGGCGAAGTCGAAGGGGGTGCCCGCATCCTCGAGGCTCAGATCCTGGATGTGCAGATCACCCTCGCCCACGTTCGAGATCTGGACGATCTGCACCAGCTCGACGCCGCTCAGCACCTCCACGGTGCCAAAGTCGATGGTGGGCGGGTCCACGAGGATCGAGGGGAAACCGAGCTCATCGAGGGGGTTGATCAGGTCTGGATCCGGGTTGACCCCGTACTCCGGGCCGCAGGCGCACAGGCCCACCGCGGCCGTGATGGCCAGCGCAGTGTGACGCTTCATTGTGATGTCCTCTGGTGTCCGTGCGGGGACGAAGGGTGGCACATCCTTCGCTTCAGCAGTGCCCCCATGCGGACTTTGCGATCACCTGACAGAAAGAAATCAGCGGGCCTCGAGGACGAAGGCGCCGCTGCCCCAGGTGACCGGGTAGTTGTCGTCGATGCCCGTGCTGATGCTCTGGCAGTCGCCCTCGAAGACGCCGTCGTGGGCAGCGCCCCAGAGGTAGAGGTCCCAGGAAGGGTCGCAGCCCTGGACCCCGGGGTCGCAGTAGCCTTCGGCCTGGACCTGGATGAGGATGTCGCTGGGGCCGGAGCCCTGGGGGTTGAGCTCACCCGTGCCGCCACCCCGCCAGTCCGCGTTCACCGCCGGTGCGATGACGCTGTAGCAGGCCGTGGCCGTACCCAGATCCCCGCTGCATACCAGCTGCTGGCCGGTGACCTCGAAGGCGACGGAGATCTCGATACCGTCCTTTGCGTCAGGGGAAGCCGGGCGCGAGACCTCGGTGATGTCACACGCGCCGACCCAGGTGGACACCAGATCGGGGTCGACCGTGGGGGGCTGGTCGCTGTCGACCGTGGGATGGGTGGCGGACAGGTAGCCGGCATGACAGCCGACCAGCGGCACCAGGATCAAGGCGCGGTGGTTCATGGGGCCTCCTCACCCGGGCAAGCTATCCTGAAGCAGCAGGGACGCCCCGGTGAGGGCGCCCCTGGGAGATAGCCCGCGAGGGGCTGAACGAAGACGGCAGGACTAGGCGTCGCAGTCGCCCATCAAGGCGTACTCGACCTCGATGGTGGAGCCACCCTCGGGGATGTACTCGGTCTGGAACATGATGGCGTTCTGGCCCTGGTCGTATTCCCAACCCAGGGTGGAGGTGACGCCGTCGATGCGGACCTGGACGGTCTCGGGCACGGCGTCGGCGGTGAGCTGGAAGGTGTCCAGGGTGGCCGCGGCGGCTTCTGCCAGAGAGGTGAGGTGGGAGGCCCAGTCGGACGCGCAGATGGAGAGGAACTGCCCGCCGGTGGCCACGGTGGCCTCGTACATGCCCGTGTAGGCCGAGGCACCCGAGCAGCCGGAGGGGTAGTCACCGCCGACGGCGTGGATGATGACGTCGTCGGGGTCGTCCTTGTAGGACTGGAACAGGGTGAGGTAGTAGGACCAGGAGTTCACGCTCTGCTCGGGCTCGTCGGAGACGCCGACCAGGTTGAGCTTGGCGGTGTCGCGGACCAGGCCCTCGTTGCAGCCGCCGCTGCCGACCTCGGACAGGCAGGCCTCGAGGAGCATGAACGCACGCTCGGTGTTGGAGGCGTAGGTGCCGCCCAGGTTGACCATGGTGCCGACGGTGGACTCGGCCTCGGACTCGGTGAAGGTGTTGTCGATCCAGATGTCCGAGCCGTTGATGCAGCCATTGTCGGCCTGGGTGACCGCGACGTGGAAGTCGGAGTCCATGTTGACCATGGTGGTGACGAACACGCCGAAGTTGGTGATGACGCTGGAGAGCTCGGTGTTCATGGAGCCCGACTTGTCCACGGCGAAGATGATGTCGGTGGCACCCTGGATGGGCTGCTCGAAGACGTCGAGGTTGGTGCCGTAGTAGACGCCGTTGCCTTCCTGGGTGACCTGGACCTGCGGGGTGAACGGGTCGTTCGAGTCGATGATGAGGTAGGCGATGTCGGCGTACTCGTCCAAGGGCAGGTAGGAGACCGCGATCTCGTCGTACTCGGCGGGGGCCAGGGTGATCAGGCCGTCGTCGCCGCCGTTGAGGTCTTCGATGCCGCCGAAGAGCAGGTCGGAGCTGCCGGTGTTGTAGGAGAAGTCCTCGACCACCAGGTCGGCGTTACCGATGTTGGTGACCGTGAGGGCCAGCTCGTTCTCACAGCCGACGTAGATGGTGCCGAAGTCGTAGGAGACCGGATCGACCTCGATGACCGGGGCGATGCCCTCGCCCATCAGCAGGACCTGGGCCACGGGGGTGTCGGGGTCGTCGCTGTCGATGAGCACGTAGGTCTCGTCCGCGATGGCGGTGGTGGGGTCGTAGACCACCTCGAACTGGGTGGAGGCCTCGGGCTGCACGAGCACCGACTGGATGGCGGTGATGGTGAAGGGCGCGCCCGGATCTTCGAGCTCGATGTTCTGGATGTGCAGATCCGCGTCGCCCACGTTGGACACGGTGACCACCTCGACATGCTCGAGCTCGTCGGCCACTTCGATGCCGCCGAAGTCGACCTCGCCCGGATCGACCACGATGTCGGGCATCTGGTTGTCGTTGAGATCCTTGATCCCACCGTCGTCGTCGTAGACCTGGTACTCGGTACAGGCCATGGCGAAGAGGCCGAAGAGAGCGAGAAGGGAAGCGGATCGATGCATGGCACACTCCGTAGATGGAACCCGGGCAGGGGACGTTTCGTGCTGTACGTGCAGCAAGGGTAGCAGAGCGATCACTCCCGGGCGAATTTTTTTTGACTCACCCTTCGAGAGTCGCTGCCCGTCGCCATCTTAGGTCCCTGCAAGGGGCTATCCAGACGCCAGGCTCAGCCGCAGGCGTCGCACGCGTCGAGGGCCCGCAGGGAGGGCGATGTCCACGTGCACCACGCCATCCTGGTAGCCGACGTGGACGCGGGCCTGGCCCAGGCCATGGCGCAGGAGCACGGCCCGGGCGTCCCGCTGCAGTCGCCCGGCGAGCAGGGAGCTCCAGGGGTCGCCCTGCATCGCGTCCATCAGGGTCGTCTCGAGCTCGGCTTCCAGGTCGTGCATGGGGAGCTCCCTGGGAGTCATTCGCCGTGGAACGGAGCTGTACACCGCGGACGGGCGGCGTCCAAGGCGGCGCGGTGGGCTCGCCTGGCGATGGTGACGGTGGCGATCCCTGCGTGGGTCATCAGCAGAATGGCGGCGTCGCCCATGGGACCTCGCGTGAGGGAAGGTTAGGGTAGCCTAGCCTGTCCTCGCGGGGCTTGTCCTCCCGGCGGCGGCGATGAACCCCCAGGGAGCGCACGGAGGCGGCATGGCAGTCAAGGGCATCGAGGGCATGAGCAACGAGCAGCTGGATCTGGAGCTGAACCGCGGCGGGAAGTTCGTGATCTTCCAGTACACGATCTCCATCCTCATCATGACCTTCAAGCGCGGCTCGGACATCCACTTCGTCAAGCACGGCGAGGGCACCTTCGGCAAGGCCTTGCCCTACATCCTCATCACCATGTTCTTCGGCTGGTGGGGCATCCCCTGGGGTCCCATCTACAGCATCGGATCGTTGATCACCAACTTTGGTGGCGGCAAAGACGTCACCAACGAGGTCATCGCTTCGGTCAAGCAGGGCCAGGCCTGAGCCGTCAGGCCCGCTCTTCGAGCTCCTCCCAGCGCGCGTACAGGGCCTCGATCTGGTCGGCCACCTGTTCGTGGCTGCGGCTGAGATCGCCAGGATCGATGGTGGGGTCCTGGTAGGTGGCCGGGTCGGCCATGCGGGCCTCGATGGCGGCCTGCTGGCCTTCGAGAGCCTCGATGCGGCCGGGCAGCGCCTCGTGCTCTCGCTTCTCCTGGAAGCTGAGCTTGCGGGGCTTGGGGGCCGCGCTGCGGGGCTGGGCTGGGCGTGGGGATGACGGGGCCTGGGCGGCCTGGGCGGCCTGGGCGCTGGCGGTCTTGGCGCGGTTGGTGTGGGCGCGGGTGGCCTTGGCGCGGGCCGCGCTGGCTTGCTGGCGGGAGGCGTAGCGCACCACCCTGCCGTCGGCGTCGAAGCTCAGCACGCCGGTGCAGACGCGGTCCAGGAAGGCGCGATCGTGGGTGACCACCAGGGCGGAGCCGTCGAAGCCCAGCAAGGCCTCCTCGAGCACCCGCAGGGTCTGCAGATCCAGGTCGTTGGTGGGCTCGTCCAGCAGCAGCAGGTTGGAGCCCTGCAGCAGCAGCCGGGCGAGCAGCAGCCGGGCTCGCTCGCCCCCGGACAGCACCGACACGGATTGCTCGAGCATGTCCCGGGGAAACAGGAAGCGGTCCAGGAAGCTGGCCACGTGCATGTGGCGATCCCCCAGGCGCACATGGTCGTTGCCGCCGCCGGCGGCGTGGAAGACGGTGTCGTTCTCGAGCAGGCCTGTGCGCTGCTGATCGAACATGGCCATCCGCACCCGGGGGGCGGTGGTGGAGCTGCCCCGGTCCGGGGCCTCCCGCCCCGCCAGCAGGCGCAGCAGGGTGGACTTGCCGCAGCCGTTGGGCCCCAGCACGCCCAGGCGCTCGCCGCGGCCCAGCTCGAAGCTCAGATCCTCGAACAGGGTGCGCTGGCCATAGGCCTTGGACAGGCGATCGGTCTCGAGCAGGACGTGGGGCAGACGCTCGCCGGTGCTAAGGTCCAGGGTGAAGTCCTTGCGGTCCAGCAGCGGGCGCTGCTCGCGCAGGGCCTCGAGGCGCTGCAGGCGGGAGCGCGACTTTGTGGTGCGCGCCGCGGGGGACCTGGCGGCCCACGCCGCTTCCCGGGTGATCATGGCCAGGCGCACGTCCTCGGTGCGCTTCAGCGCGATCTGGCGCTCGGCCCGGGAGATCAGGTAGTCGGCGTAGCTGCCGGTGTAGCTGATGCACTCGCCGTCCTCGATCTCCACGATGCGCTCGGCCACGGCTTCGTTGAGGTAGCGGTCGTGGCTGACCAGCACCACCGCGCCGCGGTAGCCCCCCAGGAAGGCCTCGAGCCACTCGGCCGTCTCGGTGTCGAGGTGGTTGGTGGGCTCGTCGAGCAGCAACACGTCGGGCTGGCCCAGCAGGGCGCGGGCCAGGGCCACGCGACGGCGCTCGCCCCCCGAGAGGTCCGCGGTGCGGGCATCGCGCGGGGGGGCGCCCACCCGATCGAGCATGGCGGCGACCTGGTGTTCCAGGTCCCAGCCGTAGGTGTCCAGGCGGTCCTGGAGGCTGGCCACGGTGTCCATGTCGCCGCGCAGGGTGGCGTCCTGGAACTGGTCCAGCAGCAGCCGGTGCCAGCTCAAGGCCAGGTCCAGCACCTCGCCCACGGTGGCGCCGGGGAGCTCGGGCTCCTGCTCGAGGAAGGCCACGGATCCGAAGCGCTCGACGGTGCCGTGATCCGGGCTCGCGCTTCCCGCCAGGATGCGCAGCAGGGTGGACTTGCCACAGCCGTTGGGGCCCACCAGTCCGATGCGATCATCGGACTCGACCCCGAGATCGCAGCCGCGGAGCACCAGCCGGTCGCCAAACGCGACCTCGATCCCACGGGCGTCGATGGGGCGCATGGCGGCTAGAGAGCCATGGCCGGGTCGAGCTGAAGCCCCTGGCCGGCCACGCGCAGCTCGCGGTGGGCCTCGTGCTCCTGCTGGCCCGTGTGGACCACCCCATAGACGTGGTAGGCACCCACCAGGTCGCCGGGATCGAAGACGATGTCCATACCGGGCATGAGCACCAGCACACCCGGGGCCTCGGGGTCGAGATCGTCCTGATCGGCCTGGATGGCTTGCTCGTGCAGGGTGCGACCGTCGGGGGCGACGAGGCGAAGCGTGCCCTGCAGCTCGAAGGGCTCTTCACTGGCCAGGCCGGCCATGGCCACCCGCACGAAGACGCGCTGGCCGAAGACCGCCTGATCCATGATGCCCAGGCCGTCGTCGCGCTGCTGATCGGTGGCCTGGGTCCACTGGACAAGCGCTTGGGGCGAGGCGGCCACCAGCACGTGGGCGGTGGGCTGCCCCTGGGCGGCGGGCGCGGTGGCCACGGCCTGGCTGAGCTCGTCGACGGAGACGGCCGGTGTGGGAGCGGTGGCCTTGGTGCCGCAGGCGCTGCAGCCGGCCAGCAGCAGGCAGCCGGCCAGGGCCAGGCGACGGGATGAGGTCTGGGAAGGCGAACGCATGGAGCTCTCCTGGCTGCTCCCCCTATCGCGGCCTGCGGCCGGGGGGAGGGGACTCGAGGGGACTGGGCCGTGCTTCCTTGGGGCCCCGTGTATATGGTGGGTCCGCACCGTGGTGTGTGAACCCAGGTGAGCCATGTCCGTCAGCCGCAGCCGCAAGGTCTGGAAGTTCCTCAAGCAGCAGTTCCTGTATGGACTGGTGGCATTGCTGCCCATCTACGTCACGGTGCGCGTGCTTGTCTTCGTGGTCCACTACGTGGATCAGAGCATGGCCCCAGTGCTGCAGGCATACCTGCCCGTGCACATCCCGGGCCTGGGCGTGATCGTCTCCCTGGTCATCGTGATGCTGGCGGGCTTCCTGATGCGGTTGGTGGTGTTCCGTCAGGCCACCCTCACCCTGGAGCGCGTCATCGAGTCGGTGCCCGGTGTGCGCACGGTCTACAGCGCGGTCAAGCAGGTGGTCTCCCCGCTGCTGGGCGACGACGGCCACAAGGCGTTCAAGCAGGTGGTGGGGCTCGAGTGGCCGGGCAACGACCTGTGGGTCGTGTGCTTCCTGGTCAAGGACGATCACCCCCAGCCCGGTCCCGACGACGAGGTGCTGGTCTTCCTGCCCACCAACCACCTGCACCTGGGCTTCGTCATCGCCACCCGGCGTTCCAAGCTCCACCCCATCGACATGAGCATCGAAGAAGCCCTCAAGACCCAGTTCTCTCTCGGGGTCGCCACCCCCGACGTCTCCCTGATGCCCGGCGCCTTGCTGGCACCGCCCCCGGCGCCCAGCACCGAGGAGTGACGATGCCCTTGTCCCTGCGCGCCCGCTGGAGCCGCGACGAGCCTGTTCACGCCTGCTGGATCACCCTGCCCGAGCCCCTGAGCGCCGAGATCCTGGCGCGCCAGGGCTGGCCGGGCTTGGTGCTCGATCTCCAGCACGGCGCCATCGACGAGGCCGCCGCCCTGCGGATCCTCCAGGTGATGCACGGGCTGGGCGCCATCCCCCTGCTGCGGGTGCCCTGGCTCGATCCGGGGGCGGTGATGAAGGCCCTGGACCTGGGCGCCGAGGCGGTCATCTGTCCCATGATCGAAGGGGTGGAGCAGGCCGAGACCTTCGTGCAGGCCTGCCTGTACCCGCCCATGGGCATCCGCTCCTGGGGGCCGGTGCGCGCGGGCCTGGACGGCGCCGCTGCGTATGCCGACAGCGCCAACGGGCTCGTGGTCCCCATCGTCCAGATCGAGACCCTGGGCGCCCTCGAGCAGCTGGACGCCATCCTGGACCTGCCGGGCCTGGGCGGGGTGTTCGTGGGGCCCAACGATCTGGCCTGGGCCCTGGGCCATGGGCCTGGCTCGGATCGCGAGGAGCCCGAGCTGCTCGACCTGCTGCTGGACATCCCGGCCCGTGCCCGTGCCGCGGGCGTTCAGGCGGGGATCCACTGCGCTTCTGCCGACTACGCCCACCGCATGGTGCAGGCGGGCTATCGCTTGATCACCATCGGCTCCGACGCCAGCTTCCTGGGACGCGCGGGGCGCGAGCTGCTCGGCTCGCTGGAGGCCTAGGCACGGCCATGCTCGACATCTTCGCGGTCATCGCAGGGCTCGTGATCCTCACCCTCGGGGGCGAGGCGCTGGTGCGCGGCGCCACCTCCATCGCCCGGCGCATGAACATCGCCCCGGCCATCATCGGCGCCACGGTGGTGGCTGCAGGCACCTCCATGCCGGAGCTGATGGTCTCGGTCTCGGCGGCCCTCCAGGGCTCGTCGGATGTGGCCATGAGCAATGTGGTGGGCTCGAACATCTACAACATCGTGCTCATCCTGGGCATCACCCCGCTCATCCTGCCCCTGGCCGTCCAGGGTGTGACCATCCGCCTGCAGTGGCCCGTGATGCTGCTGGCGGCGGCGTGGCTGCACATGCTGGCCCGCGATGGCCTGCTCGACCGCCTCGAGGGGGGCTTCCTGCTGCTGGGGCTGGTGGTGTTCGTGGCCTGGACCGTGCGCCTGGCCAGGGACGTGGCCCCCGAGCACGAGAAGCAGACCTACGGCTCGGTGGCCGAGCGGGTGCCCATGGCCGAGACCATGCGCCACTGGGTGCTCAGCATCGGGGGCATCGTGCTGGGTGTGGCCTTGCTGGTGCTGGGCGCCAAGCTGCTGGTGGACGGTGCCGTGAACATCGCTGGGGACATGGGCATCTCCGAGCGCGTCATCGGCCTGACGGTGGTGGCGGTGGGCACCTGCCTGCCCGAGCTGGCCACCAGCATCATCGCGGCCCTGCACGGTCGCGCCGATCTGGCCGTGGCCAACGTGGTGGGCTCGAACATCTTCAACGTCCTGGGCATCCTGGGCGCCACCGCCCTGACCCACCCCGTGGGCGTCAACAAGAGCACCATCACGGTGGACAACTGGTGGATGCTGGCCCTGAGCCTGTTGCTCTTCCCCCTGATGAAGTCGGGGAAGGTCATCTCCAGGGCCGAGGGCGGCTTCTTGCTGGTCTTGGGCGTGGCCTGGACGGTCTGGCTGTTCTTGGCTTAGTCGTACAGCTCCCGGCAGTTGCAGCGATCGGTGCAGGTGCAGGACTCCTTGCTCGCGATGCAGGGCTCGTCGCCGTCGCCGAAGGGAAGATCGGCCGGATCGATGATGGTGATGGTGGTGTGCACCGTGGACCCGCCCTTCAGCGCGTTGCCGAAGACACTCAGGGTGTGTGGGCCCTGCATGCCGAGCCTGACCCACCCCTGGTTGGCGTGCTCCTCCTTGCCCCAGCCCCACTCGGGGACCTCCAGGGCGCAGCTGTCCCAGGGGGCGTTGAGGATGCCCACCATGGAGGTGACGTCCGGGCCGGCGAGCTCGATGTGGATCCAGGAGTCGACCTGGTCGCTCGCCACGGTGAAGCGGAAGTCCACATAGTCATCGTGGCCTTCGGGGCCGGGGAGCAGGCCGTCTTCGTTCACCAGCACGGCGTCGGTGTCGGCGTCGGTGTCGGCGTCGGCGTCCGTATCCGCGTCGGCGTCGGCG
>CALDOK010000400.1 GCA_937912125.1 uncultured Pseudomonadota bacterium
GTGTCGGTGTCGGCGTCGGTGTCGGTGTCGGTGTCGCCTTCGACGGGGCCGGTGTCATCCTTGTCACCGCAGCCGATGACGGTGAAGCTGGCGAACGCGAGCGCCAGGAGCGAGAGACGGGTCAGGGTCATGATTCCTCCATCAGGACGGGGCAGGTTGTCTGCCCCACGCCACGGGGTTGTAGGCGACGGCACAATAGCCGGTAGACCCGGTTGTGGTCAACATTCCAGGGCGGGGCCCGGTTTTTTGCCCACGGATCCGGGCACACGGCGCGGGATCAGCGCGTGTTTCGCGCCTTTGCTGCGCGGCTGCCGGTGGGCTCCAGCCTGAGGTACCGGCCGAAAGCCTCACGCGCGAGCGCTTTGTCGCGCATGGCGGTGCTGTGGAACTCGCCCCTCTCGAAGTGGGCCCTGGCCATCTCGGGGCTGGCCTCGACGGCCATGGCGAAGCGCTTGGAGGCCTGGGCTCTCGCTCCCCGTCGCGCGTCGCTCCATGCGAGGAAGAGGTGCGCCCAAGGGTCGTTTTGGGCGTTGGCGTCGAGGTGTTGAAGCAGGCGCGGGGTGCCTGGGTGGCCGGCCATGACCAGGGACGCCAGCGCCCGGGAGACCAGCTCGCGCTGCGAGGGAACCTTGACGTCAAGCATGTTTTGGTTGGACTTGGTGAGATCCGCCAGGGCGCCGGGGTCGCCAGCAGCCAGCTTGGCCAGGCCCACCAGCCACAAGGCCTCGGCGTGATCCGGTTCCGCGGTCAGCAAGGGGGCGAGGATGGCCTGGACCTTGGCCTGGGTGGCGGCGTCGCTGGTGGGCAGGCTGTCCATGACCAGAGGCCAGGCCTGCAGCAGGGCCAGGCGAGGGTGGCCGGGCCGCAGGAGGGCGGCCTGATCGACCTGTTGGTTGGCCTGGTCCATGCGGTCCAGATCGATGAGCAGGCGCACGATCGCCAGGCGGAGATCGAGATCGCCCGGCCTGAACTCGACCGCCTTGTCGAGCTTCTCGAGGGCGTCGAGCAGGCGGTGCTCGTCGAGGTCCTTGCGGGCCGCGAAGAGCAGCAGGTCCGGATCGGTGGCGTCCTTGGCGTAGGCCTGCTGGTAGGCCCAGTCACGGGTCGCCGAGCTGCTGGAGCCCGGCAGCATGACGGCCACACGCTCGAAGAGCTCGGCCTCGATCCTCGCGGGGGTGTAGCGCTGGGAGAGCAGCGCGGACAGCTCGCGCGCGGCGGTCGGGAGCTCCGCTGGGGTGTCGTGGTGCTCGATGGCCAGGCCCAAGATCGACAGGCGGGGGTTGTTGGGGGCCAGGCTGCGGGCACGATCCAAGCTGGCGCGGGCCGGCTCGAGCAGATCGGCCTCGAGCTGGAGCTGGGTGAGGATGCGCATGGCCCGTGGAGACCCGGGAGCGAGCTCCGTGGCACTCTGGGCGGCGAGGACGGCGGCGGTGAGGTCTTCCTCGACCGCGGCGATCTGTGCCTGGACCAGCAGAGCCTCCGCATCTTGCAGGCCGTAGGCGGCCAGGGCGGCGCGGGCATCGGCGACGCGCCACTGCCAAGCGGCCAGCTCGGCCGCGGCCAGGTGGGCCTCGGGGGGAGGGGCGTCGGCGGCCAGGGCGCGCTCGATCAGGGCGGAGGCCTCGGTGAGGCGCTCTGGGTAGGGCTGGTGCTCGGCCCACAGGGCGAGCTCGACCCGGGCCGCGCCGGCCAGGACCGCAGGGTCTCCGCCGTTGGCGTCCCCGGGGAGGTGCTTGCCGATCTCGGTCTCCGCCTTGAGCAGCTCGTCGTAGCGGTCGGAGGCGATGGCCTTGGAGATGGAGTTGATGGCGTGCCTGGAGCCGAGCCCCGGCAGCTGACTGATCAGCGCCGCGAGCCCGACGCCCAGGCCCACCAGGATCATCAGCCCGAAGAACACCAGGCCCGGGCGGCGCCGGCGAGGCAGATCGAAGTCGTCGTCGTCGGCCGGAACCGGGGGCGGTGCGCGCCGGGCGGGAGGAGGGGAGGGCCGTGGCCTGGGGCTCGCCGCCGGCTTGGACTTGACGGGCGTGCTCGAGGGCGCCGTGGGCTTGGGGCCCACCGGTACGGACTCAGGCGCGATCTCGGGGTCGACCTCGGGGTGCTTCTCGATGACGCGGATGGGCCCCTGGGCCCTGGCGGGGCGCTCGTCGGTGCGGTCGGACTCGCCGGTCTCGCGGCTGCGCTCACGCCGTGTGACCACGACGAGATCGGCGTCTTCGTCCTCGAGGGAGACGGACCGGCCGTCGCCGGTCTCCTCCGTGACGTCGGGCTGCGTGCTCAGGTCGGACAGGGAGGGCGCCGAGACCCCCATGCTGCGGCGGTATTCGGCCAGGTCGAGGGTGGAGCGGAGATCGTAGTCTTGGCTGCGGCGGCGGTGGACCTGGGCGTCGGCCTTGTTGACGGACTCGAGGCCACCGCTGGGGATCACCATCATGATCTCGGTGTCCTCGTGGCGGCCGTCCACGAGGTCCGGGTTCTCGCCGGCGGGGGCGCTGTTGGGATCCCTGAGCTCCTCGGGGCTGGCCATGGTGCGGGCCTGGGTGACCTCGCCTGTCTCGTCATCCATGAGGGGCAGGTCCATACCCACACGGCGGAACAGGGCTGGGAACTCGGCCTCGGCGATGTCTTCGTCGTCGACGGGGATGCGGGTGGCGGTGACCTCGTCGGCGCCGGGGGGCTCGAGGGAGACGAAGCCTCCGTGATCCTGGAAGGTGGGGGCGAGCTGGGAGGCCAGCTCTTCGGGGCTGATGTCGCCTGCGTCGAAGTCGCCGTCGAGGGCCCAGAGCAGGTCCTTGACCCGCGCGTTGGTGGGGGTGGCCTGGCGCGCGCGCTCGAGCAGGGCCCGTCCCCGGAGGAAGGAGCCCGTGGCCAGGAAGCGCTCGGCCAGCTCGAGCAGCTCGACGGGGGAGCCCTGCAGCTCGATGTCCCGGGCGTTGGCGGGAGGGGTGCGGGGCGGACCCTGGGTGAGCTCGAGCATGCGAGGCAGCTCGGGGGCGCCTGGCATGCGCTCCTGTGCCTCGGTCAGGAGCTTCTTGGCGCGGGACGGCCAGCCGCGGTCCAGGAACATCTCCGTGGCCATGGACAGGGCTTCCAGGTTGTCCGGATCCTGCTCGAGGAGCTTCTTGAGCTGGAGCCAGGCGCGGTCCATCAGGCGCAGCGCCAGGAAGGCCCTGATCTGGAACAGGCGGCCGGTCTTGCTGGGAGGTTCGACCGCTGCCCAGCGTTCAACCAGGCAGATGAGCCCTCGCAGGTTCTTGGAGTCCCACAGGTACTCCACCACGCCGT
The DNA here is from genome assembly GCA_937912125.1 of uncultured Pseudomonadota bacterium. Taxonomy (GTDB): domain Bacteria; phylum Myxococcota_A; class UBA796; order UBA796; family JAFGLY01; genus CALDOK01. The sequence goes on from CALDOK010000400.1 coordinate 3,286, forward strand.
CGAGGTAGCGGAGGCGGGTGGGGGGAGCCATGCCTGGGGAGGTCTTGTCCACGGGAACCCTGCGGTGATCGACGGGCGAAAGCAAAAACGACTATACCACCAGCGGAGAGCTGGTTGGCGAAGGGGCGGCCGGTGTCAGCGCTTGCGCGAACGGCGGCCGCTCTTGCGGATGTTGGACGGCGGTGGACCCTTGCTGCCGCTCTTGGGAGCCGCCGACTTGGGGCGGGTCTGCAAGACGGGAGGAGGGGTGTAGCGACCGGCCAGGTGAACCGGAGAGCCGGTGACCAGGTAGTTGCGAAGGGGAAGCCCGAGCAGCAGCAGCAGCAGCGGGAAGAGCAGATCCCCGGGAGTGGTGGTGGGCCAGGGGTGCCCGGCCACCGTGAACTGCAGCTCGAAGGTGTTCTTGTGGACCTCGGGGGCACCGTCCACCTGCGTGCGAGGGGGGATGCCGCTGGCGCAGCGCGGCAGGGTGTGGTCGGCGAAGGCCGCGGTGGGGAGCACCAGCTCGAGATCCGAGGAACCCGGGCGCTCGAGCACGAAGCGCATGACCTGATCGCCCGCGCCGTCGCTGCGAGGCAGCGGCCGGTGGCAGGCGGCGGTGCCATGGTAGGCGTCGAACAGGTCGGCTGAGTACAGGAACAGCGCGGCGGCCAGGGGAGCCGCGATGGCCAGGTAGACCAGCAGGCCACGGATGGCGGCGGCGGTGGATGACTGTTCGGGGGTGTGGTCGCTCATGTGCCCTTTGTAACCTCACCAGCGGCGTTGGACAGGGCCCCTGAGGCCCTGCGGCATAGGTGGCCCTGACGCTCGATGCTATGTTCCCCCGAACCTCCTGGGAGTGGCCCTCCGGACGTGTCTCTCCACATGCCAGGCAAGTGCGCTTCGCGGGCAGGGCTGGCCTTCGCTGTCCTGCTCCTGGTTGGCTGTGCCACCCGTCCGCAGCTGCGGGAGCGGGTGGGCGGCATCGGCTTCGAGGGCAACGGCCACGTCTGGGATGGCACGGGCGACTTCCATGTGCGGCAGGCCATGGAGCAGCAGAAGGGGGTCTGGAGTACGCCCATCTTTCCCCGCCTGGCGGTGCCCCTGGATTGGGAGACCCTGGCCACCGACGCCTGGCGCATCGAGCTGTGGTACGCCCACAACGGCTACCTGGACGCCCGCTTTCTGGGCTGGGACATCCGCGAGCGCAGGCGGGCGCGGGGGCGACGCCCAGCAGTACTCGCCATCACCGGTCATGTGGACCAGGGTGAGCCCTCGCTGGTGCGGGAGCTGCGCTTCGAGGGCCTGGACCTGGGAGGAGGCACGGTCCATCGGCGCTACCTCGAGCGCAACGCGGCCGTTCAGGTGGGGGATCGTTTCTCCCTCGAGGCGGTGGACGACACCGAGGCGCTCATCCGCAGCTGGCTGCGGGAGCACTCCTACGCCTGGGTCGAGCTGAGCACCGAGATCCATGTACACCCCGAGGATCGCGCGGTGGACGTGACCTTCCATGTGGAGCCGGGGGTCGACTGCACCATCGGGGAGATCTCCGTCCAGGGCTCCGAGCACGTGCCGGAGTACATGATCCGCGACGAGCTGGAGATGGAGTCCGGGCGCCCCTTCAAGGCCAGCGATCTGAACGACACGCGCCGCAACCTCTTCGCGCTGGGCGCCTTCTCGGTGGTCAAGGTCAACCCGGTGTACCAGGCCGAGGATCCGGCGGTGGTGCCCGTCAGGGTGGAGCTGGCGGAGACCCGGTTCCGCAGGCTGCGGCTGGGCGGCGGCGTGGGGGTGGAGAGCGGCCAGTCCGACGCCCACGTCTCGGTGGGCTTCGAGCACGTCAACCTCATGGAGCGCCTGATCGAGCTGGACCTGGACACCGAGGTCGGCGCCGCGGTCATCGCCACCTACGACAGCATCGCCTCCGGAGAGGGCTTCCAGAAGTGGGCCCCCGTGGTGGACAGCAGCCTGGGGCTGACCTTTCCCCGCATCTTCGGCCAGGGCTGGACCATGAAGCAGGAGCTCGCCTACGAGATGGGGCTCGAGTCCGGCTACACTTTCTTCCAGCCCTCGTGGCAGCCGTCGGTGGCCCGCAGCTTCCGGCCGGGCAAGGGCACGCGGCGGGAGCTGGGAGAGCTGACCTTCACCACGGCCTACCAGCTCAGCTACTTCGACTTCCTCGAGCTGGACGTTGATCTCTCCACCGTGGAGAGCTCGCGGCTGGGGCTGGATCTGGCGGCGCCCTACATCCTCAGCTACGCCGAGGAGGCCGCGGTCTGGGACCTGCGGGACGACCCCCTGTTCACCACCCGAGGCCTGTATGCGGCGGCGTCGCTGGGCATGGCGGGGGGCTTCATCGGCGAAGGCGGAGCGCCGCTGTTCGGCAAGTACGACTTCGTGAAGGCCTACGGCGATCTGCGCTCCTACACCTCACTGGCGCCCCTGCTGCGCATGGAGGGCGGGCTCACCCTGGCCACGCGTCTGGCCGGAGGCTTCGCGCAGCCCATCGGCAGCGGCGATCGGGCCTCGGTGCCCTACGCCGAGCGCTTCCGGGTGGGTGGGGGCAACACGGTGCGGGGCTGGGTCTCGGACCAGCTAGGGCCGCGGATCTGCGAGCGTGCCCCCATCGATAGGGGCCTGGAAGGCACCGCGCAGGATCGGTTCTACTCGCCGGTGACCGCGGATCACAGCTGCGCCGAGCCCATCCCCATCGGCGGTCAGGTCTACGCCCTGGGCTCGCTCGAGCTGCGCAAGCCGGTGGCCTGGGGCATGAGCGTGGTGGGCTTCTTCGACATCGGCATGGCCTGGGCCGACTGGGCCTCCATGCGCGAGCAGCTGCCCCTGCCCTCGGCGGGTGGGGGCATCCGCTACAAGACGCCGGTGGGGCCGGTGCGGCTGGACTTCGGCTACCGGTTGGATCACGACGCGCGCTTCGACGATCCCTATCGGCGCTGGAACCTGCACTTCTCGCTGTCCGAGGCCTTCTGATGACCCCGGGCGCCAGCCAGCAGGGCGTGCACCACAAGCTGCGCAGCCGGCGCTTTCGCTCGTGGGTGTTGTTGCTGGTGGTGGTGCCCTTGATGGCACTGCTGGCCCTGTTCGTGCTGCTGGGATCGCCCGCCGGCAATCGCTGGCTGCTGCGCCAGGCCATCGAGGCCGCGGATCTGTTCCTGCCCGGGGCCAGCCTCGAGGTGGGCGATCTCGAGACCGATCTGCTGCGTCACATCCGTATGCGTGGGCTGCGGCTGGTGGCCGACGACGGCGACACCCTGGTGGCGGTGGAGACCCTCGAGCTGGCGTGGCGTCCCATGGCGCTGCTGCGGCGCGAGGTGCTGGTGGACCGGCTGGTGCTCACGAAGCCCCGGGTGGACATCGGCGTCGACCCCGAGGGTCGGGTGGATCTGCTCGAGGCCCTGGGGCTGGGCGGGGACGCCGAAGAGCCCGACAGCGGGCCCTGGCAGGGCTCCCCGGTGAGCGTCCGCGTGACCCGCGCCCATGTGGTGGACGGGCGCGTCGACCTCGAGCTCCAGGACAACGCCAGCTCGGGCCGGCGCCTGTGGGTCGAGGACCTGGAGCTGGCCCTGAGCTTCGATCTGCAGGGCCGAGAGCTGGGTGCGGATCGGGTCGTGCTGGCCGCTCAGGCTGGCTACCAGTCCGGTGGGGACGAGCCCGCCTGGTTGCCCATCGGCTTGGGCGGCACCGTGCAGCTGGTGGACCGTGACCAGGACTTTCCCCTGCAGGACCTGCTCGTGCAGGATCTCCGTCTGCAGCTGGGCAGCGCCGTGGCCGGCGTCGGCGGCCGCGTCGAGGGTGTGGGGGGCGAGCCCCGCATGGACCTCGAGCTGGCGCTGCGCGACCTCTTCCCCCACGAGCTGGCCTTCCTGACCGGTGAGCTGGGGGTCGCGGGCCCCTTCGCCCTCGAGGCCGAGCTGCAGGGGCCCCCTCGAGCCCTGGAGCTGCAGGCCACCCTGCACTGCCCCCAGGACGCGGGCATCCTGCGCTTGGGGCTGGGCGCCAACACGGTCGCGCCGGAGCTCAGCTGGGTGGTCCAGGCTCGGCTCGACGCCGTCCAGCCCCATCGCTTCGTCCAGGCTCTGCCCGAGCCCTTCGTGCTCCACGGCGGCCTGCTCGCCAGTGGCGTGGGCGTCCGCTGGCCCGACGGCCTCGAGGCTGAGCTGGGGCTGGCCCTCGAGCCCGGCGTGGCCTGGGGGGTGGGCTTCGACGGCTTGAGCGTCAAGGCTCGGGCGGCCCAGGGGCTGCTGTGGCTCGATCAGGTGGCCTTCGCCTCTTCCCTGGGACGCGGCAGCCTGCAGGGAAAGGCTGATCCCGCCACCGCAGCGCTACAGCTGGGCTACCGGCTGGAGCGGGTGCCCCTGGCGGATCTCGGCCGCTTCGGCGTGACGGGTCTCGGGGGCCAGGCGCGGGCCTCGGGCAGCGCCAGCCTGCGGATCGCGGACGAGGGCTTGGACGCCACCGTGGATGGCAACGCCGCCGTGAGCGGGGCTGGCTACGGCGGCCTGGTGGTCGCTGGCAGCCTGGCCAGCCCGTTCAGCCTCCACTACGGGGGCGGCGCCTTGCAGGCGGAGGGCGTCATGTCCGCCCTGTCCGTCGCCGGCCAGGGCGCGACGGTGCGGAGCGCCCAGGGGCCTTGGCGCTTCGGCATGGAACCCGATGGCACCCTGGCCTGGCAGGCCGAGCTCGCCGCAGCCGGCATCGGCTACGGGGTGCTGGCCGTCGCAGAGGTCCGGGCCGTGGTGGGCGGTGGCGTGCCCGTGGACGGCCCCCTGGAGCTCAGCGTCGGCTTCGACGCCAGCCAGATCGAGGCTCCCAGCTCCATCACGCCGGCCCTGCGGGCGGATCGCGCCGCGGGTCGTCTTGGGCTGGTGGGCGACAGCCTGACCCTGCAGGCTCAGGCGCGGGAGGGGGAGCGGTCGGTGCTCGAGCTGGAGCTGGGCATGGATCTGGCCGCCGGAACCCTCGAGGTGCCCACCCTGTACCTCGCACCCACCGCCGAGACCGCCTGGCGCGCGGTGGAGCCGGTGAGAGCTACCCTGGTAGAGGGCGGGCTGCGGGGCCTCAGGCTGCAGCTGCGGTCGGGCGATGCCCTGCTGTGGGGCATGGGTGACTTCGACCCGGGCGGTCCGGTGGATCTGCGCTTGATGGTCTCGGACTTCACCCTCGATCCCCTCACGCCCATCTTCCCCGGCCTGCCCCGGGGGCTCCGGGGCGCCACCCGCCTGGCCCTGCAGGTCACCGGGAGCACCGACGCCCTGGCCCTGGCGGGCTCCGCCGAGGTCGAGGGACTGGTGCTCCCTGGGAGCGTGCGGGCCTTGGATGCTCGGCTGGTGTTGAGCGGAGATGGACGGGAGCTCGGCTTCCAGCTCGACATCCCGGAGCCTTCCCCGGCAGAGGTGGAGCGCAGCTGGGAGCCGGAGACACCGGGCGTGGCGGAGGCAGCGGATCAGGCGGCCCCTCTGTGGTCCTCCTCCTCCATGATCTTCGCCTCGGGCAGGCTGCCCCTCGGCCTGAGTGTCGCGGGCGTGGCGCTGGACCCGCTGGCCCCGTGGGAGATGGATCTCCTGATCGCCCCTGGAGAGATCGAGCGCTTCGGCCGGCTCCTCGAGCTGCAGCCGCTCCCCCCCGCGCAGCTCTCTGCCCACGCCAGGGTGGGCGGGACTCCGGCCGCCAGCACCCTGGCGGTGACCGGCGCGGTGGATCTGCCCCTGGGTGAGGACGCCCAGCGCGTGCGGGTAGAGTTGGATCTGCACCAGGAGGGGAGCCGGGCCGAGCTCGAGCTGGTGGTGGCCCAGCACATGCTGCGCCAGGCCGAGGTGGTGGCCAGCGCCAGGACCGATCTACCCCAGGTGGTGCATCAGCAGGTCGCGGCCCTGTTCGGGGCTCCGGGGCCCCAGGGCACGGCCGCCCTGGAGCTCGCGGATGCGCACACCTGGGTCGACGATCTCGAGGCCAGCTTGGTGCCGCTGGGCATCTCCACCGACGTGCTCCGTCGGGTGGTTGCGCTGCCCGATGGGATCAAGGGCAGCCTGGGTGGCGGCTTGCAGATCCATGGTGACCCCATGCGCCCCACGATCTCGGGGGCCTTGCAGCTGGTGGGCGCCAGGGTGGGCGAGGTGGATGTGGCGCCGGCCCTGGTCTCCGTGATGCCCGCTGAGGGTGGCTATGACCTCGGCGTGGTCCTCGGCTTTGCGGGCGGGGGCGGCCTGCAGCTGTCCGGCTATGTGCCCCTCGATCTCGATCTGGCGGATCCAGGGCGCCTCGAGGCGTCCCTGGCCAGGTCGGACCTGGACCTGAACATCGGGGGCGTCGGGGTACCCCTGGGCGCCTTGGTAGCCCTGGCGAGTGAGGCCGAGGACGTGCAGGGCCTGCTGCGGATCGAAGGGCGCGTGAGCGGCTCGGCCATGGATCCACTGGCGGATCTGCGGCTGACCATGGACGGCGGCAGCCTGGTCCTGTCCGACCTGGGCGTTCGCTACGAAGAGATCCGGCTCCGGGCGGGGGTGGACGGCAAGCTGGTGCAGCTGGACGAGCTGGGGCTGCGCTCCCGGCCCGCCTATGTCGGTGACCGGCGCGTGGACGTGCCTTGGGGCACCCTCGAGCTCAGCGGCTCGGCCATGCTCGATGGTTGGGTGCCCGACGCGGTGGACCTGCGCGGTGAGGCCGACCGCTTCTGGGCCATCGACACCACCCGCTACCGGCTCGGGTTCTCGGGGGACTTCGAGGCTTCGGGCCGCTGGCCGGCCCTCACCATCGACGGTGATGTGGCCGTGTCCGACGCGCGCTTCGTGCTGGACGATGCCATGTTTCTCTACAGCGGGACCCTGGAGCTCGACCCTCGGCTGCAGATTCACCGGGGCTTGGCCGCCGCGCCCCTGAAGCCTGTGCCCGAGCCCCCTGTCTACAGCGACATGCTGGTGGACCTCAGGCTGGACCTCGCGCGGGCCACCACCGTGAAGGTGGAGATGCCCTTCGATGACAAGCTGGGCGCCCTGTGGGCCTCGGCCCTGAGCATCGCCCTCGAGGCGCGGCTGGACGGCCTGCTGGACGTGGGCTTCCACCACGGGCAGCTCACGGTGCTGGGAGAGGTGGAGCCGGTGTGGGGTCGAGCGGACATCCTGGGCTCCCGCTTCGCGCTGGGAGATGGGGTGATCTCGTTCGTGGGCGACGATCCCTTCGATCCCATCCTGCGGCTCGAGGCCGTCCACAACGCTGGGGCTTACGGAGAGGTGGCGGTGGACATCACGGGCAGCCTGGGGGAGATGGGCCTGGGCTTCCGGTCCGAGAGCTACCCCGACGAGACCGACATCGTCTCCATCCTGCTGCTGGGCGCCCCGCTGGGCGAACTCTCCAGCGGGCAGGCCCAGGGCAACGCCTCGCTGCTCTCCATCGCCTCGGGGGTGCTGATGGGCGAGCTGGAGCGGCAGGGCGGTGGAGGGCACATCGTGGACATGGTCGAGATCGGGGGCGGGTCGTACAAGGCCGGTCGCGCGTTCGGGGACGACATCTTCCTCACCGTCGCGCTGGAACCGGGGGCCGAGGTGGAGGCGGGTGAGAACATCACCGAGGTGACCATGGACTGGACCATCTCGCGGGCCTGGAACGCCGAGATCGTCACCGGCGATCAGGGCACCAGCTCCGCCGACCTGTACTGGACCTGGCGATTCTAGTTAGCATTTGGGTCCATGCCCCCCTCACTCCATCCCTGGCTCCGTCCCTCGTGGGTTCACGGGCTGCTGCTGTGCGCGCTGACCGCGGCGGCGTATGCCGGGTCCCTTCGCGCGGGCTTCGTCTTCGACGACTTCGCGCTGGTGGTCTACAACCAGGCCATCCAGGAGCTGGGCAGGGCCGGGAGCTTGTTCGGGCAGGACCTGTGGGCCACGGCCGACAGCGGCACGGCCTCCGGCTACTACCGGCCGCTGATGTCCCTGTCGCTGGCGCTGGACTGGCGGCTGGCGGGCACCTCCCCCGCGCTCTACCACCTCCACAGCCTGGCCTGGCACCTGCTGGCGGTCTGGTTCCTGCACCGGCTGCTGGTCATCCTCACCCAGCCTCTGCCTGCCCTGCTGGGGGCCGCCCTGTTCGCGCTGCACCCGCTGCAGTCCGAGGCGGTGGTGTGGATCGCGGCGCGGAACGACCTGATGGGGGCGGCGCTGTTGCTGGGGGCCCTGCTGCTGCTCAGGCCCCTGGGGCTTGCTCCCTGGAGGCTGGGGCTGGGGGCCGTGCTGGCGGTGGGCGCGGTCCTGTCCAAGGAGAGCACGCTGCTCTTGCCCCTGTTCCTGCTCCTGCTGGATCTGGCCGAGCACGGGCGGCCGCGGGGTTGGACTCGGCATGCCGTGCTGTGGGGAGCGGTGGCGCTGCACCTGGCAGCCCGGGGCCTGGCGGGAGTGAATGCCGCGGCGGCACCCCCCCAGGTCGGCTGGGTCCTGCTGGGGCGCAAGCTGCCAGAGCTGGCCGCCTTGGCTGGCAGCCTGTTGGTCTGGCCGTGGCCGCTGTCGGTGGGCCGCGATCTGGTGGGCTGGAGCCTGGCCACCCCCGCGCTGCTGGTGGGCCTGGCGGTCTGTGCGCTGCTGGTGGTCGGCTCGCTGATCCGTCGCCAGCGCCTGGCGCTGGTGGGGCTGGGGTGGGCCGCCCTGGCTGTGGCGCCTTCGCTGGTGGCGGTGGCGGACAAGGGGCTGTTCGGCGAGCGCTACCTCTACCTGTCCCTGGCGGGCCTGGGGCTCGCCCTGGCCGCCACGCTCCAGGCCCTGCCTCGGGCGCGGCTCCGCTGGGCGGGTGTGGCCTTGTTGGTGGTCGTGCCCTGGTTCCTGATCCTGCACGCCCGCGTGTTGGACTGGAAAGACGACGTCACCCTGTGGCGGGCTGCGGCGCGAGACACTCCCTGCACCTACGTCTACGCGGGGCTCGGACATGTGCTGAACCGGGACGGTGCCCGCGGGGAGGCCGCGGAGATGTTCCTGTTGGCCCTGCGAGGCTCGCCGCCTCAGCGTGAGGTGTGCCCGCGCTTGATGGATCTCGCCGCCACCCTGGGAGACATCCAGCGGGTGGTGGAGGTCGCTGGTGAGGCCGTGGATCTGGGCTGTCGCGACCCGATCACCCGCGGCAAGTACGCCACCTACCTGGTCATGAGCGGTCGCTGGGAGCGGGCCGTCGCGCTGGCGGGCGAGCTCGAGCACGCCGACCTCGAGGGCCGCGCCCGCCTGGTGCTGGCGGCGTGGGGTGTGGTGGAGGGGGATTGTGCGCGATACCGTGAGGCACGCGCGGACTGGCCCGGAGACATGGACTCCCAGATGCAGCTCTTGTACCACCACGGCGGTCATCCAGAGCTGGCGCGCGCCGCGAGCGCGGGGCTGCTGTGCGGTCCGTCCCCGGCCTCTATCCCAGCCCGGGAGCAGCCCTGATGCGCAAGCTGCTGCTGCTGCTGCTGGCGCTGGTTGCGGCTGGCCTGGCTCACCTGGCTCAGCGCTCGGTGGACGAGCGGCGGCAACGGGCCGACGTGGACACCGCCCTGCTCTATCTTCCCAGCCCCAGCAGCTTCCAGCTGGCCACCCTGGGCTTCCACGAGCCGGTGGCCGACCTGCTCTGGGTTCGGGCGGTGTTGACCTTCGGGGAGCGTCACGGCCGGGATCCAGACCCGGCCTGGGGCGAGTGGCTCGCCGGTATGCTCGAGGCCATCGCCGCCCTGGATCCGACCTGGCGCACGCCCTACCAGTACGGCGGCACCATGCTCCGGAGCATGGACGCCATCGACGCCTCCGACCGGATCTTCGAGCTCGGAATGGCGAGCTTCCCTGACGACGCCTTCTTCCCCTTCGCCGTGGGCATGAACCACTACCTCCACCGGAACGATCCCCAGGCCGCGGCCGAGTGGATCACCATCGCCGCCGCCAAGCCTGGCGCGCCCCAGTGGTACAAGGTGGCTGCGGCGGGGCTGCTGGCCAGGCAGGACATGATCCCTGTGGCCATCCGCTTTCTCGAGGAGCAGCGCGAAGCCACCAGCGATCCCGCCATCCTCCAGATGATCGACGGGCGGCTCCAGCGGCTGCACCACGATCGCTGGGTCCAGGCGCTCGAGGCGGCGCGCGAGCAATACAGGCAGCGGTTCGGCGTCGATATCGCCCAACCTGCAGACCTCGAAGAGCTCGGCCACCCGCTGCCGCCCGATCCCATGGGCGGGCGCTGGGTGCTCGCGGCGGATGGCGTGGTGCGATCGAACATCCGTGAGGCCGAGGAGGCAGAGAGTGCCCGCAAGACCGAGCGATCGCTGCTGATGCGACGCTGATGGCTGGGGCACCGTCGCTCCTCGCCGTGGTGGGCCTGGGCGCGTCCCTGGGCGACCGCCGCGCGCGACTGGAGCTCGCGGTGCGTATGCTCGCCCTCGAGCGCGGCGTGTGGGTGCTGGGGTGCAGCCGGCTGTACCGCACCCCCCCGTGGGGCGGCGTGGCCCGCAACCCCTTCCTCAATGGCGCGGCGCTGCTCCGGACCACCCTGGAGCCCTGGTCGCTGCTGGCATGCTGCCAGCGTCTCGAGCGACGGCTCGGGAGGCGCCAGGGACAGCGCTGGGGCGATCGCGCCGTGGATCTGGATCTGCTCTGGATGGAGGGGCTCGTGGTGGACGAAGATGGCTTCCACCTGCCCCATCCGCGCATCGCCGAGCGCAGCTTTGTGGTCCAGCCCCTCGAGGATGTGCTGCCCGGCGCCGTAGATCCTCGCACTGGCGTGAGCTTCTTGGCGCAGCACCGCGCCCTGGGTCCCTCGGTCGCCTGGCCGCGCCCGGCGCCGGTGGGTGTTCTGTCACGGCCCCGGGCCTGCAAAGGGGATAGCTGAACCTCCTCGAACAGCCCCCTCAGGAGGACCCCGTGAAGCTCTTCATCGACACCGCAAACCTGGCCGAGATCCGTGAAGCCCACTCGTGGGGCGTCATCGATGGTTGCACCACCAACCCCAGCCTCATCGCCCGTGAAGGTGGGGACTTCGTGGCCACCATTCACGAGATCTGCGAGATCGTGCAGGGCCCGGTCTCCGCCGAGGTGATCGCCCAGGACGCTGCGGGCATGGTGCGCGAGGGGCGCCTGCTGGCCCAGATCAGCCCCCACGTGGTCATCAAGGTGCCGCTGCTGCCCGAGGGCATCAAGGCCACGGCGATCATGGCGGCCGAGAACATCCCGGTCAACGTCACCCTGTGCTTCCAGGCCGGTCAGGCCTTGATGGCCGCCAAGGCCGGCGCCGCCTACATCTCCCCCTTCGTGGGCCGGCTCGACGACATCAGCGCCGACGGCATGGAGCTGATCCGCCAGATCGTGGCCATCTACGACAACTACCCAGCCCTGCAGACCGAGGTCCTCTCGGCCTCCATCCGCCACCCGGAGCACCTCATCCAGTCCGCCTTGGCCGGCGCCCATGTGGCCACCGTGCCCTTCAAGGTGCTGCGGCAGCTGTTCGACCACCCCTTGACCGACAAGGGCAACGCCGCGTTCCTCAGGGACTGGGAGAAGGTGCCGGATACCGACATCATCGGCCAGGTCGAGCGCTGGCTGGCCGCTCGCTGAGCCAGGCTCGCTGCCCTTGCGCCCCCCGGGGGCATACGCTACGTGAATGAGCCCTCATTCACTCGATCTCGAACCTGCAGGAGCGGCACAGATGCCCGAGCGTGGTGGCGGTAGCCGAGGTGAGAAGCGGGTTCGCATCATCGATGCTGCCATTCGGGTCTTCGCCGACCGAGGCTTCCATCAGGCGCGGGTCACCGACATCGCCTCTCAGGCCGGCGTAGCCGACGGGACCATCTACCTCTACTTCCGCAACAAGGAAGACCTCCTGCTCACCATCTTCGAGGAGAAGATGCAGGCCATCAATGCGGGCCTGGCGGGAGAGCTCGAGGGCATCGAGGATCCATTCGATCGCATCCGCGCCTTCGCGCGCTACCACTTCAGCTTGGTGCAGAAAGAGCGCGCCTTGGCCGAGGTGTTGCAGGTGGAGCTCCGGCTCTCCAACAAGTTCCTCAAGGAATACCGGCCCAAGCCCCTGTGGCAGTACCTGGGGGCATTCGCCGGGATTCTGAGAGAAGGGCAAGAGGCGGGCAAGGTGCGAGCCGACATCGACATCTTCACCGCAAAGTGGGCTTTCTTCGGGGCCCTCGACGAGCTGGCCATGCAATGGGTCTTGGCTCGTGGGAAGCCTCGTTTCAACCTCGATGCCGCGGCCGATACGGTCGCTGACATCTTCATCAAGGGCATCGCGAACTGACCCAAACTCCGGGAGGAACACCGTGAAAATTGGAGTTCTGCTCAAGCAGGTACCGGCGACGGACACCCGCATCAAGATCAACGCTGGCGGCACTGGCATCGAAACCGGTGGCGTGAAGCTCGAGATCAACCCCTACGACGAGCACGCCCTCGAAGAAGCGCTCAAGCTCAAGGACGCCAAGAAGGCCAACCAGGTGGTGGTCATCTCCATCGGCGGCGCCGGCAACGACCAGCGCATCCGTGACGGGCTGGCTCGCGGCGCCGACACCGGGCTGTGGATCGACGATCCCGCGCTCGAGGGAGCCGACAGCCTCACCATCGCCAAGGTCCTCGCGGCCGCGGCCAAGGCCGAGGGCGTCGACATGCTCATCGCCGGCAAGCAGGCGGTGGACAACGACAACGCACAGGTCCCCGCGATGGTGGCCGAGCTCCTGGGCTGGCCCCAGGCCTTGGTCATCTCCGAGCTGTCCATCGATGGTGGTGCCTTCCAGGCTACCCGCGACATCGGCGGCGGCCTGCGTCAGGTCGTCAAGGGCGCGCTGCCCGCGGTGCTGTCTGCCGACAAGGCGCTCAACACCCCGCGCTACGCCTCCCTGCCCGGCATCATGAAGGCCCGCCGCAAGCCCATCGCCAAGAAGACGGCGGGTGACTTCGGTGTGGCTGTGGGCGAGCCCATGGTCGTCGACGCCAACTGGACCCTCCCCCCGGAGCGGCCTGCTGGCCGCATCCTCCAGGGCGAGCCGGCCGAGGTGGTCGCCGAGTTGGTCAACCTGCTTCGTACCGAAGCCAAGGTCCTCTAGGGCGAAAAGGAGCACATCATGCCTGGTATTCTCATTCTCGCCGATCACGACGCTGGGATCTTCAAGTCCACGGCCCTCGAGCTGGTGGCCAAGGCCCGTGAGCTGGGCGGCACTGTGTCCGCGCTGGCCATCGGCACGTCCAGCGGCGAAGGCCTGCCTGCCGATCTGGTTCTCACTGTGGATGGCCCCGAGTTCGGGACCTTCAACACCGAGCCCTGGGTCGCAGCTCTGGCAGCCGCGGTCGCCAAGGTCCAGCCCGACCTCATCCTGGCCACGGCCAACATGGTCGCCCGCGACGTCATGCCCCGCCTGGCTGCGCGCCTGGGGGTCGGCATGGCAGCCGACGTGGTCGAGCTGCGGGCCGAAGGCGGCGCCGTGGTGGGCCGTCGTCCGGTCTACGCCGGCAAGGCCCTGTTCGACGTCACGGTCAAGTCCAGCCCGGCCATCTTCACGGCTCGGCCCAACTCCTTCGTTCCGACTGCAGGCGCCGCGCCGGGTGGGGTCGAGGCCTTGGTCGTCAGCGTGGGCGTTGTCCAGACCACCGTGGTCGAGACCTTGGCTCCAAGCTCCAACGTCGTGGACCTCACCGAGGCTCACCTGATCGTCTCCGGCGGCCGTGCGGTCAAGTCGGCCGAGGGCTTCGATCAGCTGATCCGGCCGCTGGCTGCTGCGATCGGCGCCAGCCCCGGCGCCTCCCGCGCCGCTGTGGATGCAGGCTTCTGCCCCCACGGCGAGCAGGTGGGCCAGACCGGCAAGGTGGTCAACCCGTCCCTGTACATCGCCTGCGGCATCTCCGGTGCCATCCAGCATCTGGCTGGCATGCGCACGTCCAAGGTGATCGTGGCCATCAACAAGGATCCGGACGCCCCCATCTTCCAGTTCGCCAGCTACGGCATTGTCGGTGACATCTTCACCATCTGCCCCATGCTGACCGAGGCGCTGAAGTAGTCAGGGTCGATCTCGCAGCCCCGAGCCCCGTCCCCCTGTTGGGTGGCGGGGTTCCGTGCGTTCAGGTTGTGGAGCCATAGGGCCACCGCGCAGGCCACAGGCTGCCTGCCTGCCTGCCTGCCTGCCTGCCTGCCTGCCTGCCTGCCTGCCTGCCTG
>CALDOK010000401.1 GCA_937912125.1 uncultured Pseudomonadota bacterium
CGTGCCCGAGCTGACCCTGCTCGAGCCCGGCCTGTGGTCCACCATCCCTGATGCCTGCTGGCAGCTGGAGCTGAAGCTCTCCGAGAAGCAAGGCCTCGAGTTCCACCTGCTCGCCCCCGACGAGCCCGCGGCCCGTGCAGCCTTCGAGGCGGCGCATCCTGACAAGGTGCAAGACCGGGAGCAGATCGTGAAGGCGCTGGTGCCCGCACCGAACCTGTTCGCGGCGCTGGATGAAAACGAGGACGAGCCCACGGTAGACCTCGACGACGAGGACGGCGAGGAATGAGCCCTGACACACCCGTTTCCCCCGCCCTCCCCCGCGCTTCGAGCATCGAGGTCTACATCGTGCGCGAGGCGTCACCGCTCAACAAGAGGTCCTTTCTGCCATGAGTGCGCTGAAAATCGCGGTGGTAGGCTCGCACCCTGATCCCGAAGGGAGTGGATTCGCGGACGCCTGTAGAGCCCTGGGAGCGGAGTGTGCCAGATGCCGACACACCCTAGTCACCGGCCCCGGGAAGAGCACCGTCGTCGCGGATCGCTTCTTCCTCGAAGGCTTCGCACAGGAGGCCCGACGCGCGAGGCCCGGGCTGAAGGTCATCCAGTACCAACCTGTCGTGCCGCTTGATTCCGAGACGTCGACCAAACCGTACCGACCGGAAGGAGTCGAGTTCGAGCAGCGACGCTCAACGGGGCCGCGATGGACCACCAACAGCCTGAATAGAGCTGTCGAGTCCGATGTCGTGCTGTTCGTCTGTGGCGGAGAGGGGTCGGAGAGGATCGGCTACGGGGCCTCCTTTCTCCACAAGCCCGTCGTGCCTGTCCCGCATTTTGGCGGCACCGCTCGCGAGGTGTGGGTGAGCGAACGCCGATTCTTGGAATCATCCGGTCTACCGAACGGAGCACTCAACGTACTCGAGAACCCATGGAGTCACGACAGCCCAGCTGGTGTCATCGAGCTTTGCCAGCTCCTGGTCAAGCACAACCCCTATCGAACATCCTCCGGTCCGCTGCTCTGGCTCGTGTCGACCCTACTGCTGCTGCTCGGGGCATGGGCCACGCTGCTCCACTACGGCGAAGCGGGTAGCCCCATCTTGGTGTTCACCGCGGTGGTCATCATCTCGTCTCTGATCGGCACCCTGACTCGCGAGATCTGGAATTTTGGGAATGGCAAGGCACTGAGGGCAAGGAACCTGGTGCAGCGCGCAGGGATATCTCTCGGCGTCTCCTTCGTGGTTTTCGTATCTGCGCTCTCGTCCGCCTTGGTGTTCGGGGGCAACATCTACCAGCTCCAGCCTGAGGCCATGGTCGCCGGAGTGCTCATGCTGTCGGCCGTTGTGCTCCCAGCATCGGCGTTCTCGGACGTTGCGTTCCGACGGCTCAAGGGGGAGGAGATCCTTTGATGTCGTCAGCCCCCCCCCCCGTCTCCACCACCCTCGAGACCGACCTGCGCACCTGGGTGCGCCGCCACGGCGTGGTGCTCTGGCTGGACCTGGACGACCACTACAGCGCCTTCGTGGACGCCCTGGCCGCACGTCGGACCGCGGGAGAGCTCCCCTACGCCGTCCACGCCTGGCGGGGCAGCCACCTGGCCCTGATGCTCGAGGTCGAGAAGCTGGCCGGGGGCGTAGACAAGACCCAGCTGGTCATCCACCTGCCCGGCTTCAACGAAGAGACCGTGCGCCAGACCCCGCTGCTCGAGCTGTACGCAGCCGGTGCGCGCTACCGCAAGGCCATCGGCACCCTGATCACGGATGCGGCCGCAGGCCGGGTGAAGCCCGACGAGATCGCCGCCTTCCAGGCCCAGGGCACCCCCAGCCTGGACGACGCCGACCGCTGGCTGGCGGCCCTGCTCGAGGATGACCAGAGCGGGCTGTCCGCCCTGCTGCGGGCCATGGCGCCCACGGCCCTGCTCGACGACCTGCTGGGCAAGGGCTTCGTGGCCCAGCGCCTGGACGATCCCCAGGCCCAGGCCGCGGTGTGGGCGCAGCTCGGCGCGAGCCTGGGCCTGCCCGATGCCTGGCGTGAGACCACCGCGCCTAGCGGCAAGCTGCACGTCAACGATGTGGCCTTCACCGCCGCGAGCTGGGCGCTGGTGGTGGAGTACGTGGACGACCTGGACCGCGACCCGGTGGAGCCTCGCCTGCAGGCGGCCAAGACCCTGCCCAAGCAGGTGGCCGAGGCGTGCCGCACCCTGGCGACCCACCTGCGCGACCGTCACCCCGACTTCTACGAGCAGACCGCAGACGACACCGAGGTCTGGCTGGACGCCGAGATCGACCAGGCCCACGCCGCCGAACTGGGTGAGATCGACACCTTCCGCTTCGAGGAGGATCGCATCCTCCACGACGCGCTGGACGCCCTCGAGGACGAACGCTGGGCCGAGGCCCTGCAGTGGGCTTCCACCCGCATCGACGGCGGTTCCTTCTGGCTGCGTCAGAACCTCATGCGGCTCAAAGCCTGGCAGCTGGTGCAGGATGCCGCGCGCCTGGGGGTCGCCCTGACCACCGCGGGCCCCGAGCTGGGCGCCCGCAGCCTCGAGCAGGCCCTCGAGCGCTACGTCGCGGCCGGTGCCCAGGTAGACCACGCCCACCGCCAGCTCGAGCAGCGCCGCGCGGCTCTGCTCGGCCTGCAGCTCCCGGCCTTCGAGATCCTGCGGGCACGGCTGGACGGGCTGCGCACCCTGTGGCGTACCTGGGCCGACCACTGGGCCCGGGACTTCAGCCGCCTGTGCCGCCAGCAGGGCTTCCTGCCCCCGGCCAGCCTGCAGCAGCGCACCCTGTTCGACGACATCGTGCGGCCCTGGACCCAGGAGAGCGGCACCACCGCCCTGTTCATGGTGGACGCCCTGCGCTTCGAGATGGCCACCGAGCTGTTCTCCGCCATCGAGGGCGCCGCGGGCACCTCCGCCCAGCTCCGCGCGCGCTACGCCGAGCTGCCCACCGTCACCGAGGTGGGCATGAACGTGCTGGCGCCGGTGGCCAGCAACGGGCGGCTGCGCCCGCACATCGCCGACAAGCGCATCACGGGCTTCTCTACCGGCGAGTTCAGGGTCCACGACCCCGACACCCGTCAGCGCGCCATGGCGGATCGCGCGGGTGGTGCCACCTGCCCCCGGCTCACCCTGGCCGAGGTGCTGAAGCGAGACACCACCAGCCTCAAGCTGGGCATCGCCCGCGCCCGGCTGGTGGTGGTGCACAGCCAGGAGATCGACAAGGCCGGCGAGGCCGGATCAGGGCTGCTGGCCTTCGACACGGTCCTGCAGGATCTGCGGGCGGCCTGGCGCCTGCTCCGCGAGGCCGGCGTGAGCCGCTTCGTGATCACCGCCGACCACGGCTTCCTGCTGCTGGACGACACGGGCCACCAGGCGCTCACCCACGGCCGCAAGATCGACCCCAGCCGTCGCCATGTGATCTCCCCCGTGGCCGCCGACCATCGGGGCGAGGTCCGCGTGCCCCTGGCCGAGCTCGGCTACGAGGACAGCCAGGATCAGCTCATGCTCCCCGAGAGCGTGGCCGTGTTCGACACCGGCAAGCGCACCGGCGGCTTCGTGCACGGTGGCAACAGCCTTCAGGAGCGCGTGATCCCCGTGCTCACCGTGGTGCACCACCGCCCCGCGGGCGGCGACACCAGCAGCTACGAGGCTTCAGGCGAGGCCCGCGAGCCCGTGATGGGCATGCACTGCCTGGTGGGGCGCCTGGAGATGGTCTCGCAGCGCGCGCTGGCCTTCGGCGGCGCCCGGATGGTCGAGCTGGGCCTGCGCCCGGCCGACGATGCCCAGGTCCAGGTCAAGCTGTGCCACGTCCGCGGCGGCGCCGAGTTGGCCTCGGGCGCCATCCAGGCCCGCGTGGGCGAGCCCTTCGAGCTGTTCTTCGAGCTCACCGGCCCCGGACAGGCCCGGGTGCGCGTGGAGCTGTACCACCCCAGCGCGGTGGCCGACGTCGCCCCCTGTGTGGTGGACGGGCGCTTTCCCGTCTCGGTCGCAGGGCAAATCGCTGCCGACGAGACGCCAGCCTCGCCCAGCCCCTCCGACCGCAGCTGGCTGGCCGAGCTGCCCGAGGGTGTGCGGGAGCTGTTCGAGCACCTGGCGGTCCACGGCGCTGTCACCGAAGCCGAGGCGGTGCGCATGCTGGGTAGCCCCCGCGCTGTGCGCAGCTTCTCCCGCAGCTTCGAGAGCTTCGCCGCCAAGGCCCCGTTCGAGGTGCGCATCGACGCCATCGCCGGCGTGAAGCGCTACGTCCGTGAGGGAGCATCCCGATGAGCACGCTGACCCGACGCGACATCGACCACATCTTCGAGAAGCTGCGCAACGGCCTGGTGCCCGAGCGTGGCATCGACGCCTTCGCCGAGGGCATCGACAAGCAGCGCGGCGAGCTGCACCGCCAGCTCGACCTGGCCGCCGATGGCGAGGGCGCCATCAAGTTCCTGCGGGGCGGCTACGGCTGCGGCAAGACCTTCATGGCCCGCCT
>CALDOK010000402.1 GCA_937912125.1 uncultured Pseudomonadota bacterium
CATCGGGCTCCTGGTCTCGAATGGCCCAGCGGAAAGTGGTCTGGAGCTCGAAGCCCTGGCGCTGGCGTTCCTCGTCGTTGGCGGTGATCCGCTCGGTCGGCACTGTGGCCACGTTCTCGATCCGGAAGAGGTTGGCCACGATCTCGGCTTCGCCCAGTGCTTTGCCACAGGCGTGGCACATGGAGGCCTCGTCGTCGAAGTGCCCTCCTCCACAGTGGGTGCAGATTCGGATGGTCTTGGTGGGCAGGCGTCGATCCGGGGTGGCCACGTCGCGGTTGTTCAGGGCCAGGAGCGCGCGCACGACCCGGTAGGCGCGGCCCTCGTGGTAGACCAGGCTGCGGGGGCCGAACTCGGACAGGGCCAGAAAGCGGGGGCGCTGGAGGTAGGTCTGTCGGCCACGGCCGTCGGTGGTGGAGGGGATGTAGGCCATCAGCGGGAGCCGCGGGAAGTTGTAGCCGGGCAGGAATCCCTCAGTGGCCAGGTAGCGGTAGGTGTAGAAGTCGCTGGAATACGCGCTGCTCCCCCGCTGGAGCAGGTTGAGCTGGTCGATGGCCTGGGCGTGGCGACTCTGGGCGGCGCGCTTCTCCTGATGGGGGGCGGAGTAGTCGTCCATCGTGCGGCGGGCGGCGTCACGCTGGGCCTCGGCGGCGGAGAAGAGTTCGCGCCAGCGTTTGAAGGCCTTATCGAAGCGCCCCACGGTAGATGCGACGATAGCGTCGGCGTAGGTGTCTCGATCCGTGAACCACGGAGCCTGCTGAGGCACAAGGTCGTCGGCCACGGAGTCGAGCACGCTGCGGATGCGCTCCGTCGCCAGCCGCGCCACGCGGACCTGCTCCATCGGATCTTTGACCTCGGGCTCCAGGGGCCGGTCAGGGTCAGTGAGCACCAGCAGGTTGGCGATGCTGGGATCGAGTGGCCGATCCACGCAGGCGAGCCAGACGGCCTGTAGGTGGCTGTCGATCAGATCCCGGTTGGCCAGGTCCAGCAGCGGGGCGTGGACCTCCCCGTAGACCATGGCCCGCGGATCGCGGAAGAAGTACTGGTCGTGTGGGCTCTGGGAGGAGGCGTAGCTGATTACGAGCGCCGCCTGCCCGCTGCGCCCGGCACGCCCGCTGCGCTGGGCGTAGTTCGCCGGCGTAGGCGGCATGTTCCTCATGTGAACCACGTTCAGCGCGGAGATGTCGACGCCCAGCTCCATGGTGGGCGAGCAGAAGATGATCGGCAGGAAGCGAGGGCTCTCTCCCACCTCGCGCAGCTCCTTCTCCTTCTTCTGCAGCTCTTCGCGCTCCTTGGAACCGTAGCGGAAGCGCTCCTCACGGATGCCACGTTTGTCGGCGGATACCTGGGCCGTGTGCTCGCGGGCTTCGAAGCCGAAGAGGGGATGGAGAGGCGTGCGGAGCATCGCCGCGAGGTTCGAGTAGAGATCGATGAAGAAGGCGTTCTCGGTGCCGTGCGCGCCACCCTCGGAGGGAACCTTCGGGAAGAAGCGAATGCAGGCGTCGCTCAGACGCCAGCCGTTTTCGTCGAAGGGAGTGTTCTCTTCGGAGATCAGGCCATGTTCCTTGGCAGCGTCGAGCAGACTCTCGACCAGCTTGTCGAACTCCGCCGACTTCAGGTCGCGGATGGCCCTGTCGCCACCCCAAAGGACTGAGGCTTTCAGTTTTTTGCCCAGGCCGCTGCGTGAGCCTCCACGCACGATCAGGTCCATGTCCCGCAACGTGCTTCGGCGGCGTCGCGGCGCCGTGATCATGAGCCAGCGCGCACCTAGGGGCCGCTCATCGGCGCCGAGGCCCCAAGGCTGGCGGAGCTGGCTGTGGGATCTCGCGGCCATCTGCTCGATCCAGGTGGACTCCAGCACCTGGCTGCGGATGGCGAGCATCTGGCGCATGTAGTCGAGCAGCTCGCGGTAGACGGCTGCGCGAATCTCGTGTGGCGCCCCGCGCAGGATCGGGTGGGCCTCAGCGAACAGCTCGTCGTCGGCCGCCAGTGCATCCACCCCCTGGTACTCGACCTGGACCAGGTCGAGCTGCTCCAGGTTCGGGTTGGTGTA
Source organism: uncultured Pseudomonadota bacterium (assembly GCA_937912125.1). GTDB lineage: Bacteria > Myxococcota_A > UBA796 > UBA796 > JAFGLY01 > CALDOK01. The sequence continues at coordinate 2,051 of CALDOK010000402.1, forward strand.
GCGCCAGCCCCGGCGCTGATCGAACCAGGCACGGTAAGCCAGCACCTCGCGCAGGGTCCGCTCGGCCTGCTGGAGGTTGAAGCCGCGGAGCTTGGGCTCGAGCAGCCACTCGGCGCGGATGTCGGGCCCAGGCTGGTCGAAGCCGAGCGCCCTCTGGAGGGCCAGGCCCAGTTCGTCGCTACCCAGTCCGTCTGCTCCGGCCGCCTGGAGGGCGCCCAGGAATGCTGCCCGCGTCAGGCAGACGAAGAGGAAGTCGTTGAAGTGGCCGGCTTGGAGCGCGGCATCCTGACGGTTGTCGCTGAAGCCCAGCAGCTTGCGTGTGAAGGGCTCCATCGAAGACTCGGCGCCGTGCATCCAGCGCAACGCGCTCGCGGTAAGCACGGTCGTGGCTGAGGAACGCCCCTCGGCGGAGAGGGAGGCCAGCCGGGTCCGGTCCCGAGCCGCACCGCCCTGTGGAGTCCCGCAGCGCAGGCAGAAGCGGAACTTGCCGGGCAGGAACCAAGCGGGGCTACCGGCTCCTGTCGAGCCGTCCGGCCCGACATCGAACCGCGAGACGCGCCACTTGCGATAGTAGGAGTTGAGCCTGGGTCTGCCGGCCTTGTCGTACTCCAGCCACTGCTCGGGGTAGTCCTCCTCGCGGTCCTGGAAGGTGAAGTCCGGGTCGGAGGCGTGGAGGGTGAGGAAGCCGAAGATCTCCCTCTCTGCCTCCTCTTGCACCGCTGACTCTTCCGCCTGGAGAACAGGGGGCGCATCCTCGATGTCCCGCGCCAGGAAGCGCTGCTGGCCGTCCTCGCGTACCAGCCGAACCGGGTGGTACTCATGGCCGCACAGGCGGCAGAAGTGAACCGGGTACAGCCTCTTTTCGTGGTGTTCCGGCAGGTACTTTTGCTTGTCCACCGTGACCGCTCGCTGGCCAGGTGGCTCCAGGGTGGCGAAGGCGTGGCCCGCACCCGAGATGAACTGGTGCAGCTTGAACGCGAAGAAGCTGGAGTCGCTCGCCTCGGGGTTCTCGGTGCGGTCTCGCTCCGGGATGCTGGAGGTGAGCAGCAGCGCCTGGAGCGAAGCGCGGCAGCTCTCCTCGCCGCGTCCGGCGTCCTCAGCAAGCGCTGCCACCGCCTCGCTGATCGTGCGCGGGCGAGCGCGGACATAGTGCTGGTCGCTCTCGGAGAATGTCACACCGAGCGTGGTCTCGACCCAGATGGCGAGGGGATGCTGTTTCAGCTCGGCGTCGGTGATGGCGCTCGGGACGCCGGTGTCGATGGCGGGGCCCAGGGCCGAGCGCACGGACACGCTGTCCTTGCCCGGTTCGGTGATGCGCTCCAGGGTCTCGCCAATGATGTTGCTCTCGGGAATCGAACAGGCGAAGAGCTTGCTGGCCACGGCGGAGACCGCGCGGCTCCGGCTCACCTCGTCGCCCTCGCTGGCCATGGTGGCCGAAGTGCCGATGCAGATCGGCGGTTCGACGCACAGTCGTTCGCGTACACGGCGCACGAGCATGGCCACGTCGGCTCCCTGGCGGCCGCGGTAGGTGTGCAGCTCGTCGAGCACCAGGAACTGCAACCCCGCGCAGTTGCCGATGACCCGCCGATCGACCTCCTCCTGTCGGGTCATGAGCAGCTCGAGCATCATGAAGTTGGTCAGGAGGATGTCTGGTGGATTGGCCGCGATGCGGTTTCGCTCGTCGGTGTCTTCCTGGCCCGTGTAGCGGGCGAAGGTGACGGGGGGATCGCCCGGCACGTTGGAGATGAACTTGATCAGCTCCTCCCGCTGAGAGTTGGCGAGGGCGTTCATCGGGTAGATGACGATGGCGCGTGTACGCTTGGGCGCTCCCGCACGGCGGGCGCGGAGCACCTCGTCGACGATGGGGATGAAGAAGCAGAGGGACTTGCCGGAGCCGGTGCCCGTGGTGACCACGAAGCTCTCGCCCTCGCGGGCGAGCGCGATGGACTGCTCCTGGTGCTTCATGAGCCGCAGGGGCTGGCCTTTGTGCTTGAAGATCTGGCCGCTGATCGGATCGAGGTCGCCGCTGGTCACGAGGGCGTCGATGTCCGTGGTGCGCTTGTAGTTGGGGTTGATCTGCAGGAGGGGCTCGGGCCAGTAGCGCTGCTTGGCGTAGATGTCCTCGACCTGGGCGCGGATGTCCTCGGCGTGGATGGTGGTGAAGGACGTGGCGAAGCGCTGGTACTCTTCGACCACGGTGTCCCGCAGCGAGAAGATGTCGAGGGCCTGGGATGTCATGAGGTGCGTCCTGCCAGTCATGTAGTAGAGCGAGAAACTAACGCAGGAGAGGCGGATCGGGGCTGCGATGTGCCGAGACTCCGTGCCTGTTCCTGGCCGAGCCGCGGTTGAGGTTGGGCCGGAAAGGTAGTGCTTCTGGATCTCGCTGGACCTGGGCATGTGGACCTCGGAACCCCAG
>CALDOK010000403.1 GCA_937912125.1 uncultured Pseudomonadota bacterium
GCCTGGAGCCGGACGGGGCAGTCCGCTGGGCCGACTATGCAGAGGCCGTCACGCCGATGATGGAAGCCGACGTGATCCCCGAGTGGCGGTAGAGAGACTGACCCCTCTGCGGCGGTCCCTCTCAATCGCGGGCGTGCACTGGCAGCGCCGGTCTCCTCAGCTGGCCACGGCGGGGAGGTCGTGTCGGGGCTCACCATGGAGGTCCGGAGCCGCCTGGACCTTGATACGCCTGTTCTGTCCCCTCGCCCTGGAGCCCGTGGTCCGCGCAAACTACATCCGCCGGTTCACGGTTCTGTGGTCCCGAAGTCCGCACGCAGAAGCACAGTGGTCGCAAGCCTACATCGGTGGCGCGACCAGGGCTTGGGCCGCTGGCAACCAGGCACAGGTCGCTGTGGCCCTGAACCATCACCAACTGGACCACAAAGCAGGACGGGTATTGCAGAATCAGCCTGCGCAGTGGACAGCTCAAACGAGATGGCAGATGCAGACCGTACAGAAGATGAGCCCGGCCAAGCGCGGCGATGTGCTCGACCAGTAGTCTCTGCATTGCCGCAGAGCCCATCTACGACGGGGTCTCTCCGGCTCCCACCGGGACCTCCAGCTGTGTGGCCTGGCGGATCTTCAGAAGTGCCTCGCACAGCCGGGTCGGCTCGTAAGGTTTCAGAAGCAGCGACTCCACGCCAAGTGCCTGCGCCTTTCGGAGCTCGAAGTGCTCGGGGAAGGGGGCTACAAGTACGAGCGGCAGGCGCTCATCCAGCCTTGATGAAGGGTGAGGGTTCGCGCGTTCGGACAGGCGCCAGGCCCCCGGGCTGAGGAACACAACGGCTGTCACTCTCGATTCGTCGAAACGAAGCAGCCGGGAGAGCCCATCGGCTTGCGACCCTGGGACGAGCAGAAGTCGACCTTCCGCGAGGTGCCAGCCATGCTGGGCGGCAAGAACTGCCAAGTCGTTCCTCAGCGGAACGTCATTCTCGGACATCATCACCTGGAAACGAACTGTCGCATAGCCAGGAGTTTGCTCCGACGGCAGCTCCGAAATGCCGGTGCTGGTTCCACAGACATGTTGTGCTGTGCTCATTCGGGACACTTGACCTCCTGCAGCGACCTCGACTTGCAAGAACCCAGCCAGCGCGTGTGGCTCGGAACGTGCATGAAGACGAACTGGTCTTTACGCGAGGTGCGCCCATGCGAGTAAGAGCCACCGTGCTCCCCGATCTGCCCGTGTGGCCCGCTCCAGCCTCACGCATCGTGCTGTCCGAACGGCAGGATCGCCGCTGCTGCGCGGGCACAGTGGGCTTGCTGGGGTGCCCATGCAGCAACGCGTCGGCTGGCCTGGAGCAGTGGTCAGGCACCCTGGCTGACGGCGTCGCGGTATTCGGCACTCTTCTCCGGCGGGCAGAGAGGTCTGCGTACGGTGAACCACCTGTGTACCACCGTGCCATCTTGGCACGGTGAGCCGTTCTGACACGCACTTGGTCACGAAGAGAGGTGATGGTTGGCCAGGAGAAAGAGAAAGCGTGCCAAGAGGGATGAGGCCGCCTTGCCGCGACCGAATGAAAAACGCAAAGGCTCTCGTGTGGTCGTCGCTGACGACGACGGAGAGATGAGGGCGTTGCTGAGAGGCTGGCTCGAGGGCGAGGGTCTCGACGTGGACGAGGTCAGCGATGGTGTCGCGCTGGTCGAGTACCTGGTGCGGTGCTGGATGGAGGACAGCAAGATGGCGGGGCTTCGCCTGGTGGTGACCGACCAGCGCATGCCCGGCTTCTGCGGTACCCGGATCATCGAAGCTGTTCGCCTCGTCGGTGAGGACCTACCCGTCCTCCTCGTGACAGCCTTCCCCGAGCCCGCATTGGTCGAGCACGCCCTCGAGCTCGGAGTGACCGGGGTGATCGCGAAGCCGGTCGACCAGGAAGACTTCCTTGCTCGTGTCAGGGCGGTGATCGGTGAGCGTGAATAGCTGGCATGACACGTGCTGGAATACAGGGTCCCACCCCAAAGTCACCGGAGGTTCGTGGTGCGGCTTTCTCTGAAGATCGCGCTCGTCATCGCAACGGTCGCCACGTTCATTGTCGGTGCCTTGAGCTGGTTCTCTGTGGAGCGGGAGAGCCTGATAATGGAGGCTGACCTGGCCCGTGACGCCCGGCTGGTGGCCGAGAGCTTGGCGGCCATTCTGGGTGCGGCCGAGTCGGCCACCGGCTCCATCGAGCACCTGATCGATGCCGTGGACCGCGAGGAGGAAGAGGTCACCATTCGGTGGCACTCGACGACAGAGATCGACGAGGGGCCCTTCGCCCCGCGGCTGGCTGACGCCGTGCGCAGAGGCGAGCCCGCTGGCTACCAGAGCCACGACAACCATGGACAGACATGGACTCACGCCCTGGTGCCGGTGGTGCGCGATGGCACAATCTTGGGTGTGGTCCACGTGTCGGAGTCTCTCCAACCGAGGGACGCCTACGCCCTACGCAACATCGGCTTCGCCGCCCTCAAGATCGTCACGATCCTCATCCTCTCCGCCGGGGTCGGTCTGCTGGGAGGACGCTGGCTCGTGGGGCTGCGCGTGGAGAAGCTCATGGAGCTCTCTGGGCGGGTCGCAGATGGGGAGTTCCTGGTCCACTCCGAGATCGGAGGCGCGGATGAACTTCAGGACCTTGGCGAGGCGCTCAACCGGATGTGCGATCTGCTCGCCATCAGCCGCAACCGCCTGGTCGCAGAGAACGAGGCCCGCCTCGAGGCCGAGGTCCAGCTCCGCCATGCCCAGCGCCTGACCACCGTGGGGCAGCTCGCCGCGGGAGTGGCTCACGAGCTCGGGACGCCGCTGAACGTCATCGGTGGCCGGGCCTCGCTGATCCTCCGCCGCCACCCGGAGGACGACGAGGACGCCTATGATGCGCGCATCGTGCGCAGCCAGGCCGCCCGCATCACCGAGCTCGTGCGCCGGCTGCTCGACTTCTCGCGCAGGAACGCACCGCAGCGAGAGCAGTGCGATCTCGGCGACATCGCCCAGGAGGCCCTCTCCCTGCTGGAAGCCAGTGCGCACAAGGCCGGGGTTGTCATCGAGCTGGCCGTCGAGACCGATCCGCCACTGTCGAGCCTTGTAGACAGGCAGCAGATGGTCCAGGTCGTCACCAACCTGGCCCTGAACAGCATCCAGGCCATGGAGGAGGGCGGGACGTTGCAGGTACGGGTGGCCAGCGAACGATGTGGGCAGCGACTGGCAGGTGGCCCGCAAGGAGATGTCCTCGAGGCCCACCTTCACGTAGAGGTCGAAGACAGCGGGCGGGGCATGACCGCCGAGGAGCAGGAGCGCATCTTCGATCCCTTCTTCACCACCAAGGAGCCCGGGC
>CALDOK010000404.1 GCA_937912125.1 uncultured Pseudomonadota bacterium
GGACTCTCCGGCCCAGGATGCGCCATCCTCCCGCGGAGAGTCACCCCTGCGGGCCCCAGAGCGGACTCTCCGGCCCAGGATGCGCCATCCTCCCGCGGAGAGTCACCCCTGCGGGCCCCAGAGCGGACTCTCCGGCCCAGGATGCGCCATCCTCCCGCGGAGAGTCACCCCTGCGGGCCTCAAAGCGGACCCTCCGTCTACGGCTTCCTGCGACCCAAGCCGGGGGGAAGCCGCCTCTACTTGACCTTGGCGCCCGGGTCACACACTGCGCCCACCAGATCCTGCACACCCGACTCGTTGCTGGCGGCCAGCAGCATGCCGTTGGACCAGATTCCCCGCAGCTTCACGGGCTTCAGGTTGCAGACCACTACGATGGTGCGACCCACCAGCTGCTCAGGCGCGAAGACATCGGCCACACCGGCGACGATCTGGCGAGGCTCGGGCTCGCCCACGTCCACCTTGACCACCAGCAGCTTGTCGGCCTCGGGGTGCCGCCGGCACTCGAGGATCTTGCCCGCCTGCAGGCGAACCTTTGCAAAGTCGTCGTAGCCGATGGCGTCCTCGGGGGTAGGGGGCGGTGGCTCCTTGGGGGCCTTGGCCTTCTTGGCCGGCTGCTCGGGCGCCTCATCGGGCTCGCCGAACAGGGCCGCGATGGCCTCGGGCAGCTTGCGGAAGCGCGGGAACAAGGGGTCGCCCAGGTCCAGAGTCACGCCATCGTCCAGGGCCGCCATGGGCTCGATCTCATCCGCCAGCACGGCCCGCACGTCGGCCTCGGCCTGGGGCACGGAGCGGCCGATGCGACCCAACAGCTCTTCCATCTTGGCGGGCATCACCGGCAGCAACAAGCCGCCCACCAGGTTGCACAGCTCGAGCACGCTGCGCATCACCGTGGCCAGGCGGGCGGTGTCGCCCTTCTTGTTCAGGGCCCACGGGGCGCTGGTGTCGATGTACTTGTTGCCGGCCTTGACCAGCTCCCACAGGGCGTCCAGGGCCGCCTTGAACTGCAGGGTGTCCATGCCCTCGGCGTAGTCCCGAACCGCCTGGGTAGCCACGGACCGCAGGTCGGCCTCGAGCTCGCCCGGGGCCTCGAGGGCGGGGGTGAGCCCACCCAGCCAGTTGCTGGTCATGGACAGGGCCCGGTGGGCCAGGTTGCCCAGATCGTTGGCCAGATCGGCATTGTAGCGGGTCTGGAAGCCCTGGTAGGAGAAGTTGCCGTCGGCCCCAAGGGCGATCTCACGCAAGAAGAAGTAGCGGGTGGCGCACACGCCGTACTCGTCGGCCAGCAGGTTGACGTCGATGGCGTTGCCCAGGGACTTGCTCATCTTCTCGCCGTCAGCGGACATCCACCAGCCGTGGGCGTAGATGTGCTTGGGCAGGGGCACCTGCATCGCCATGAGCATGGTGATCCAGTAGACCGAGTGGGTGGTCAGGATGTCCTTGCCGATGAGGTGGTAGTCGGCGGGCCAGGTGCCCAGGTAGTCGTCGTCGCCGCCGGGCAGGTAGCCTGGCACAGACAGGTAGTTCAGCAGCGCGTCGAACCACACGTAGGTGACGAAGTCGGTGTCGAAGGGCAGGTCGATGCCCCAGGCCATGCGCTCCTTGGGCCGGGAGATGCACAGGTCGCCCAGCCCCTTGCGCAGGAACCCGAGCACCTCGTTCTTGCGCTTCTCGGGCAGGATGAAGTCGGGGTTGGCCTCGATATGATCGATGAGCCGCTGCCCGTAGCTACCCATGCGGAAGAAGTAGTTGGACTCCTCGATCTTGGTGACAGGCTGGCCAGTGTCGGGGCACTTGCCGTCCACCAGATCCTTCTCGGTCCAGAAGCGCTCAGCGGTGGTAGAGTACCAGCCGGTGTAGCTGTCCTTGTAGATCTCGCCGCGTTCCCACAGGTCCATCAGCACGGCCTTGACGCAGGCCACATGACCCGGGTCGGTGGTGCGCACGAAGTGGTCGTTGGACAAGGCGAAGCGGGTGCCCATGGCCTTCCAGTGCACCACCATGTCGTCACAGTGATCCTTGGGGCTCATGCCGCGCTCGGTGGCCTTGTCGAGCACCTTCTGGCCGTGCTCGTCGGTGCCCGTGAGGAAGTAGGCCGCATGGCCCTTCAGCCGGCGCCAGCGCACCGCCGTGTCCGCCACCACCGAGGTGTAGGTGTGGCCGATGTGGGGCGTGCCGTTCACATAGTAGATGGGCGTGGTGATGTAGAAGCGCTTGTCAGCGGACATGGCTCTCTTCCTGGCTGGGGTCGGCGGGGTCGCCCCGTATCCCGCCTCGCCACACCGGGGTAACCGCGGTGACAGCGGGTAGGTTGGACCGTGAGATACTATAGGTATAGACGAAGTCCAGGAGTGACTCCAATATGCGTTACGCTTTCCCCGTCCTCTTCATGGCCCTGGCGCTGCTGGCGCTCGGACCCGGCTGTCCCGGCGAGCCCGATCCCAAAGACGACACGGACGAGGCCCCGGACACGGACACCGACACCGACACCGACACCGACACCGACAGCGATACGGACGCAGACGCAGACGCAGACTCGGACGCCGACACCGACACCGCTCCCCCTGGCTACAGCTGGGAGCACCTGGACCCCTTCGTCCAGCCCGAGGTGTGGGTGGAGCCCTTCCCCCTCGAGCCTGGCGGCGAGGCCACGGTCCACTACTACGGAGACCTGAGAAAGGTCCACAGCCTGGTCCTGCACCACGGCTTCAACGGCTGGAACGCCGTGGAGGGCCTGGACGACATGGAGCTGGTGATGGACGGGGGGGACCAGGGCTGGATCCGCGACACGGAGATGCTTCGGGACGGCCACGGCGGCTTCCAGGCCACCATCACCCTGCCCACCGACGGACGCGCCCTGCACTTCGTGGTCTACGACCCAACGGGCGACGTGTGGGACAGCAACGGTGGCCGGGACTGGGGCTGGGCCTTCGAGCTGCCCTTCATCGGGCCCTTCATCACCTGGGACGACACCGCTCAGCCCCACAACGGCGCGGTGATCAACTTCGAGACATCCCTGCCCTGCCTGGGCGTGGTGGAGTACGGCACCACCTCGGCCCTGGGCTCGGCGGTAGCCGGCGAGACCTTCGGCACCATGCACCACGTGCCCCTCGAGGGGCTGAACCCCGCCACCACCTACCACTACAAGTTGTGGGACGCCGCGGGCAACGGCTCCCGCACCTACAGCTTCCGCACCGCCGAGCCCAGCGGCAGCACCCTGTCCTTCGTGGTCATGTCCGACATGCAGGACACCGGCGAGAACAACCGCTGGAGCGAGGTCGCCGCGTCCGTGCTGGCCGACCACCCGGACCTGGCCTTCGCGCTGGTCCCCGGCGACATGCCCAACGATCAGACCAACGGCCAGTGGTGGACCTTCTTCGACCGCGGGCGCGCGCTGTTCGAGTCCACCCCCATCGTGCCGACCATCGGCAACCACGACACCCCTGGCTACGGCTCGAGCACCGACACCTCCAACTACCAGTACTACTTCGCGCTCCCCACCTCGGCCGATGGCGTGGGCGACTACTACAGCCTGGACTACGGGCGCGTACACCTGCTGGCGCTGAACTCCGAAGACACACCGGCCTTCGCCCGCGAGGGCGCCCAGTACGCCTTCGCCCAGGCCGATCTGGCCAACACCTGGAGCGGCGGCGTGCGCCAGGTGGACTGGACCTTCGCCATGTGGCACAACGCGCCCTACAACGCGGGCAGCCGCCACCACCACGAGCAAGGGCCCTTCCGGGACATCACCGAGCTGTTCGACGGCAGCGTGGACTGGGCCTTCTTCGGCCACGAGCACCTCTACCAGCGCATGTTCCCCCTGCAGTACAACGGGGTCATCGCCTCGTCGGGCGCCTACGGCATCAGCCCGGACGACGGGGTCGGCTACATCGTCACGCCGCCTGCGGGCAACAACCCCCACGACCGGATCATCGCCCCCGACAGCGAGCAGGCCAACCGGCGCGACCGCGTGGCCTTCCCCGCCATCAGCGACGACTCCGACATCGTCAGCTCCGAGCTCGGCTACATCACGGTGGACCTCACCCCCACCAGCATCTCCCTGAAGGCCTGGGGCATGGGCACCTACGATAAACCTGTTCCTACCTGGCTGCGTGAGGAGTACAGCTACACGCGCTGACCAGGGATGCAGCCGCTCGCGGCCTCGGGGAGCAGAGCGGGATCGGCGGCTAAGCCTGTGCGGGGAACCCACGGCACCCTGGCGCGTGTAGAAAGGATGTGATGCCTCAGCCCCTCCAGCAGCCCGATCGCGTCCTCGCCCGCGCCCAGCAGGGTGACGCGCGAGCGCGACGCCTGCTGGTGGAGCGCCACGGGCCACGGGTGTGGGGCCTGTGTACCCGCCTGGCGGGCAGCGAGGCCGAGGACAGCTACCAGCAGATCTGGGAGAAGGTGCTGCGGGCCTTGCCCGGCTTCGATCCCCTCGGGCCCGCCAGCCTGGACACATGGATCGGCACCATCGCCCGACGCACCCTCATCGACCGCTTCCGACGTCGTCAGGTCCGAGGCGAGGTGGTGGAGCTCGAGGGCCTGCGCAGCGGAGATGCCGGCCCCGAGGGCAGGGTGGCCGAGCGCCAGCGAGCGGCCATGCTCGAGCGTGCGCTGCAGCGCCTGGCGCCGGACCAGCGCAGGGTGGTGGTGCTGCACCACCTCGAGGGAGTGCCGCTGGCCACCCTGGCCGGGGAAGAAGGGGTGGCTATCGGCACCATCAAGTCCCGCCTGCACCGCGGCCGCGGTCGCCTGGCAGCGATCCTGGGAGGCACCCCATGAACGACGACCGCCACAGCTACGATGACCTCTCCCGCCTGCTCGCCGGGGAGCTGACACCAGACGACGAGCGAGCGCTGCGGGCGCGCATCGCCGCCGAGCCCGCCCTGGCCCAGGCCTGGGAGTGCATGGTCGCCCTGCCGGACCAGCTCGCCGGGCTACCCGAACCCGTAGTCCCCCCCGCCCTGGACGAGCGAGTGCTGGCAGGGGCCGCGGGGCCCGCGCGGTCCTGGCGCCCGAGTCACGCCGTCCTAGGCTTGGTGGCCGCCGTGGCTGCGGCGCTGCTGCTGGCGCTCTGGCCTAGGGACCACGCCCAGGTGGTGCTCATCGAGGGGGAGCAATGGATCGAGGGGCAGGCCACCGTGCTCGCGGCGGGGATTCCCGTCGAGGTGGACGGCCTGGCGCGCATTCGGGTGGAACCTTCCCGCGGGGCCCCGCGTGAGAGGGGTCAGGAGGTCGAACCCATGGACTGGAAGCACGCAGCAGCAGCGGTCGCCGGAGTGGCCATCACCGTAGCCGTCTACGAGGGCAGCGCCCTGGTGGGCGGAGAGGATGGTCGCACCGTCCAGGCAGGCGAGACCTGGCAGCAGGGCGAGCCCCAGGGGTCGGAGGGCCCGGAGCGCAGGATCGTGACCCGCAGCGCCGGCGACGTGCCCAGCGGGGATGATGATCCCGAGCTCCTGCGAGCCCACATCGAGGCGCTGGAGCAGGCCCTGGCTACCAAAGACTTCGAGGGTGCCATCCAGCGCGGCCGCATCGCCTCGGTCGAGGGTCGCCCCCAGGACTGGCCCTCGGATCTGCCCGTCCAGCTGCAAGCCAGCGGCTTCGAGCAGGGCCTGAAGGACGCCCTCGCCGAGGTCGAGGACCTGGAGGTCCTCGAGGTCAACTGCGACGAGTACCCCTGCTACGCCATCATCGAGGCCGACCCTGCCACCCTCGAGCCCGGGGCCAAGCCCGGCGGCGGCTTCCTCGAGGCCTGGGCCGAGGGCGTGGAGGGCGACGTGGGCGTCTGGAACATGATGTCCGTGCTGGGCGGCCCCGAGGGCGAGGTTGGCCTGATGGGGGTCTCCCTGATCGCCGAGGGCGAACCCAGCGAGGACCTCTCCACCCGCCTGCACTACCGCATGGAGGGGTCGGTCAAGGGCTGGGTCGAGGACATCATGGGCGAGCAGGAAGCGCAGGCCACCGGGGATGAGGAGATCGAGGGTTAGCGCCCCTCGAACAGGAAGAACGCCGACCCGCTGGCGAAGACCAGCTCGCCCAGCCCGTCACCGTCGGCGTCGAAGCCTGCCGCGAAGTCCTGCCGGTTGGGCGTGGTGTCCTCCACCAGCTCGAGGGAGGGCTCGATGAGAACGCCGCCTGTGGCCTGGAAGAACACCACGGGTGCGAGCTCGCCCCGGTCGAAGGCCAGGTCGGGGGTGCCGTCGCCGTTGACGTCGCCAGCGGCGTGAAGCGCGGAGATCCACCCGGGCTGGAAGACCGTGTGGGCGACGCCGCGGATCTCCGCACAAGGCAAGACCCCCTCGAGCGGACCCTCCAGCAGCACGGCGTGGGTGCTCACGAGGACCGCGACATCGCCGTAGCCATCCCCCGTGAGATCGCCCGGCAGCAAGAAGTCATCGACCTCATCGCCGTTCGAACCCTCGAGCAGGAAGCTCGACGCGTCCGCGGGTTCCATGACACCCCGGACCGAACCGGGGACCAAGTAGAGACGGCCCTCGGTGTCGTAGGGCCAGTCCGGGTATAAGGAGTCCAGGATGCCCAGCTCGTCCACCCCGTCTCCGTCGAGGTCGTCAGCCTCGAGGCGCTCTCCGAAGGCGCTGTCGTAGCCGCCCGACAGGACCAACTGCGCGACGCTCACCTCCTCCAGCACGCTGTCGAGCGGGATGTCCGTTGGGAACAGGTAGACGCTGGCATCGCCTGCACCGTCAGCCAAGGCGAGCAGCGCCTTGCCGTCATCGCCGGCTGCAGGGAGGCGGAGGATGGACCGGAGGGCGTGGTGCTCCGAGGTGAAGCGCAGCCAGGGATCGCCTGGATCGAGCGTGGTCAGGGGGCCGGTGAAGATCGAGGTTGGCCAGGGGGCGCTGACGGTGTCGCGGGCGATGAGGTCCTCGACGCCATCACCATTGAGGTCAGGCTGGAAGCCGACGACGAGATCGAGGTCCAGGTCGAGGTCGATGGGTTCACCTTCCAGGCTGACAGCG
>CALDOK010000405.1 GCA_937912125.1 uncultured Pseudomonadota bacterium
CAGACGCAGACGCAGACGCAGACGCAGACGCAGACGCAGACGCAGACGCAGACGCGGACGCAGACGCGGACGCAGACGCAGACGCGGATGCCGACGCAGACGCAGACACCGACACCAACCTGACCGGCACCATCGTGCGCAACCCCTGCTCCGACCCCAGCACCGTGGCCATCTGGTCCGTCCTCCACGGCGAGGCCGCCTGCTCCCCCGGCTGGGACACCGGCGGCCGGGAGTGGAAGGACACCCTGGTAGAGAGCGCCCCGGTCAGCTCTCGCGCCTTCAGCGCTGCCCTGCCAGCCGGCGAGTACGGCGTCATCGGCTACACCGGCGATTGCTACGGCTGCGAGCCCTGCACCATCGGCGAAGGCGTCGCCACCGAGGTCGAGCTGCGCATGGACTACTACAACGTGGCCGACGCGCCCTACCTCTACCTCTACCCCCAGCACCCCACCGCGGTGAACGTCCGCATCGTGGACCCCGACCTGATCACGGCCGCCGATCCCGACTACCCCACCGGTGGCTGGGAGGTCCTGGCCAGGCCAGACGGTCAACTGCTCACCGCCGATGGCACACGGGACTTCATCTTCTACGAGCTGCTGCTGGACCGAACCGCCTTCCAGTACGCCCAGGGCTGGTGCACCGACGGCGCCAACGCCCAGGCCAGCATCGAGCAGGCCATGGCCGACCTGGGCTTCCTGCCCAACGAGATCGCCGACTTCGCCACATTCTGGGACCACCAGTTCCCGGAGGCGGCCCAGATCACGGTCTACCCGCAGATCCAGTCGCTCTACCGGCTGCCCATCAACCCGGCCCCCGACAACCTGCTGCGCGCCCTGTTCGTGCTCGAGCCCGGCTGCCGCAAGGTCCACCCTGCGAAGCTCGAGCCCATGCCCCGCACCGGCTACCACGCCGCCGAGTGGGGCCTGATGTTGCTGGACGGCCTCGAGCGACCCACCCCCTTGATGCCCACCTGGATGTAGGAGCCACCATGCGCACCACCATCCTCATGGCCACGGCCCTGCTCACCCTCGGTCCCGCCTGCGGTGACAAGGATCCGCCCGATACCGACCCGCCCGAGGCCGACGCAGACACCGACAGCGACAGCGACACGGACACCGATGCCGACGCCGACGCCGACACGGATGCGGACACGGACGCCGACGCAGACACGGACGCCGACGCAGACACCGACGCCGACGCCGACGCCGACGCAGACACCGACGCAGACACCGATCCCAACGTGATGGGCCACATCGTCCACAACCCCTGCACGGACCCCAGCACTGTGGCCGTGTGGAGCGTGCTGTCGGGCGAAGCCGCCTGCGATCCCGCCCTGGACACCGGGGGCGGGCCCTGGAAGGACAGCCGGGTCGCCGATCTGACCGTCACCAGCCGGCGCTTCGAGGGCACACTGCCCGTGGGTGAGTACGGGGTGATCGGGTACACCGGCGACTGCTACGGCTGCGCCGCCTTCGAGGTCACAGCCGGCGAGACCACCGAGGTGGAGCTCAGCCTGGACTACACCGGCGGCGACTGGGCACCCTACCTCTACCTCTACCCCCGCGAAGCCACCGCGGTGCAGGTCCGGATCTTCGATCCCGAGCGCCTGCTGGCCGCCGAGCCCGCCTACCCCGACGGTGGCTGGCAGGTCGTCGCCCACCCCGACGGGCGGCTCGAGACCGCCGAAGGCCCGCGCAACAACCTGTTCTACGAGCTGGCGCTGGACCCCACCGCCTTCCAGTACAGCCAGGGCTGGTGCACCGTGGGCCACCAGGCCCAGGCCAGCATCGAGCAGGCCATGGCCGACATGGGCTTCCTGCCCAACGAGATCGCCGACTTCGCCACCTTCTGGGACCCGGTCTTCCCAGCCGCCGCGCAGCTGACGGTCTACCCCCAGGTGCGCAGCCTCTACGCCCTGCCCATCGAGCCGGCCCCTGACGCCCTGCTCCGGGCACTGTTCGTGCTCGAGCCCGGCTGCCGGCGGGTGGCCCCTCCCCCGCTGAAGACCATGGAGCGCCGCGGCTACCACGCCGCCGAGTGGGGCGTGGTCATCCTGCATGGCCTGGATCAACCGCCCCAACCCATGGGAGCCGGCTGGCGCTGATCCCCAAGTCTGCGAGCGTGCTCACAGGCATGCCGACCGGCCGCTTACCCAGCCGGAACCGGCGCGCATCTTGGTGGCGACCCGACCCACGGGGAGGCCCCCATGTTCGAAGCCGCCACCGACAAGATGACCCTGGACGAGCTGCGCGCCAACCGGCAGCGCGGAATCGTGCAGGTGGTGCCCGCCTTCCCCACCCAGGACGGTGCAGGTGTGCGCCTGCTGCGCTCCCTGGGCAGCCGCTCCCTCCCCGAGCTGGATCCGTTCCTCATGCTGGACGAGATCCGCAGCGACGACCCCAGGGACTGGATCGCCGGCTTCCCCGCCCACCCCCACCGGGGCTTCGAGACGGTGACCTACATGCTCGAGGGAGCCATGGAGCATGCCGACTCCGAGGGCAACCACGGCCTGCTGGAGCCTGGCTCCGTGCAGTGGATGACCGCCGGCCGCGGCATCGTACACTCCGAGATGCCGCTGCGACGCGGCGGACGCCTGTGGGGCTTCCAGCTCTGGATCAACCTGCCCCGGGCCCAGAAGATGATGGCGCCGCGCTACCAAGACATCGCTCCGGACCGGATCCCCGAGGTCGCCCTGCCTGGCGGGGGCACCGCACGGGTGGTGGCTGGCCAGGCCTTCGGTCACCAGGGCCCGGTGCAGGGGATCGTCACCAACCCCCTGTTCGTGGACGTGACGCTGCCTCCCGGAGCGGAGGTGGCGGTGCCCACGGTCCGCAGCCACAGCGCCTTCGCCTACGTGATCACTGGCCACGCTCGCTTCGGCGCCGACGCCATGCGTGTGCCCCGCTCCACCCTGGTCAGCCTCGACAAGGGCGACCATCTCCACGTCACCTCGACGGGCGAGGAGGAGCTCCGGTTCCTGCTCCTGGCGGCGCAGCCCATCCGCGAGCCGGTGGTCCGCTACGGCCCCTTCGTCATGAACACGGCCGAGGAGATCGAGGAGGCCGTCAGGGACTTCAGGGCCGGCCGCCTGGGGAGCTGAAGCGTCGTCCGTTCCACCCTTTGATCCGTGACAAGAGGTGACGGATCACCGGGACGGTCCGGTCTCCACAGAGGCTATGTACAGCTGGGAGGCGCCATGTCCCGCGTCCTGATCCTCTACTACAGCGCCTTCGGTGAGACCGAGGCCCTGGCGCGAGCCGCCGCCGAAGGGGCCAGGGAGGTCCCAGGCACCCTGGTGGAGCTCAAGCGCGTGCCCGAGCTGGTCCCCGAAGACCTGGCCCGCAGGTCCGGCTACCGGCTGGACCAGCCTGCTCCCGTGGCCACCGCCGACGACCTGTCCGACTACGACGCCGTGCTCTTCGGCTCCCCTACCCGCTTTGGCTCCATGGCCGCCCAGATGCGCAGCTTCCTGGATCGGGCGGGCGGGCTGTGGTCCAAGGGCTCGCTGATGGGCAAGATCGGCTCGGTCTTCCTCTCGAGCACCGGCTACCAGCTCAGCCCCGACGCCATCCTCGCCTCCTTCCACAACACGCTGCTGCACCACGGCATGCGCATCGCCGCTCCTCCCTCCGGCAGCCCTCCCGCCACCCCGGCCCAGGTCCTGGGGCCCGACGAGCTCCAGCGCGCCCGAGAGCACGGCCGCCACCTCGCCACCTTGGCCAAGAAGCGCGCCGCCTGATCCTCCGCAGCCTGCGGCCTGTCGATTCGATCCCCGGGATCATGTTGCGACCCGCGGGGCGTCCTGAGGGCCCACCACAGCGATAGGCTCTGCGCCATCGAGGTGGACCCTTGCGCGCAACCTTCATCTCCAGTCCTCACTTCGCCGAGCACTCCCTGGGCGAAGCTCACCCCTTCCGCCCGGATCGTACCGTGCTGCTGGGCCAACTGCTCGAGCGCCAGGGCTGGCTGGGCGAGGCTTGGATGTCCGTCGTCGAGCCCGACGAGCACCCCCTCGAGGCCTGGGAACACTCGGTCGAGGCCGGCCTGATCGACGCCCTCCAGCGCGCCTCGCGGGGAGAGGTGGATGCCTTCCTCATCGCCAGGGGCCTGGGCACGGACGAGTGCCCTATCTTCCCCGGCGTGGCCGACTACGTGGCGCTGTACTGCGCGGCCACCATGACCGCCGTGCGGCTGGTGCTCGAGCAGGGCGCAACCCTGGTCTTCAACCCCCTGGGGGGCATGCACCACGCCAGCCGCGGCGTGGCGGAGGGCTTCTGCTACGTCAACGACGTCATCATCGCGGTCGACGCCCTGCTGGCGGCCGGGCACCGGGTGGCGGTGGTGGACATCGACGCCCACCACGGCAACGGCGTGCAGGATGCGTACTGGCGGGACGACCGGGTGCTCACCGTGTCCATGCACGAGAGCGGAGAGACCCTCTACCCCTGGCGGGGCTTCGTGGGAGAGCGCGGCGAGGGCCCGGGGCTGGGGTTCACCGTCAACGCCCCCCTGCCCGCGGGGGCCGACGACGAAGTGGCCATCACGGCCTTCGACGCGCTCATCGACCCCCGGGTGCGGGCCTTCGCGCCCACGGTCTGCGTGGCGGTGGTGGGCGCCGACACCCACCGCACCGACCCCCTCTCCCACCTGCAGCTCACCAACAACGGCATGGTGGCGCTGATGGAGCGCATCCGCGGCTACGCGCCACAGCTCATCATGCTGGGCTGCGGCGGCTACAACCCCCA
The DNA here is from genome assembly GCA_937912125.1 of uncultured Pseudomonadota bacterium. Lineage (GTDB taxonomy): Bacteria > Myxococcota_A > UBA796 > UBA796 > JAFGLY01 > CALDOK01. The sequence continues at coordinate 4,746 of CALDOK010000405.1, forward strand.
AGCCACCGCCCGGGCCTGGGCTCGCATGTGGGCCGCCGCCAACCGCATCGAGGCCGTGCCCGACCACCTGAGCATGATGGGCGGCGTGTTCCTGGGCGCCCAGGACCTGGAGGGCGGGGACCTGGTGGACATGGCCTGGCGGGTCACCGGCGCCGACAAGGAGGCCATGATGGCCACCGTGGCTGCGCTGGTGCAGCAAGCCGGGCAGCCCGGATAGGGGCTCTCTCGCCGCTGCCCCGGGGTCCCTCCGCCATGCGCTACAGCATCCTGACCACTCCCATCGGCCCGCTGCTGCTGGCGGCCTCCAGCGCGGGCCTGGCGCAGGTGCGCCTCCCAACCCGGGGCACCCCCGCCCCCCCCGAGCCGGGCTGGCGGCAAGATCCCATGGCCCTGGCCGAGCCCGAGCGCCAGCTGCGGGCCTGGTTCGCCGGCGAGCGGCGCAGCTTCGAGCTCCCTCTCGATCCCAGGGGCACCCCGTTCCAGCGGGCGGTCTGGGACCTGCTGGCCGAGATCCCCTGGGGCCAGACAACCACCTACGGCGACCTGGCCCGTCAGCTGGGCAAGCCGGGCAGCGCCCGAGCGGTGGGGGCAGCCAACGGCGCCAACCCCCTGCCCATCGTGCTGCCCTGCCACCGGGTGATCGGCCGCGACGGCAGCCTCACCGGCTTCGGCGGCGGCCTGGACGCCAAGCGCTGGCTGCTCACCCATGAAGGTCACCGCTTCCCCCAGCAGGCGGCGCTGTTCGAGGGCTGAGGGGATAGCTTTCCCCTACCCCCGACCCGCTCGCCCGGAGCCGCCATGACCGCCCAGCCACCTGTCATCCTGGTCCACGGCCTGTTCGCCCCCCGCGTCAGCATGCTGCCCTTCCAGTGGGCCCTGAAGTGGGCCGGGCTCGACGCCCACACCGTGCGCCTGCCGCTGCTCAACATGGCGGCGGTGGAGTCCTCGGCCGAGCTGCTCAGGGCGCGGGTGGATCAGGTGCTCGCCAGCAGCGGCCACGAGCGCTGCGACATCGTGGGCATGAGCCTGGGTGGCCTCATCAGCCTGCACTACCTGGTGGAGCTCGACGGCGCGGCCAAGGTCCGCCGCATGATCACCCTGGGCACCCCCATCCGCGGCACCTGGAGCGCCGTGGCCGCCGTGGCCACCATCGGTCCCTGCTGCCCAGCGGCCCGCCAGTGCCTGCCCGGCTCGGAGTTCCTGAAGGGCCTGGACGCCCGCGGCCTGCCCCAGGGCCCTGAGATCATCGCAGTCTACGGCAGCTTCGACCCGGTGGCCCCCAAGTCCCGCTGCACCATCCCGGGGGTCAGGAACATCGAGATCGCGACCTTCCCCCAGCCCTTCGCCCACCAGAGCCTGATCGCCTCGCCCGCCGCGGTGAAGGCCCTGATCGAGCTGCTGAAGGAAGCCTAGCGCTCAGCCCGGGATGGCCGGCTTCACCTTGAGCTTGACCTCCTTGCGGATGCTGACGGTGCCCACCGGGGCGCCGCGGGGCTTGCTCACGAAGCGGGCGCGGGTGGCCGTGACCGCCACCGTGCCGCCGCCGCGCTGCTTCGAGTGCCAGGCCGCGATGGCCGCCGCGGCCCGCACCGTGGCGTTGTCGGGCTCCACCCCGTCGCGCACGAACAGCACCACGTGGCTGCCCGGGTGGCCCCGCAGGTGAAACCACCAGTCGTCGTTGCGGGCCACCTTCAGCGACAGGCGCTCGTTGTCCTGGGCGGTGCGGCCGGCCCAGACGAACCAGCCCCCTGGTAGCTGGTAGGCGTGGACCTTGGGGGGGTACTCGATCTCGGAGGGGTCGAAGGGCATGGGGAGCTCCAAGAGGCACCCTAACCAGCGCAGCCGGACCGATGCCGAGCAGACGGGAGCGGAGTGTGACGCGAGGGCCGCCGCGCCTGCGGCCGTCCACGTCACCCACCCGTTCTAGCGGGGCTCCAGCTCGACGGTCAGGCCCTGCTCGGCGATCACCGGCGTGAGGGCGCCGTCCACGATGGCCACCGCGAGCTTGGTGGGGCGGTGCTTGCCGCCGTGGTCCTTGCCGTCGATGTCCTCGGCCAACAGGTCCCAGGTGGCGCTGCCCACGGGCGCGACGGTGCTGAACGCGAAGCGACCGTCGGGGTCCGACAACACCGTCTGCTCCCCCATGCTCAGGCGGATGCCCTCGATGGGTTGGTCGGTCCCGGTCTTCAACACGCGCCCGGAGACGACCAGCGGGGCGGGCTCGGGCAGGTACACGGGCTCTTCGATGCC
>CALDOK010000406.1 GCA_937912125.1 uncultured Pseudomonadota bacterium
CCAGGGCCGTGTGCTCGTCCATGTGCCCCGCGGGCATGTCGAAGCGCACCTGGGGCATGGCGGCCAGCCCGTCGTGCTCGGACCTGGCGGCCTCGATGTCTTCGCCCAGGGCCGTGTGCTCGTCCATGTGCCCCGCGGGCATGTCGAAGCGCACCTGGGGGGCCTGGTCGCGCTCTTCGTGCAGCAGCCCGCCCTCGTCGCTCTCGAGGGTGCGATCGTCCTGGGCGGCGGCGGGCAGGTCGAAGCGCACCTGAGCCAGCTCAGGGCGCGCGGCCCGGGCGGTCTCGAGATCGGGGCCGATGGCGGTCTGCTCGTCCAGGAGCCCAGCAGGGAGCGCGAAGGGCGGGAACAGGCCGTCGCTGACCTCGGAAGGCGTGACCGCGGTGACCTCTCCCTTGCCCTGCTGGGGGATCTCGGAGTGCACCTCGTCGGCGAACCAGGAGACGGCGGTGGGGCGTCCGAGCATGGCCGGGTCCTGAGAGGGCTCCTCGGGGAAGTCGTCGGGCTCCTGGATGACCGTGGGCCGCACCAGATCCAGCTCGTAGTCCTCGTCGTCGTCGGGCTCCTGGATGGTGGTGGGCCGATCGAAGTCCTCGGAGGGCTCCGGGGCCAGGTCGGCGACATCGGACCAGGACTGCGCCTCTTCGGTGGGGGGCCCGTCCGATGGGGACGGCTGCGGCGACGCAGACGGATCGCGGCGGAACACCGGAGCCTCGTCGTCGGGCGCGCTCAGGTCGATGGCCGCGGAGGCGCTCTCGGACAGGTCCATCGAGGTGACGCTCTCGTACAGCTCCTGGACCGAGCTGACAGGCGGCCGAGACCCGGTCGGAGCCTCGGGGCGGGCCCGCTTGGGCACCGAGAACATCTCGGTGGCGTCGCTGTCGGCCTCTTCGTCGTCGAGCAGCGAGGCCCCCCCCGCCGAGGGCCGCTTCATGATCTCGGTGGCGTCGTCTTCGTCGCGGCTGGCGGTGAAGGTGTGCAGGGGGATGGGCTCGAGCTCTCGGCGAGCCGCGGACCTGGGCGCGGGCTCGTGCGCGGCCACCAGGGAGGGATCGGGAACCGAGGTGCGTGGGGGCGCTGGCGCGGGGGCCTCGCCCTCGCTGAGGAACCGGCCCACCAGCCCGCCCTGGCTGGAGGCATTGCGCGCGGCGATCATGGGCTCGACGGTCTGCTCGGCCCAGCTGCGGAGGGTCTCGTCCTCGAGGCCGCGCACCAGCTGGTGGCAGCTGCGCTCCACCGAGCGAGCGTCGGGCCGCTCGTGGGGCTCGAGGGCCAGCATGCGGCCCAGCAGCTCCAAGGCGCCCTCGTCGACACCGCCAGGGCGGCTGAGGAGCCTGTCCATGGCCTTGGCGATGATGGCCTTGTGGTGCCGCTCGGAGGGGTGAGAGCGGCCGAAGTTGTGCCCCGAGAGCAGGGCGTAGAACACCTGGCCCAGGCTGTAGATGTCGGACCAGGGGCCGCCCTCTTCGAGGGCCAGCCGCTCGGGGGCCATGTACTCGAACGACCCCACCACGAAGGATCGGGTGCGGGCCTCGCGTCCGGTGAAGCAGGCCCGGGCGATGCCGAAGTCGGTGACCCGCGGATCGCCGTAGGCGTCGATGAGCACGGCGCTGGGCTTGACGTCGCGGTGCTGCAGCCGCAGGGGCGAGCCGTCGGGACCCTGGGTGGTGTAGGCGGCATGCAGCGCGCCCGCCACGGTGGCGACGACCTCGAGGGCAGGCCCGATGGGCAGCGCCCCACGCTCGATGATGGCCTCGAGGCTGACCCCATCGACGTGCTCGAGCACCAGGGTCCAGCGACCCTCGAGCCGGACCAGGTTGTCGACCCGCACGATGGCTCGGTGGTCCAGGAAGCCCAGCATCCGGGCCTCGTCGCGCAGCCGGCAGGCCACCTCGTCGGTGTCGGCGACGCCCTCGTCCAGCCGCTTGAGGGTGACGAGCTTGGTGAAGGCACCTGTGCCCTGGTAGCGGGCCCTGTAGAGGGTCCCCAGGCCACTGCGCCCGATCACTCCGAGGATCTCGTAGGTGCCTTCCATGCCCTGGGACCTAGCACGTTCCATCGGCCCTTCCCACGCGGCATGAGACACGGCGAGCCCCCTGGGGCCCGACTTGCTCGTTGTGCTGGAAGAAGGCGGCCGCTATCCTGACGAGCCCTGGAGGTGGTCCCATGCACCCGAGCCCGCTCAGCAGCCTGCTCCTGCTCCTGCTCCTGGCGGGCTGCGAGCCAGCCCCAGGCCCCGACACAGGCCCTCCCCTCACCCCCAGCGGGCTGGACGTCCCCATCGTCTTCGTCTCCCGCAACAGCATGGTGTCGATCCTGCCCGTCGAGGCCGCCGGCCGGGACGAGCGCCCAGGCGGCGGGCTGTACCGGCTGGACCCCGACGGCACCCTCTACCCCTTGGTGGTGGGGCCGCCGCTGTACGACGTGGCCAGGCCAGCCGTGTCCCCCGATGGCCGGACCCTGGCCTTCGCCGCCGTGGAACACCCCGACGACCCGTGGACCATCTGGACCGTGCCCGCCCGCGGCGGCGGCGCCACCCAGATCACCCACCCCGTGGACAACCCCGTGCAGGACGCCATCGACGCAGGCGGCCCCGAGTTCTCCGAGCTCCAGGGCGTGGGCGACTACTCGCCGTTCTGGCTGGCCGACGGGCGCATCGGCTTCGCCTCCACCCGCTACCCCACCATCGCAGCCAGCTGCGGGCGGCGCGAGCCCAACATCTACGTCATCCAGCCGGGCGACTGGGATCCCGTGCGCATCACCACCACCCGCTCGGGCATCGTGGACCCCTGGCCCCTGGCCGACGGGCGCATCGTGGGGGCCTACTACAGCGACAACATGAACATGCCCAACCCCGAGGGGCCCGGCCTGCGCCCCCTCGAGCCCCAGCGCCACTGGCAGGACCGCTACTGGAACCTCTGGGCCTTCGACCCGGACGGCACCGGGGCGGCCCGCTACGCCAATGTAGTGGGCGGTGTGGGCCAGGACCAAGACTGGGGGGTGCACCAGGCCAAGGAGCTCCCTGACGGTCGCCTGCTGGCGTCGGTGCGCAAGGACCCCACCCTGATCGATCTCGACCCCTACAGGAGCTCCATCACCATCTTCGAGCCCGGCTGGGTCGAGCGTCACGAGGTCACCGGCCTGGGCCTGCCCCTGGGATCCACCGAGGGCTACGCCATGTGCCCCGCCCCCCTGCCCGACGGCCGCATCCTGCTGTCCTGGGGCAAGCAGCGCATCAACGACGAGGGCCACGAGATCCCCCCGGACTTCGGGCTGTGGGTGGTGGACGGCGACCTGGATCCCACCACCATGGTGCCGGTGCTGGCCCTGGTGGGCACCGACGAGTTCGACGCCGCTCCCATCGAGCCCTGGCAGGCCGAGCCCCTGCCCGTGGGGGTGGACTGGGCCCCCACCGAGGACCCCCGGGAGGACGACGGCAAGAAGGCCTACCTCAGCTGCGAAGACGTCTTCGCCGACCTGCCCCTGGGCACCATGGAGCCCCTCTCCCCCACCCCGGGCTCCGTGTGGTCCGTCTGGTTCTGGGACGACAGCCAGCAGCTCGACACCGACGACAACCCGCGCCTCAACAAGCAGATGCCGGAGTTCCTGGGGGAGGTCCCCGTCGCCGCCGACGGGTCCTGGAGCGCTGAGGTGCCCGCGGATCGACCCTTCTTCTACATGCTCGTGGGTCCCAGCGGCGTGGCCGCGCGCATGCGCTTCAGCCCGACCGCCCAGGGCGAACCGCAGCGAGTGCAGGACTTCTTTGTGCCGGTGCACGACTTCATGCGGCCGGGCACCTTCGGCACCTGCCGCGGCTGCCATGTGGGCCACATGCTCGATCCCGAGCTGGCCCAGCGCGAGGCCCGCACCAACCTGGCGCGCATCGCCCGGGTGGAGCCCCTCGGCGACGCCGCGGGGCAGGACGACTTCGAGCGCGGCCCGGGACGCCTGGTGGACCAGCGCCTGCCGGACGAGGACGACCTGTACGGCTGGGTGGACAGCGTCGGGAGCGCACAGATCGGCGTCCGGCTCAGCTGGGACACCCTCATGGGCCTGGACTCACTCCGGCTCTACCCCCTGCAAGACGGTGGTGAGATCACCCAGATCCGGGCGCTGGTGGGGACCACCGCATCGACCATCAGCTCCCCCTTCGACGACGGCGAGCCCTACGCCGAGCTCGGCCTGCTCGGGGCCTGGACCGACAGCCTGGAGCTGTGGATCACGGGCACCGCGCCCCTGGGCCTGGGGGAGGTGGTGGTACACGGCGAGCTGCCCGGCGCCATGCCCTCCACGGCCCTCGCGGCCCCCACGGAGCTGGTCCTGGACGGCGACCTGCGCCTGAGCTGGAGCGACGACAACGACCCCATGCTGGCCGGCTTCCAGCTGCTGGTCACCCCCGATGGAGCCGACGATCCAGAGCTGCGCGACATCGGGCTTGTGTCGGATCATGTGTTGATGTTGGACAGCCTCGAGCCCGGCCGCGAGGTCTGCCTGCAGCTGCAGCCCTACGACCTCAGCGGCACCCTCAGCCAGGACGCCGTCAGCGAGCCCGCCTGCGCCCAGGTGCCGGCCCTGAGCATCGCCAGCATCGAGCCCGCCCAGGCGCCGGTGGGGGAGCCCACCCGGCTGGTCATCCAAGGCGAAGGCTTCCGGGAGACCGAAGACTTCATGCTCTCCATCTGTGACTTCGAGGTCTTCGACGTCCAGCACAGCAGCCTGGACCAGCTGATCGCCCAGACCCGCCGCGACCGCCCCGCCGAGGCGGGCGTCTGCGATGTCTCGGTCAGCTACGAGAGCGGCCTGCACGCGGTGCTCGAGGGCGCCTTCGAGTTCACCACGGACTAGCGCCCCAGGGTCCATCACCGAGCCCCTGTCGCCCTGCTGGCTGTGACACCGGGATCGCGATCTCGGCGGCCTCCCGGAGCAGCCGCGGGCGGGCGGGCGGCAATGATCTGCTGTCAGGCTGCTCTTTCCGCGGCGGCCGCGCGCGGGCATGGCTCTTGCAAAGACACGGAATGCACAGCCGTGCGGTTCCATCGACGACACCGGGGGACTGGACCACGCCAGGGTGGCCCGAGCACGGGAAGGCGCTCGGGCCACCCACTTCCGTGGGGGAGGGGACCCCGGTGGGTCAGGGAACCAGGGGCTTGGCCGTGCGCGCCGTGAGCAGCGTGATGATGTCCTTGGACTCGTACAGGGCCTGGCCGTCGGCCACCAGGCAGGGAGCCTGGACCTTGCCACCGATGGCCAGCAAGTCGGCCTTGGCGGCCTCATCTTGGCTCACGTTGCGCACTGGGATGTCCAGGCCGAGGTTCTTGCGGGCATACAGGGCCCAGCGGGAGAACATGCAGCCGTCGCGCACGTACAGGGTGGCGTCGGAGGGCAGGCCTGCCGCCGCGGGGGTGGGCCCGGGCAGATCGCCCTGGTAGCCGGCGTCGAGGGCTTCACAGGCAGCCACCAGCGCCTCGATGTCCCGCTTGCCGCCGGGGCCGACGCTGGCCGCATAGCGAACGATCCCCGCCGCGTCGATGATGACGGTGGCGCGGTCTGTGATGCCCGGTTCGGCCAGGTACAGCCCGAAGGACTCGGCCACCGCGCCCTTGGGGGCGAAGTCGGCCAGCAGGGGCATGGAGATGCCGCCCAGCTGCTCGGCCCACGCGCCGTGGCAGTAGACGCTGTCCACGGAGATGCCGACGGCCAGGGTGTGGGCTGCCTCGAGGCGGGCTTGCTGCGCATCCAGCGCAGGGACCTCGCTGCTTCACGTGGGGGTGAAGTCCAGAGGGTAGAACAGCAGCAGCAGGTGGCGCTTGCCCACCAAGTCCTCGGACGCGATGCTGCGTCCCAGGTGGTCCTGGAGCGTGAAGAAGGGGGCCTTGGTTCCGAGCTCGATCATGGAGCCTCCGAAGCGGGCGGCGGGAGTGCCGCGACCTCAAGGTAGCCACCCAGCCCCGCGCGTCCCGTCGCCAGGCGACGCCCTGTGACGTGGCTGACGGCATCTCCTGCGAAGCCAGGGGGTTACGCCCTTCCCGTCATCTTCTGCCCCCACGGAGCCCCCATGCGCACCATCCTGCTGCTCGCCCTTGCCCTGACCCTGCCCACCACGGCCGCGGCCGCGAAGCTCTCCAAGCTCAGCGACCCGGATCTGGCCAAGCTCGTGGCCGACCGCGGCGCCGACGAGGGCGATCGCGTCGAGGCCGCCGAGCTGCTGGCCGACCACCGCGCGGTGGCCCAGGCGGCCACCATGGCCAAGGCCTGCGACCCCACCGACGTCGTGAACGTCTGCGAGCACGTGCTGGCCGCCCTCGAGGACCTCGAGTCGGACGAGGCCATGGCCCAGGTCGAGGCCGCGCTGATGATGCCCGATCTGGACGACGCCCTGCGCCACAAGGCCTTGAAGATCCTGCGCAAGCTGGCCCCCTACCGGGTCGACGCCAGGGTTCCCCAGGTCCTGAGCGAGTACCGCTCCCTGGGCGCCGGCTTCGCCTCGGATCTGGTGGCCACGCTGCCCGAGCGCAAGCTCACGGACTGGCAGGACATCACCATCCTCATCGCCACCGACGCCGGCGCGAACCGCAGGGTGCGGGTGGCCGCCCTGGACGCCGCTGAGGCCTTCGACCACCCGGCCCTGTACGACGCCTGGATGGGCCTGCTCAGCGACGAGGACAAGAACATCCGCGCCCGCTGCGCCACCAACCTCGGCCGCTCCGGCCTGCCCTCCAGCCAGATCCGCCCCACCCTGGTGGAGCTGGTGCGCACCGACGACGCCGGCAAGGTCCGCGCCGCCGCCCTGAAGTCCCTGCGCTTCCACGCCGATCCCAGCCTGCTGCCCCTGCTGCACGACGAGGTGCTGAACGAGAAGCACCCCATCGCCTGGGGCCACGCCATGGAGCTGCTCGAGCCCCTCGCGGACGCCAGCTCGGTGGCCACCCTGTGCCAGCTCCTGGGCCGCCAGGAGAACCTCCTCGAGGAAGGCGCGGTGCGCATCGTACACACCCTGGTGCGCATCGGTGATCCCTCCGCTGTCCCCTGCCTCGAGGCCCTGGAGCGCGCCACCGCGTCGGGCATGGTTCGCGCCGAAGCCCGCGCCGCCATCGACCTGCTGGCCGTGCCCGAGGCCCAGCGGGTGGAGGTCATCACCGGCTGGGGCGTCACCGAGGTGTACCTGGTGGACCCCAGCCAGCCCGAGCCGGCGCCCTTCACCCTCGGCGTCCAGCTGGACGCCAACGGCATGGCTGTCTGGGCGACGGTTCCCGCCGAGTAGACGCCCTGCTCGGGCCCGCTTCGAGGTATCCTCGCGGCGGAGGTCGACCCCATGCGCGCCGTCTTCATGCTCGCCCTGCTGACCCTTCCCGCCGGCTGTGTCTCCAAGCCGGACACGGGAACGCTGAACAGAGACTGCACCTGGTTCCAGGACCTGGACGGCGACGGCTGGGGTGGGCCGGACAGCAGCCGGGAGGCGCCCTGCGACGAAGCTCCCTCGGGCTGGGTCCTGGAGAGCGCCGACTGCGACGACGGCGAGCCCACCGTCCATCCGGGCGCGGCCGAGGTGTGCGACGGCATGGACAACGACTGCGACGGCTTCGAGGACGACGATGACCTCGACGTGGAGCTCGGTGACGCGCCGTGGTGGTACCCGGACGGAGACGCCGACGGCTTCGGGAACGACGCCCGATCGATCCAGGCCTGCGCCCAGCCCCCCGGCCTCCTCGAGGACGGCGGCGACTGCGACGACGCCGACGGCGCGGTGAACCCGCTGGCGCCAGAGCGCTGCAACGGCGTGGACGACGACTGTGATGGCGTCATCGACGAGCCCGACGCCGTGGACGCTCCCTCCTGGCACGTAGACGACGACGCCGATGGCTATGGAGATCCCCACCACACCGTGCGCGCCTGCACCGAGCCCCCCGTGGCCACCGACGACGCCTCGGACTGTGACGACACACGCAGCGACGTCCACCCCGGCGCTGACGAATACTGTGATGGTGTCGACAACGACTGTGATGGCGAGACGGACGAGCCCGACGCCGTGGACGCGAGGTCCTGGTACACCGACGCCGACGCCGACGGCTACGGAGATCCCTGGTCCACCACCGCGGCCTGCGCGGCCCCCATCGGCCATGTGGGCGACGCCACCGACTGCGACGACACACGCGGTGACGTCTTCCCCGGAGCGGACGAGTTCTGTGACGGAATCGACAACGACTGTGATTCCACAGTGGATGAGGACGACGCCCTGGACGCCCCCACCTGGCATGCCGACGCCGACGCTGACGGCTACGGAGACCCCTCCACCAGCGCCCCATCCTGCGCCGCCCCTTCGGGCTGGGTCCAACCCGCCGCGGCCACCGACTGTGACGACGGGGATGGTGACGTGAACCCGGCGGCCACCGAGATCTGCGACGGCATCGACAACGACTGCGACGCCCTGGTGGACGACGACGACCCCGACCTGGACAGCAACACGGGCACTCCCTGGTTCACCGACGCAGACTCCGACGGCTACGGCGACGGCTCCACCGTCGGCGCCGTGGCCTGCCTGCAGCCCTCAGGCATGGTGGCCGACGCCCAGGACTGTGACGACGGGGATGGTGGCGTGAACCCGGCGGCCACCGAGATCTGTGACGGTATCGACAACGACTGTGACGGATTTTCGGACGACAGCGACGCGGGGCTCGACACGAGCACAGGCACCGCCTGGTTCGCCGACGCCGACGCCGACGGCTTCGGCGACGGCACCAGCACCACCGTGAGCTGTCAGCCGCCCAGTGGCTACGTGGACCTGTCCATGGCCACCGACTGTGACGACGGGGACGGTGGCGTGAACCCGGCGGCCACCGAGATCTGCGACGGCATCGACAACGACTGCGACGCCCTGGTGGACGACGACGACCCCGACCTGGACAGCGCCACCCGGCTGAGCTGGTACGACGACGATGACGGCGACAGCGCGGGCGACAGCGCGGCCGTGACCCTGGCCTGCAGCGCCCCCCCAGGCACGGTGGGCGACGACGGCGACTGTGACGACAACGACGCGGCCATCCACCCCTGGGCCAGCGAGGTCTGCGACGGCATCGACAACGACTGTGACGCTCTGGTGGATGACGACGACCCGGATGTCGTGGGCTCTGGCACCTGGTATGCCGACGACGACCTCGACGGTTACGGCAGCCCCGACGACTGGACCTACGCCTGCGAGGAGCCATCGGGCTACGTGAACGACGACAGCGACTGTGATGACGGTGACGCGAACGTCAACCCGGACGCCTCGGAGAGCTGTGATGGCGAGGATGATGACTGTGATGGCTACGTGGACGACGGAGCCGGCTGCCCCTGTAGCGCCGAGACCTATGACGGCCACGGCTACCTGTTCTGCACCACCGCACGCACATGGGACTACGCCGATCGGCTGTATCAGGGCTACGGCTACCTGCTGGCCACGGTCAACGACGCCTCCGAGCAGGCCTGGCTGGCCGGCCGAATCGCAGCCTACAGCAGCTCCAAGAGCTGGTGGATCGGCGCCAACGACAAGAGCAGCGAGGGCAACTGGTCCTGGGACTCGGGCGAGAGCTGGAGCTACTCTTGCTGGGGCTCGGGGCAGCCCGACAACGGCTCGAGCAGCGAGGACTGTGGCAACATGACCCCCTGGGGCAGCGGCCTGTGGAACGACGAGCAGTGCTGGACCAGCCTGTATGCGGTGTACGAGGCCCACTGATCGCCCAGGACATGACGGCCGCGACGGCCCATGCTACCCTGCCGCTCATGCCTCACAAGATGCTCCACAGCAGCCTTCCCGCCGCCCTCGCCCTGCTCGCGCTCGCCTGCAAGCCGCCCCCCGAGGCGCCCGCCGAGCTGGATGAGCTGGCTGGCTACATCTACGGCCACCACGCCGACGAGGACCCCGCGGCCATGCAGGCGGGCCTCGAGGCCCTCACCACCTGGCTCGAGCAGAACTGGGCCGAGGCCGAGGACGGCTACGTGATCTCGGCCCTGGACGAGGCCACGGTGGATGGGGTCGATGACGTGGATCGTGCCACCGAGAACATGATCGGCCTGGCCGTGCCCACCGCGTCGGTCTACTCCGTGGACCAGGCCGTGTACTCCATGGTCGGCGTCATGTGCGACGAGGTCTACCCGGACATGTTCGTCGAGTACGAGCGCGACACCTTCGGCGACACCGACTGCTTCCTGGACCGCGACTGCGACCGCCTCGAGGCCCGCGAGTTCATGGAGAGCCACTTCGCCCTGGGCGTGGTGAGCATCGCCCAGTCCTACAACGACTACCTGTGGGTCGAGCTGGAAGGCGGCTGGGCCATGGTGCAGCGCAACTGGCTCGAGCAGCCCCCCGAAGTCTCCGGCCCCCTGGCCAGCTACATCGAGGTGGACGAGCAGTTCTACCTCAACCTCTTCCTGCCCGCCGACGACGGGTTCTGGCGCCTGCAGGCCACCTGGATGATCTTCTCCCAGGACGGCGTGCCCGAAGACGCCGCCATGAACATGGCGGTCAGCAACATGACCGGCAACTCCGAGACCCTGGACGCCTACCTGGCCACGCTCGACTAGCCGTCGTCGGGGGAAGGGGCACGGGAGCGACGCCGACGCCACCAGGGCGCCGCCAGCAACACCCAGGCCCCGACCCCTGCGCCGCCGCTCGCCGCGCAGCCGCAGCCGTGCTGCTCATCGTCGTCGTCCTTCTCCTGCCCCGGGTCGTCGGTCTCCTGCTCCGGGTCGTCGGTCTCCACCTCCTCCGGGTCGCTGTCCAGCGCGTGGTCCGTCTCGCCCACGGCCCGGATCACCCAGGCGCCCTCCACTCCTATGGAGCCGATGGGCTCCGCTGCGGGCCCCACGGGCACGATCCAGCTGCCCTCGCTGGGGGAGCCGGTCTCCACCACCAGGCCCGAGCAGTCGTCCCCCTCGGTCTCGCAGGGCCAGGAGTACTGGCCGTCCCAGTGGGGGTCCGGGGCGCACACGAACACCGCCAGACGCCCGGCCTCGAGGGTGAAGGGGTAGATCCCCGCGGCCCCATCGTCCAGGCCCAGGGCGTTGTAGTTCTCGGAGCTGACGGTGACGTAGAAGGCCGTCTCGGGCCAGTCCCAGTCGTTGTAGCCCATGAGCCTGGGATCTTCGTCAGGCTCCAGCACCTGCATGGCCAGGGTGAGCATGGTGTTCCGGCGATCCTGGTTTCCCTGGCTCGAGCCCAGGTACACCTGCACCGTGTGGACTCGGATGGGAAGATCGTCAGGCTCGGGCTCCAGCACCGCCACCGCGCAGGCGGGGTAGCCCAGCCAGACCACCTCGTCGGCCTCGTCATAGCTGTCATCCCAGGCTTGGTCGTTGCGCAACACCACCTCGCGGCCGAAGGCCAGGGGGAGCAGGACCATCCACAACATGCCGCCTCCACATGGCCCGCCGTCTCACCAGGCCACGGTCAGCATACACCATGAGCCCGCCGCCAACGTCACGGCGGGAGTCGGCGGCTACACGAGATCCAGCCTGACCGGGCAGTGGTCCGAGCCCAGCACGTCCTTCAGGATCCGCACATCCTGCACCCGCCCGGCGATGCCGGGGCTGCACAGGAAGTAGTCCAGGCGCCACCCGATGTTCTTGCCGCGGGCACCCATCCGGTAGCTCCACCAGCTGTAGTGACCGTTCTCGCCAGGGTGGCGCTGCCGGAACACGTCCACCAGGCCCGTGGCCAGGGCATCGTCCACCCAGGCCCTCTCCTCGGGCAGGAAGCCGGCGTTGTTGATGTTGGCCTTGGGGCGGGCCAGATCCAGCTCGGTGTGGGCGGCGTTGAAGTCACCGCAGATGATCACCTCGCGGCCCGCGGCCCGCAGGGCCTGGCTGCGCTCGAGCACCAAGGCGTCGTAGCGCAGCTTGTAGGGCAGGCGGGCGTGGCTGTGCTGGCTGTTTGGGAAGTAGCCGTTGATCAACACGAAGGCGCCGAAGTCCGCCACGATGGTGCGCCCCTCGTCGTCGAACTCCGGCTCACCCAAGCCGATCTGGAGGCCCTGGGCTTCCTGCTGGGCGTAGATGGCCACCCCCGAGTACCCTCGCTTCTGAGCGCTGGCGAAGGCCGTGTGCCAGCCCCCGGGCCGCAGCAGCTCTTCGTCCAGCTGATCCGGGTGGGCCTTGGTCTCCTGCAGACAGACGATGTCGGCGCCCTCGGCCTCGAGCCACTCCAGGTAGCCCTTCTTGGCGCAGGCGCGGATGCCGTTGACGTTCCAGGTGACGATGGAGGGCATGGAGACTCCACGGCTTGGGGGCGCCTGGCCTATCACCCCGGGGCTGCAGCGTCGGGATGTGCCACGTGGAACATCCACGGTGGTGAGTGGAGCTACGGCGCCAGGTAGCCGGAAGCCCCAGCCCGCCGATGTTACCTTCCCCAACCGACAACCCGGAGGTTCCCGTGTCCACGCGCATCAAGATCGCCGCCAGCGCCGCAGAGCTCGACGGCCTGTTTCGCAGCCGCCACCAGGCCCTGGTCGAGGAGCAGGGCTCCCACTTCCCCCGGGCCGACCTGCGCCTGCTGGACCGCTTCGACACCTTCCCCAGCTCCAAGAACGTGATGGCCAGCGTAGCCGGCGAGGTGGTGGGCGGCGTGCGCCTGTGCCCTCACGGCCAGGACTGCGCCATGGGAGGAGTCTTCGACTTCACCTCCAACCTGCCTCAGGGCGCCATCGCGGGTTCACTCTCCCGCTTCCACCTGCTCGAGGACCACCACGACGCGGGCCAGCGCCTGGGCCTGTCCCTGCTCTACATGGCCACGTTCGTCGCTTCCCGGTCGGACTTCACCCACCTGCTGTGCTGCCCCGAGCCCCGCGTGTCGCGCCTGGCCCAGAGCATCGGCTTCCAGCAGGTGGCCCCGCGCTTCACCCACGAGCCCACCGGCCAAGAGCGGGTCCCCATGGTGCAAGACCTGCGTCAGCTGCAGCTGCCCCTGCTCACCATGGCCCGGGCGCCGGGCATGCTCGACGCCTTCGACCAGGTGGAGTGGGAGTTCCACAAGGCCGGTGACACCATCATCCAGGCCGGATCCTCCGGCTCCGCCGCGTTCTTGGTGATCGACGGCGAGGTCATCGTCTCGGTGGACCGCGGCAGCCCCGGCGGGCGCAAGTCCTTCGAGCTGGCCACCCTGGGCCCGGGGCAGATCTTCGGCGAGCTGGCCCTGCTCACCATGCGCAAGCGCACCGCCAATGTGGTGGCCGCGACCGAGGTGGACCTGATGGTGCTCGAGCGCGACGTGTTCCGCCGCGAGCTGATCCGAAACCCCGACCGCCTCCCCGCGGTGCTCGAGCAGCTGGCCAACCGCCTGGCCGACGCCGACGATCTGCTCACACGATAGCGTCACACCTTCACAGTCACACAGGCGATCACAACACCGAGATCCTGTTCGGCTGGGTGGCGCTGCCCACGCCTCCCACGCCACAAGCTGTGACGGTGACGTAGTACTGGATCGCCGGACGGTGCTCGGCGGTGACATCCAGGGTCCAGGAGTACGCCGGCCCCGCCCCAGCGAGCCCCGCCTGATCCCAGGCGGCCTGACCCTCTGTGCGCCAGAACACAGTGACATCACACCCCGTCATGCCCGTGGTGATGGTGGCGAAGTACTGTGAGTTCCGCAGGGCCCTGCGGGACGCGCTGACCTCCACCTGAAGCGCGTCTCCCGTGGTGGGCTTGTCGTCGTCCTGTGACGTCACCGCCTCCTTGCCGCTGGCGGCGGTGGGCGCAGGCGGCGCGGCCTGCACCCGGGCCGGCGCCGGGGGAGGCACGCTGGGGGCCGCGGTGGCGGACACCGTCGCGGCGGAGGCCTCCTTCCTCGGTGTGGACGGCTCGACCGGTGCGGGCGCAGGCGTGGGCGCCGCGGCCAGGCCCGGTGAGGGAACGGGCGGGAGCGCGGCCGCCACGGAGGGGGCGGAAGCCGGCGGAGCGGGACTGGAGGACGACGCATCGCCCTCTGGCGCCGGATCTGCGACCCTGGGGACGAGCGCAGGGCTGACGGGCGGAACCTGGGCGGGCGCCAGCGCCTGTTGTGACGTCACAGCCAAAGGGCGCTGCATAGAGGAATACCAGGCCAGGCCCGCGCCCAGGGCCAGCAGCGCCGGCACCAGCAGCGCCAGCAGCACCAGCGCGGCCAGCAACACCGCGCGGCGACGCCCACCCGCCTCGCCGCCCGCCTGAGTGGGCTCGTCTTCGGGCTGGAGGGTGGCGTGCGTGGACAGGTTGATGGTCTGCCGCTGAGAGCTCTCCTCATCCAGGGTGGTGCCCACCAGCTCACCCTCGAGCTCCTGCTTGGTCTGGCCCGCCAAGCGCTCGACATTGTCCCGGGCCCAGTCGCGCAGCTCGGGCCCAGGCAGGCTGCGGCAGATCTGGGCGCAGAAGTGGACCAGGCTGGCGGAGGTCGGCCGCCTCAGGGGCTCGAAGGCCAACATGCCGGCAAGCAGCCCGCGGATCTGCTCTGCGCTGGGACCCCACGCGTCCAGCTCCAGGGTCTGCAGGCGGGCCGTGAGCCGCTCCTGGTGGTACTCGGGGGACAGACCGCAGCGCCCGAAGCGGCTGCGTGCGATGCTCTCGAAGAAGGTGACGCCCAGGGCGTAGATGTCGGTGGCCGGCAGCACCGGCTGGCTCAGGAAGACCTCTGGGGCCAGGAAGGTGAGGGATCCGATGAGCTGGTTGTGGGTGCTGGTCTCGCGCTCGAGGGCATCGGAGCGAGCCACGCCGAAGTCCAGCACCTTGACCTCTCCGTCGGGCGTGATGCGGATGTTGGACGGCTTGATGTCCCGATGCAGGACCCGCAGGGGCTGGCCGGTGAGGGTGCTCGGTCGAGACCAGGCTGCGTCCAAGGCCTCGGCCACCCGCCCGATGATCGCCGCCAGCACAGCAGGAGGCAGTGGGTCGGGGTTCTGCCGGGGATGGATGAGCCACAGCAGGTTGGCCCCGGGCACATACTCCATGACGATGGCCACGCGGCCGCCCAGCATGAGCAGATCGTCGGCCTGCACGATGGCCGGGTGGCGCAGGTGGCCCAGCAAGCGGGCCTCGTCCCGCATGCGGCTCACGATGTCGGTCTCGTCCAGGAACTCGGGCTTGAGCACCTTGACCGCCACCACCTTGGCGAAGCCGCCGCCGGTGATCATCTCGGCCAGGTAGACCTCGCCGAAGGCGCCGCTGCCGATCTTGCGCCGGAAGCGGAAGCTCCTGCGACCCTGGAGAGCGGGGGGAGGTACCATGGCGGCCTAGTAGTCGCCGCCGCAGCCGCCGGGCACCTCGGCCGGCGCGCCGTCGGCGTCGATGATGCCGTCCACGTACCAACACATGCGCAGCAGCTCTGCGTCGCTCATGGCTTCGTCGTCCTGTACCCGGAGGACCTGGGTGTTGTCCAAGATGGGACCCACGAAGGGCTCCGCGATGTTGTTCTCCTTGACCAGCTCAGAGATCTCGTTCTCGATCTCGAGCCGCACCGGGGCGGGCACGTGGGTGCTCATCTCGGCCAGGTAGACCGTGCTCTCGTCCCGGTCGCCCTTCATCTGGTCCCAGACCTGCTCGTAGGGATCCCAGCTGCCGTCCATCATCTGCTGCACGATGCGGGCGTACAGGGGGCCCCAGTTCCAGTAGGGAGCGGTGAGGCAGCTCTCGCCCACGATCTCGCAGGAGTCGATGTTGTCGTAGCCGATGGAGTAGACGTCGCGGCCGCTGTCGTACAGGTCCTGGACCACCCCCAGGGCGATGGTTGTGTCGGTCTTGTTGACGATGACGTCGGCGCCTGCGTCGATCAATGTGTTGGCCGCCTGGGGCTCGAGCTCGGCGTCGAACCAGTTGTGGATCCACTCGATGTGGACCACCACGGCAGGGTTCTGGCTGCGGGCACCCAGGGTCAGGGCGTTGAGGTGACGCACTGTCTCGGGGATCACCACGGGCCCCACCACGCCGATGCGGTTCGAGCCGGAGAGCAGGGTCATGTGTCCCGCGACCATGCCAGCCAGGTACCACGCCTGATACATGCGGCCGAAGTAGGAGCCCATGTTGGCGCTAGAGTAGAAGCCCGAGCAGTTGAGGAAGTTGACCTCGGGGTTGTTGGCCGCGGCGTTCTGAGTCTGGGCGATGTAGTCGAAGCTGGTGGTGAAGACGACGTTGTCGCCATCGGCCACGAAGCCGTCCATCACGTCGGGGGCGTCGGCGGAGATCACCGACGGCTCGTAGTGTGTGCTGACCCCAGGCACGTTCTCCTCGAGGTAGACCCGGCCATCATCGTGGGCCTTGGTCCAGCCGTGGTCGCCCACGGGGCCCACGTAGACGAAGCCCACGCTGGGCTCGGAGAAGTCACCGCCAGGCCAGGGGCCCATCCAGCAGCCCGAGGCGCCGACCGCCAGGCCAGCGAGCAAGAGAGAGGAGCGGCGTGACATCTAGAACTCCACCTGGGTGACCAGCCCCAGGCCCTGGGAGGGGTCGAGCCAGGGCGCCGCACGCAAGGCCTGCACGTCGCGGCCGCGGCCGCGGAGCCCCACGACCAGGCCAGTGACCGCCAGGGCGCCGCCGACCCCGCCACCGATGACGGCCACATGGTTGAGGGTGGCGAGGGACTGGTAGGCGTCCAGCTCGCGCTGCTCCACATGCTGCTGCCCCTTGCTCCAGGTGAGCCAGGAGGCCACCCCACCCCCGACGCCGACGGCGGCGCCCCCCGCCATCAACGCCCAGCCCATTCGCCCGCCGCCGCCAGCCCCGTCGGGGGGCGCGAGAGTGACCACCGGGGCCGGGGCGGCCGAGACGGCGGCCGAAGGGAGGGCCGCGGTGGGGGCTGGAACAGCCTGGGCAGGAGCCGATGCCGATGCAGCCGACTGCTCTTGCTGGGCCTGGGCGATGAGCCCGTCGAGCTCGACGAGCACCCCCTCGTCGCTCACCGCCATGCAGGAGGCGAAGCGACCGTAGGAGTCCCGGGCCATCTCGACGTTGCCGAGCGCGATATAGCAACGACAAAGGTACTCTTCGACGATGCAGCTACCGGGGGCTTCGCCCTTGGCCCGGCGCAGCAGCGACAGGGCCAAGGCTGGTTCACCGTCGTCCAAGGCGTCGGAGGCCGCGAAGATGTAGTTCTCAACCTTGAGGCTGAGCTCTTCGGCATGGGCTTGGCCGGCCGTGAGCGGCGCTGCAGCGAGGCAGAGGAGCAGCGCGAGGTCGAGACGGGCGAACATGGCACACCGTAGGGCCACCATGCTGGGAAAGGGCGGCCATCGGCTGATTATACGCAAACACGAATCGGATGCCAGTGCTCCGGGGCGATTGGTGCGCCGCGCGGTGGCGGACCACTCTGGCGGGCGGTTCGGTGCGTCCAAAGGTATGTTGGGGAACCACGCCTCCCGGAGCAACCCATGCGCGCCCACGCACTCGTCGCCGTCACCGTCGTCATGGCCCTCGCCTGCACCGAGTACGACCTCGGCCGCCCCACCGATCCGGATCAGAAGAACCCCGTCGACACAGCGCCGCCGATCCCCGACACGGACGACCCGGACATCCGGGTCAACCCCACCGAGCTGGACTTCGGCGCCATCATGAAGGACTGCCCTTCGGCGCCCCAGGAGATCACCATCCGCAACGTGGGGGCCGAGCTGCTCACCGTCACGGACATCGACGTCGGCGGCGAGAACGCTGGCGGCTTCGCCCACGACGCCCGCCCCGTCGACCTGGCGCCCGACGAGACCTACAGCTTCGAGGTCGTCTTCACCCCCACGGCCTGGATCCAGTACAGCGCCCAGGTCGAGATCAGCTCGAACGATCCCGACGAGGGCCTGGTGGGCGTCACCACCGAGGGCACCGGCTCCGAGGACGCCACCTACGAAGACCTCTTCCACCAGGGCGACGGCGGGCGGCCCGTGGACATCCTGTGGGTGGTGGACAACTCCGGCTCGATGATCGAGGAGATCCAGCGAGTCAAGGACGAGTTCGACAGCTTCCTGGGCGACTTCATCGCGCTGGGCCTGGACTTCCACCTGGGCGCGGTCACCACCGACATGGAGAACCCCAGCGAGTCCGGGCGGCTCCAGGGCTCGCCCACCTGGATCGACGGCGACACCCCCAACCCCTACGACAAGTTCGGCGCCACCATCGACGACATCTACGACCACAAGGGCTCCCCCAATGAGGCGGGCCTGGACGCCTCCAAGGCCGCCCTGTCCGAGCCCCTGGTCAGCGGCGCCAACGCCGGCTTCCTGCGCACCCGCAACGACGACGGCGACGAGGTGGCCACCCACGTCATCATCGTCAGCGACGAGGACGACTACTCGAGCGTCAGCACCGCGGCCTACACCGCCTGGCTGGACAACCTCGAGTCCGACCCCGACCTGAGCGCGCTCTCGGCCATCTGCGGCGACCCGGGCACCTCCATGTTCAACGGTGGCTGCACCGAGTGGGACGGCATGACCATGTACTCGGCCATGGCGGGCACCACCTACTACGACGTCTCCATCGCCACCGGCGGCCACTGGTCCAGCATCTGCACCGCCAGCTTCGCCGAGGAGCTCGAGTACCTCAGCCTGGTCTCCCAGGGCATGACCGCCGAGTTCTTCCTCACCCACGTGCCGTCGTCCATCGGCCTGACCGTGGTGGAAGTCAACGGCGCCACTGAGAGCTACAGCGCCATCGACGGCTGGACCTGGACCTCCACCACCAACGCCATCGTCTTCCACGGCGACGCCATCCCCGAGCCCTCGGCCACCATCCGGGTCTCCTACCCCTTCGATGGGGAGTGTGAATAGGGGCCTGGCACACGACGACACCCGGCGATATCCGGGCCGGGTCCTGACAATCCACCCGGAGTGCCCATGCGTCTCATCACCCTCGCCCCCATCCTCGCCGTCGTCGCGCTGGGCTGCAAGCCCCCCGTCGAGGCCCCCGCCGATCTCGACGCCCTCGCTGTGTACATGTACGCGAACTTCGGCAACGAAGGCACCGACGAGCTGGCGGCGGCGGCCGTCAACCTCGAGGCCCTGCTGGCGCCTCTGGACTACGACGCCAACACTGCCGACCGCTCCTGGAGCCTCGAGCCCCTGGCCGAGGCCGACATGGGGGGCATCAGCCCCACCCCGGGGGCCGATGTGTCGCTGCAGGTCCCCGTGGCCGTGGCCGGCATGTTCACCGGCACCATGGACGACGCCGTCGACCAGATCCTCGACCCCAACCAGGTCTGCATCGGCGCCGACGGCTACGTCTACTACGAGCGCCGCTTCGAGGCGGGAGACGACTGCTGGGGCGACGCCAGCTGCGAGCTGCTCGAGATGAGCAACGTGGCCCGCTACGAGAGCGCGCTGGCAGACGTGTGGCTCAACGAGAAGATGATCTCCCGCCACGTTTTGCTCGAGGACGGCCGCACGGCCATCGTGGAGCAGGGCTGGATGGAGCAGCAGTTCACCAGCGACAACGGCAACGCCACCTGGGACCAGCGCTACGGCCTGGACTTCTACCTGCCCGTCAGCGAGGGCAGCAGCGAAGTCTACCGCTTCTTCGCCTTCTGGTCCTCCGCCGACATCCCGGGCGTGGGCGACGACATCTACGCCAACCTGGCGGTCAGCGGCATCGACGAGGGCTTCGCCAACGAGAGCGCCTTCCTGGCCGGCGAAGAGTGCTCGAACGACCGCGACGGCGAGTACGAGCCTCCGTTCTAGTCCGGGTCCGCGCAACACCTGAAGCCGTCGTCGTGGTACCGCCCGTCCGGGGGGTGCCCATGACGGCTCAGGCAGTCCTGGCCGTAGAAGGTCTGGCGCCACATGGTGCCCCCGCGCACCGTGCGCAGGGTGGTGCCTGCCGCCACGTCGCGATCCAGGGGGGCGGGCTTGCCCTCCCACTCGTCCTCGACCCACTCGCTGAGGTTGCCGTTGAGATCGTGAACGCCCTCGGGCGAGACGCAGCGGTGGTAGGCGCCCGAGGCGGCGTAGGGCGGCTCGAGCTGGGGCGGAGGGCTGGGGTGCCAGGGGGTGTTGCAGGCCCGCGGGTCACGCTCGGGCCCGTAGGACCAGCGCCAGCCCTCGGGCCCCCGGCACGCCCGCTCCCACTCGCCGGCGCCGCACAGCCGCTTGCCCACGGCCTGGCAGCGCTCCCTTGCTTCGGTCCAGGTGGCGCTGTGCAGAGGCAGCTCTCCAGCCTGGTTGGGGTACTCGTAGACGTCGATGCAGTACGAAGCCAGGCGCAGCTGGTGCGCCGACTGCTCGTAGCCCTCCACCGGCTCGGCCACGCCCACGGTGAAGCGCCCCCCCTGGATGGCGACCATGCCCGCGGGGCAGGTTGGCTGGCCCGCCGCCCCGTCGCAGCCGGCCCCCGCCAGCGCCAGCCCCGCGCTGAACGCGAGCGGAATGCGCGAGCCGCGGAGAGGGGTGGGCATGGGGCTCCAGAGGCCGGGGAGGCTCCGTCCTATCCCAGCTTCGAACAGGGCGCAGGAGCGCCCTCGTGGGCAGGGAGCCGCGGGCCCGATGCCGTCGCCAGCCCCAGGCTGCTGTGGTATGTGACGCCCTCAGTCCTTCCACAGGTGCGCCCCATCGTGCCCTGGCCCGCCCCCGACGCCCCGCCCCAGTTCCAGCGCCGCCCTCCATGGCGCGCCTGCCTGCGCACCGTCACGCAGCCCGAGCTGTACCGGAACTTCGCGGTCCACGCCTTCATCATGGCCCCCGCCGGCACGGCCATGGCCTACATCGCCTCGCGCATCGATCAGGTGCTGGGGTGGTCTCCGCTGCTCCCGCTGCCCGTGGGCATCGCGCTGGGGCTGGGCTCCATCGGCCTGGGGGGGCTCTGGGTCTGGTACGTCTACGGCTACCTGTTCCTCTCGGGCCGCGGCTCCCCCGGCTCCCACGTGGACGGCGGCCCCACGGTGCTGGTGGACACGGGCCCCTACACCATGGTCCGGCACCCCTCGGTGCTGGGCAAGCTGGCGGGCGTGCTCGGCCTGGGCTTGATCTTCGGCTCCAAGGTCTTCCTGCTGGCCTTCCTACCCCTGCTGGTGATCTACTCACTGCTCACCAACCGCCTGCTGCAGGAGCGCTACTGCGACGTGCGCTTCGGCGCGGCCTACCAGCGCTACCGGGAGCTGGTGCCCATGCTGCTGCCTCGCCCTGCGGGCATCCGGCGCTGGCTGAACGACCAGGCCGCCCTGGGCGAGGGCGACGATCCCGCCCATGGGGCCTCGCCCCCCGGCGCCTTCCAGGAGCTGCGCTGGTATCTGGTGGGGCTGGGCAGCCTGATCGCCTTCTTCGCCATCCTGCTGGGGGTGGTGGTGGCCCTGTCGAGCGTCGGTCTGTAGTGACCCTCGCTTGCGTCACGGGGCCGTCGCCTGTATGACGGCGGGCCGAGCCCTCTGTGCACCTCTGTACAACGGGCTCGAAGGAGACGCCGTGACCCGTCGCTACAAGAAGATCGTCTGCGCCTACTCGGGAGGCCTGGATACCTCCGTCATGATCCCCTGGCTCCGCGATCGCTACGACGCGGAGATCATCGCCTACACCGGCGACCTGGGCCAGGGCGAGGATCTCGCGGCCATCCGCCGCAAGGCCATCGACACCGGCGCGGCCCACGCCGAGGTGGACGATCTGCGGGAGCGCTTCGTGCGCGAGTTCATCTGGCCAGCGGTCAAGGCCTCGGCCCTGTACGAGGGGCTGTACCCCCTGCACACCGCCCTGGGGCGCCCCCTGCTGGCCCAGCGCCTGGTGGAGGTGGCCCTCGAGCACGGTGCCGACGCCATCGCCCACGGCTGCACTGCCAAGGGCAACGACCAGGTGCGCTTCGAGATCACCGCCCGGGCCCTGGCTCCCCAGCTGGGCATCATCGCGCCCCTGCGGGAGTGGGAGCTGCTCACCCGCGAGGCCGAGGTGGACTACGCCATCGAGCGGGGCATCCCCATCCCCATCACCAGGGAGAAGCCCTACTCCATCGATCAGAACCTGTGGGGCTGCGCCATCGAGTGCGGCGAGATGGAGGATCTCTGGACCGAGCCCCCCGCCGACGCGTGGCAGATGACCAAGGATCCCTCCAACGCCCCCCGGGGCTCGGTGGAGCTGATCATCCACTTCGAGCGCGGTATTCCCGTGGCCATCGACGGCCGCCCCATGGGCGGGGTCGAGCTGATCACCTACCTCAACGACCTGGCGGGCGGCTTCGGCGTAGGCCGCATCGACATGGTCGAGAACCGGGTGGTGGGGCTCAAGAGCCGCGAGGTCTACGAGGCCCCCGGCGCCAGCCTGATCCACATGGCCCACACCGAGCTCGAGCGCATCTGCCTGGATCGGCCCACCTTCAACTACAAGCGCAAGCTCTCCCAGGACTACGCCAACATCATCTACGACGGCGTGTGGTTCGGCCCCCTGCGCGACTGCCTGCAGGCCTTCCTGGACAAGAGCCAGGAGGTGATCACCGGTGAGGTGCGCATCCGCGTGAGCGCCGGCCTGGCGCGCATCACCGGGCGCCGCTCCCCCTACTCGCTGTACGACGAGGGCCTGGCCACCTACTCCGAAGGCGACACCTTCGACCGCGAGGCGGCCAGCGGCTTCATGGAGCTGTACGGCTTGAGCTACCGCACCGTGGCCGAGGTCCGGCGCAGAATGGCCCGCGAGGAAGGCTGACCATGGCCCTGTGGGACGGACGCTTCGCCGGCGGCCCCGCCGCCGAGATGCAGGCCTTCAGCGAGTCGTTGTGCGATGACCTGCGCCTGTGGCGCGAGGACATCCAGGGCTCGAAGGCCCACGCCACCATGCTGGCTGATGTGGGCCTGCTGAGCGTGGCCGAGCGGGACGCCCTGCTGGCCGGCCTGGACGCCGTGGCCGCCGAGCTCGAGGCGGGCTGGGTCCCCGGCATCGAGGACGAGGACATCCACATGGCGGTGGAGCGACGCCTGCACCAACATGCGGGCGCGGTAGCCGGCAAGCTGCACACCGCCCGCAGCCGCAACGACCAGGTGGCCACCGACCTGCGCCTGTGGCTGCGGGGGGCCATCGACAGCCTGGACGCCGCCCTCTCCGAGTTCATCGCCACCCTGCTGGACCGGACGGAGGCCGATGGCCGCACCCTGCTGCCCGGCTACACCCACCTGCAGCGGGCCCAGCCCATCTGGCTCGGTCACCAGCTGCTGGCCCACGCCTGGGCCCTGTCCCGGGATCGGGAGCGCCTCGCCGACGCCCGCCGGCGGGTCAACCGCTGCCCCCTGGGCGCCGCGGCCCTGGCGGGCACCCCCCACCCGATTGACCGCCACCGCACGGCGGCGCTGCTGGGCTTCGACGCGGTGCTGGACAACGCAATGGACGCCGTGGCCGCCCGGGACCACATCCTCGAGGTGGCCGCGGACTGCGCCATCATCGCCACCCACACCAGCCGCATGGCCCAGGAGCTGGTCACCTGGTCCAGCACCGAGTTCGGCTTCGTGCGCCTGGGCGAGGCCTGGAGCACGGGCAGCTCCATCATGCCCCAGAAGCGCAACCCCGACGCCGCCGAGATCGTGCGGGGCAAGACCGGCCGTGTGACGGGCGCGTTGGTCAGCCTGCTCACCTTGGTCAAGGCCTTGCCCCTGGCCTACAACCGGGATCTGCAGGAAGACAAGCACGCCATCTTCCAGGCCGTGGACACCACCACCGCCTGCGTCCGGGTGCTCGCCGGCTGCTACACCAGCCTGGAGGTCCGAGGCGGCCCCGATCTGCGCGGCGACTTCCTGCTGGCCACCGAATTGGCCGACCACCTGGCCAGCCGAGGCGTCCCCTTCCGCGACGCCCACCGGGTGGTGGGCGAGCTGGTAGCGTCCTGCGAAGCGCGGGGCGGGAACCTCTCGCTGCTGACCCTCGAGGACCTCCATGCGACACATCCCGGCTTCGGGGATGATGTGTTGGCCTGGCTCGAGCCCGAGGCCGCCGTGGAGCGACGCCGCTCCTTCGGCGGCACGGCCTGGTGCGAGGTTGAGCGACAGGTCGAGGTTCTACGTGGAACGTTGAAGGGCTGAGGCGCGGCTCGGGCCAGCGAGGCTGTGGCGACGTGAGGGGGAGTCGGAGCTGTGCGGACGGGCGCCCGTCAGGACACGAACAGCTTGTTGGTCGCGAAGTTGGGGTCGCAGGTGAGGTTGACCCCCAGCCGGCGCAGCCCTTGCTGGTCGCCCGGGGTGGGCAGGTGGGTCATGTGCATCTCGCAACCCCGTAGCCCCGGGAGATGGCGCAGCGCCTCGTAGGCGACAGGGTTGGTGGTGGAGCTCGCGGCGAGGGCCACCAGCGTGTCCTCCAGGTTGAGACTGATGGAGTCACGACCCAGCACTTCCTCGCGCAACCTGCCGATGGCCTCGATCACGCTGGGGCTGAGCAGGTCCATGTGCCGAGGCACGCCGCTGAGGACCTTGATGGCATTGAGCACCAGCGCCGAGGCCGAGTGCATCAACGACGAGTTGCGGCCGGTGACCACGGTACCGTCGGACAGGAGCAGGGCGGCGCCGCTGAACACCCCCCGGTGGCCCTCCCGTTCGCTGCTCCGGGACTGCTCGGCAACCTCTCGAGCCGGGGCTACGGGGGGCCGATGCTCGGGGCCGATGTCGAACTCCTGCATGAGCAGCTCGATGCGGTGCACGGCGGCCGGGTCCTCTTGACCGACGGCCACCTCGCAGGCGTAGCGGAAGTAGCGCCGCAGGATCTCCTGCTTGCCCGCATCCCGCGCCCGCTCGTCGTCGACGATGGCGAAGCCCGCGCGGTTGACCCCCATGTCGGTGGGGGAGCGGTACATGGAAGTGCCGGTGATCTTCTCCAGGATGCGGCGCAGCAGCGGGAAGGCCGCCACGTCCCGGTTGTAGTTCACCGCCTGCTCGTCATAGGCAGCCAGGTGGTGGGGATCGATCATGTTGACGTCGCCCAGGTCGGCGGTCGCGGCCTCGTAGGCGGCGTTGACGGGGTGCCTGAGGGGGAGGTTCCAGATCGGGAAGGTCTCGAACTTGGCGTAGCCAGCGCCGATCCCGCGCTGGTGCTCGTGGTAGACCTGGGACAGGCAGGTGCCCATCTTGCCGCTGTTGGGACCCGGGGCGTTGACGATCACCAGGGGCTTCTCGGTCTCGATGTATGCATTGGAGCCATAGCCCTGATCGCTGACCACCCGCTCGACCGCGGTGGGGTAGCCCGGGATGGGCCGGTGCAGATAGGCGGGCACACCGCGAGCTTCGAGCTTGTTGTGGAAGGCCAGCGCTGCGGGCTGGTCCTGGTAGCGGGTGATCACCACGCCGCGGACCTCCAGGCCCCACTCGCGGAGGTCGTCGATGAGCTTGAAGGTGTCGGAGTCATAGGTGTGCCCGAAGTCGGCCCGCACCTTGTTGCGCTCGATGTCGCCAGCGTAGATGCACAGGATGATCTCGGCGTCGTCCGCCAGCTGCTGCAGCAGTCGCACCTTCACGTTGGGATCGAAGCCCGGCAGCACCCTCGAGGCGTGGTAGTCGAAGACCAGCTTGCCGCCGAACTCCAGGTAGAGCTTGTTGTCGAAGCGGGCGATGCGCTTGCGGATCGCGGCGGTCTGCTCGGCCAGGTAGCGCTCGTTGTCAAAGGCGATGTTCGCGGGGTCGAAGCTCATCGTGGACTCCCGGGTTGGGCTGCAGGTCACCCACTACGACTACGCTCGTTCCGGCAGTCGGACAAGGATCGCGGGTCTGGGCCAGCATCGAATCGTCCGGAGTTCACGGCTCGACAGGGAAGCCCTTGTGGCGCAGCAGTGCGTCCACTGTGGCGTCGCGACCGCGGAAGGCGCGGTAGGCCTCGGCCGGATCCACCGCGTTGCGCGGCGCGAAGAGCTGCTTCACCATGCGCGCGGCCACCTCGGCGTCGTAGAGGCCACCGGGGGCCTCCGCGAAGGCCTCGGCCGCGTCGGCGGTGAGCACGTCGGCCCACAGGTAGCTGTAGTAGCCAGCGGCGTAGCCCTCACCCTCGAAGGCGTGGCCGAAGTGGGGCGAGCGGTGACGCATGACGAGCTGCGGCGGCATGCCCAGCTCCGCCAGCTGCTCGCGCTCGAAGGCGCGGGGGTCCAGATCGGTTGGATCCACTGTGTGGTAGCGCATGTCCATCAGCGCGCTGGCCAGGTACTCGGTGGTGTCGAAGCCCTGGTTGAAGGTGGCGGCGCGCTCGAGGCGCTCCACCAGCTCGGCGGGCATGGGCTCGCCCGTCTCGTGGTGCAGCATGAAGCCCTGGATGACCCGATCGCTGAGCAGCCAGCGCTCCAGCAGCTGGGCCTGGGTCTCGGTGTAGTCGCGCACCCCGCCGTTGGTGGTGGGGTAGGCCGCCTCGGAGGCCAGCCCGTGCAGCGCGTGGCCGAACTCGTGGAACAGGGTGATGGCGTCGTCCCAGGACAGCAGGGTGGGCTGTCCGGTGGGGGCGGGGATGAAGTTGCAGTTGTTGGAGATCAGCGGGATGCCCCGGCCGTCGAAGCTGGCATGGCCGCGGTAGCCGCTGGCCCAGGCACCGGACCCCTTGCCCTCCCGCGCGAAGGGATCCAGGTAGAACAGGCCCACCTCCTCGCCGCTGCTGGCGTGGGTCACCACCCACACCTGCACGTCGGGATGGAACACCGCCACGCTGCCCTCGGGCACGGGCTCGAAGTGGTAGCCGAACAGCTCGCCGGCCACGGTGAACATGGCCTCCACCAGCCGATCCAGCTGCAGGTACTGGCGGAGCTCTTCGGAGTCGAGATCGTAGCGCTGCTGGCGGACCTTCTCGGCGTAGTAGCGGTAGTCCCAGGGCTCGATGGAGATGCCGGCGCCATAGGCGTCGGCCACGGCCTGCATGTCGGCCACCTCAGCCTCCACCCGGGCCGTGGCCGCAGGCCAGATGGCCTCCATCAGGGCCTGCGCCTGCTCGGGCGTCTGCGCCATGCGATCCTCGAGGCGCCAGTGGGCGAAGCTGTCGTAGCCTTGCAGCTGTGCGCGCTCGTGACGGAGCTGGAGGATCTCGGCGATGATGGCGTTGTTGTCGTACTCGTCGCCGTTGTCGCCGCGGCTGGTGAAGCTGCGCCAGACCTGCTCCCGAAGCGAGCGATCATCGGCGAAGGTGAGGAAGGGATCGACGGAGGAGCGGGTGTTGGTGATGGCGTACTGGCCGTCGTGGTCGCGGGCCGTGGCCTGCTCGGCGCTGGCCACCACGAAGGCCTGGGGCAGGCCGGCGAGCTGCCCCTCGTCGAGGTAGAGCACATCGCCCTCCTCGTCGGCCAGCACGTTGTTGCCGAAGCGGGTCTGCAGCAGCGCCAGGCGCTCCTGGATGGCGGCGTAGCGCTCCCTGTCGGGGCCCTCCAGCTCGACGCCCTGGCGGGTGAAGCCCTCGTGGATCAGCTGCACCAGGCGCTGATCCTCGGGGCTGCGGCTCGCCCGCTCGGGGCTGTCGAGCACCGCAACCACCCGGTCGAACAGCCCCTGGTTCTGGCTGATGGCGGTGTGGTAGGCCGACAGGCGAGGCACCAGGCGCTGCTGGATCTCCCTGAACTCCGGGCTGGACAGGTTGCCCCTCAGCACGCCGTAGTAGGGCATCACCCGGTCCATGGTGCCGCCGCTGCGCTCCATGGCCAGGATGGTGTTGTCGAAGCTGGGAGGCGCCGGGTCCTCCACGATGGCCTGCAGCTCCGCCAGGTGCTCGGCCATAGCCTGATCCAGCGCCGGCGCGAGCCAAGACAGCTCCATCGCGTCGAAGGACGGCGTGCCACCGTAGGGGCCCTCCCACGGGGCCAGGAGGGGGTTGGCCTCCACGGGCGCGGCCGAGACGGCGGGGTCGGCGGGGTCGGCGGGCGGCGTGTGGACGCAGGCGAGGGCGAGGGGCAGGACGAGGAGGAGAGCGTGGCGGTGCATGGCGGGCTCCGGTGGGGAGACGAAGGTAGCCCGCGAGCCACGCTCAGCGCTGCCGTTGAGGATCGAGCCGTGTTGGCGGTTCGTGCAGCGCCACCTACCAGCCCCTCGCAGCTTGGGTCTCCGAGACCTCGGGGGAACCACGACCGGCAGCTCGCGAGCCTTGGTCCAACACAGCGCGCCCGAGGCGAAGGCCTGGTCCAGCACCGGCAGGTCCGGTAACGCGCTTCCGATGCGGACGAGGCCGCGGGTCCTGCGGGGCTCGAGATGGCAGGGCGTGGGTCTCCAGGATCCGTCTGTCGAGCGCCTGATCCGCGGCCAACTGGTGATGCGAGATCTGCATCAATCCTCCAGCGGCTGGGCGAACCGTTCAGCGCCTCGCAGTCCTCTACACCCTACGCGGTCCGCCGATCGTCGCGACCCCTGGCGTGCGCGAGTCCTCCAACGGCGACATCGTCATCCTCGCCCACGTCGATGCTGGCAAGACCACCATCACCGGGCGGTTCCTGCTCCAGCAGCCCCTGGGTCAGGGCGAGCATGGCGACGACAGGCGCGCGGAGATCAGCCCTCCTGGCCACGCTCCCGCGGTGGAGGCGGCTCGCTCGAATCGACGGGCGCGTGACCGTCCTGCACTGGGGGGAGCTGCTCGGACGCCTCCGCCTCGATCTCACACTCGCTGAGCTTGCCCCTGCGGCGCTTCTGGGCCCGCTCCTGCATGTCGTGGGTGTACAGCTCGGGGCGGTCGAGGGAGTCGAGGTACTCCAGGATGCGGCGGATGTTGGGTCGGTTGATGACCCCACCCCAGCCAGGCATGGCGCCGTGGCCCTGCTCGATGGTGTCGATGAGCTGTTCCAAGTCGGCGTCCGGAGCCGAGGCCAGACCGCGTAGGGGCGGGCCGTCCACCCGCTCGCCGGCGATGGCGGTGCTGCCGCCCACCGCCTCCTGGCCATGGCACAGCATGCAGCTGCGCTGGTAGAGCTTCTCACCCGCCTCGGGGCAGGCGACGGGCTCGGCCTGTCCGTGGGACTCTGATGCGAGCAGCGCGAGGGCGAGCATGATGGCCGCCGAAGCGGCGAGGACGAACGGCGGGCGCGTCAAGGTCATCTCCGGGGTCTACCCCATTTCTCGCCACAGATTCCGGGTTCCGCCTCGATCCGTCGCCGGAGCATCCCTCCTCGGTGAGCACGGCCACACCACACGCCTGGTGCCGCCCTGACGGCTCTTGCTTATTTTGTTTTTCGCCGCCGTGTGTCACCGGTGGCTCGCCTACCAGGGGTTCTCTACCATCCTTGCCTCGAGGGTGAACTCGCCCGCGTCGGCGTGGTTGGCGCCAGCCACGGCGATGAGCACCTGGTAGGGGTTGAAGCCAGAGAGGTACACCTCCTCGGTCCTGCCGGGATTGGCGTCGTCGGTCCAGTCGGCCGAGGCCTCACAGGACAGGCAGTCGGAGACGTCGGGTGGGGTCTGGACGCTGCCCTCGAGCTCCATGGCGTACAGGCTCACGTCCACGCCGGGCTCAGGCGTGACCCGCAGACAGGCGAAAAGCCCTCATGGCGCACTTCGGGGAGAGCGCACTACGTCCCGGACCAGGGCTCGGCGGGCCTCCGCGCCCACACCAGCCCGGTGGACGAACTCCTACGCCGAGGTCCGTCGACTACGACGGCGTCGCCCCGCCCCGCGCCGCGCTATCTTCTCTCGTTCCCTGCTGTCCCGTGGTGATCGCGATGTGTGGAGTAGTCGGAATCGTATACGGAGAGAACAACCCCAGCCTGGGCCGCGAGGCCGCCTCGCTGCTCAAGCGTCTCGAGTACCGCGGCTACGACTCGACGGGCGCGGCGTTCTTCGGACCCGACGGGATGGTCAGGCTCAAGAAGAAGGTGGGCGGTCCGACCGCGGTGATCCGCGAGCTTGGGATCGAGCAGGGCGAGGGCGTCAAGTTCATCGGCCAGGTGCGCTGGGCGACCTTCGGATCGGTGACCGATGACAACTCCCAGCCCCACGAGGTGCGGTGCCGGCGCCACCTCGTCGGCGCCCACAACGGCAACATCTCGAACACCGACACCATCAAGGAGTACCTGATCGACGACGGGCACACCGTCGCGTCCGACAACGACGGGGAGATGCTCGTCCACGAGGTGGAGCACTACTACGACCTCGTCGCCACCGCGGACCGACCGGCGACCGAGGACGAGCGCATCGACGCGACGATCAAGGCCATCCGCCGCGCCCAGCGCAGGCTGGACGGCTCCTACGCTGCCTGTGTCGCCCACCCCGATCTCCCCGGCATCTTCGCGATGAAGTCCGGCTCGTCGCTGTACGCCGGCAAGGGAAGCGACGAGGCCGGCGAGTTCATCGTGGTGTCATCGGACCTGACCTCGGTGCTGTCCAAGACGCGCTACCTGATCCCGCTGACAGAGGGGCAGGGCATCTACTTCACCCACGACAGCTTCCGGGTGTTTTCGCTGACCAGCGACGAGGAGCTCACACCACGGCTCACGCGCTCGAGGCTGAACATCGCCGACATCTCGCTGCAGCCCCGCTTCGACTACTTCATGCACCAGGAGATCCACACCGCGGCCGAGGGCATCGATCACATCCTGCGGTACTACTTCCTCGATGCGGCCGAGGCGCCCTTGTTCGCGCTGCTGGAGGACCACGAGGCGGGGTGCAAGGAGATCGTCTTCGAGCTGCTGAGGTTGTACGCGATCTTCGATCGAGACGCGCTGCGCGCGCGCCTCGACCGCCTGCTTGGCGGCGAGAGGTTCGCGGCCATCCGGCAGGGCGTCGACGCACTCGGCATCTCCTGGCCCGACCTTCGGGTGGCGGAGCCCTTCGTGTCGGACGAGGCCCAGCTCCTGACCGAGCTGCTTTGCCTGGGAGACGAGTACGCCCGACCCCTGTGGCTGCTCGACCAGATCGTCATCTGGAAGAAGAAGCGCAAGGTCACCCGCTTCCGGGACGAGCTGATCGCGCTGATCCGGCGC
Organism: uncultured Pseudomonadota bacterium; assembly: GCA_937912125.1. GTDB lineage: Bacteria > Myxococcota_A > UBA796 > UBA796 > JAFGLY01 > CALDOK01. Next base: position 30,787 of record CALDOK010000406.1, read on the forward strand.
TGCTTCCGAGCGGGCGGGCGGGTGTTCGCCGTCGGTGCCGGGACCTCCCACCACGCCACCCTGGTGGGCGCCACGCTGTTCAACAGCATCGCGAAGCTCTCGATCGTCCCCGTGAATCCCGGGGGCTTTCGCTCGATGTACCTGGACTCGCTCACGGAGCACGACCTGATCATCGGCGTCACCCAGTCGGGCGAGACCAAGGATCTGCTCGACATCTACAACGACGTCAGGCGGATGTACGGCGACGGGATCGGGCTGGTGACGCTGGTCAACAACGAGCTATCGACCATCCCCCAGGAGAAGTCCGACTTCTTCCTGCCCATCCTCTGCGGTCCCGAGATCGCCGTGGCGGCGACCAAGTCGTTCATCAGCCAGGTGGCGCTGTTCCACCTGCTCGCCTGCATGGCGGTCATGGAACCGGCCCAGGCCAAAGCGCGGATCGCGCAGATCAAGACCGTGCTGCAGTTCACGCTCCGCGACGTCGAGGAGGCGACCACCGAGGTGGCGCTCAAGCTGTTCATGAAGCCCTCCCTGCACATCCTCGGCACCTCGCAGATCGGGCTGGCGCGCGAGGGCGCGCTCAAGATCCGCGAGGTGGTGCTCAACCACGCCGAGGGCTACGACGGCGCCGAGTTCAAGCACGGTCCCAACACGATCCTGGGCAAGAACACCATCTACTCTGTCCAGGACATGGAGCGCTTGCTCGTGGATACGCTGGAGTTCTTCCGCGAGCTGGTCGACCTCCCCCTCTGCGAGCAGGCAAACCGGGCGGCGGCGCTCGACGAACTCTTGGAGCTGGTCCGGGGAATCCGCTTCCAGGCCTTTCCCCTCGATCCGGCCGGTGTCGGACCCAACGGTGGCCGGAACCTGCGGGACGCGGTCGAACTCTACCAGCGCCGGATCGACCTGAACCGCTACTTCTGCAACTACCCGCTCATCTTCCTCTGTCCGCCGGACCGCAGGGACATCAAGATCACTACCACCCAGATCCACACCCACAAGATCCGCGGCGCCGACATCATCCTGATCGCCCAGGACGACGATCAGCTCAGGCGCTCGGTCGAAGGGCACCCCGCGGGCATCGAGGACTACTACGCACGATACATCCGGGTGCCGAAGATCTTCGGTCGCGACATGTACGTCTACCAGGCCACGCTGACCCTGCAGCTGCTGGCGTTCAAGATGTCCGTGGCGAAGCGGAAGCTGCTGAACCGCAACCAGGTCGAGAACCACGGCGTGCATCCTGACGCCCCGAAGAACGTCTCGAAGTCGATCACGGTGGACTGAAGGGATCCGCCTCGGCGATGACCGCGCATCGCGCGGCGCGACGACGCTCATGGTGATCCGGAAGCCGTCCAGCAGGCGGTCGAAGACACGCCTGGGATGGAGGCCACGTCCAGGGGTTCGTGGCTGCGCATGGACACTGGAGTGGAGGACGGTGACTCATGGTGTGCAGTGGAGTGCAGGGACCTCGGCTCGACAGCGGCCGCCGATCCGTGTGCTGTTCCTTGTTTTCCTGCTTTTGTCGCCGCTTTTGGGCCTCCCTTCACCCGGTCTGCTCACCATGGCGCCATCCTTGCATCATCTCCCTGCGTTCACTCACACCGAGCCGCCTCAGCGGCCCACCCACCTGAACAGACCCTCCGGAGACCACCATGACCAAGCTCATCGCCATTCCCTTCCTGCTCGGCCTCGCCGCCACCACCACCCCCGCTCTCGCCCGCTCCTGGGAGGAGGACACCTGCGTCGAGTGCGGCGACTGCGATCCCTTCGAGGCCAGCATCAGCGCCTCCGACTTCGAGCTCCACCAAGGCATCGGCGTCCCTACGAGCCTCTCCTTCGACGAGATCGAGAACCTGAGCGTGTCCTTCCCCCACTACCGGAGCTGGTGTGCCGACGACGACGAGGGCGTCTGGGCACCGGTGACCTTCGCCGTGCACGGCAGCGTGGCCGCGACGAAGCAGGCAATGAACCTGCTCGACGTAGCGCTGAAGGGCGTCCCCTTCCGTGGCGGCATCGAGATCTGGTACGAAGATGCCGGTGGCGCCATCTGGGAAATCGAGCTCCATGACATCCAGCTCATCAGCTACCTCCCGCTGGGGTCCGGCGCGGACGTGGCCCACCCTGACACCAGGGCCTTCGAGTTCACGGTCCAGCCTGGCTGGGCCGAGATCCGTGTGCTCGAGTAGCCCCGGAGCGTTCGTGAGTGCTGCCAGGACACGGTCTCGCTCGACCGGGGCCTGGCGGGCCTCACCCCGCCGCCACCTCGCGACACACCAACACATAGATGGCGTTGCTGAGCCGGTTCAGTCCGTGCAGCAGCGCCCGCTGGTCGTCTCGTGACACATGATCCGCCGCGGCCATGGCGTCCTGGGCGGCGATCTCCGCGTCGCGGCAGCTGGCCCGCAGCAGGTTGAGCTTGCTCACCACGGGCCCCATGTGGGACTCGGGCATCACCCAGCCCACCCCCAGGTAGCCTGTGGTGTCGTGAGACACGCGATGCAGCTCCTCGGCCCCCAGGCCAGCGATGTGCAGCTCGGGGATGGGGCGCGTGGTGACCTCGGCGCTCAGCAGGGCCCGCAGGAAAGCCAGCACCTCGTCCAGGGCCTCGGCGGTGCTGCAGCACCCCTGCTGGCGCGCGACCACGGCCGCCTCGAGACACATGGCCTGGAGCATATCGAACTTGCCGCGCAGACGGATCACCGGGTGGGTCTTGGGCACCAGGCTGTGGTTGGAGAACAGGTGGGTGAAGCCCAAGGGCTTGTCCGCCACGGGCATTCCCGAGCCGTGCAGGCGGTAGGGCAGCTGGGCCGCCTTGGCGTCCTGCCGGGCGGCGCGCCCGAAGGTCTCGGCGAGCTGCTCGACCTCGGGCATGGGTGAGAGGCTATGGGGCCGCGCGGCCAGGTCCAACACCGTGTCCTGGAAGGCCTGGGCCGCCGCCTGGACATCCGCGAGCTCGCCTACCAGCAGGCCGCCGGAGAAGTTGGTCTCGCTGGGCGGCGGGAAGAAGAGCTTCAGGTCCACGTCGGCCACCTTCAGGGCCGCGTCGAGCCCCAGCAGGGCCTCGATGGGCGGCGCGATGAGGTAGGCCAAAGGGGAGCCCACGGGGCAGCCCGCCAGGCCCGCCAGGTAGGCGCCGACCCGGGGGATGACGTGGGGGAAGAAGGTGCAGCCATTGCTGGCGTCGGCGCTGTAGAACCAGGCCTCGTCCCGCAGGTAGCGCAGGGCGGCCTGCATGGCCGAGCTGACGGACTCGGGCTCGGGGCCACCGAAGATGCCGATGATCTCACCCGAGAACGGGCCCGAGGGGTGGGCCGAGCCGGCGTAGAAGCTCTTGGCGTAGACCACATCCACCGGAGCATGCTTGGTGCCCTCGTCCAGCGACGCGTACAGGCAGTCGTCGATGGTAGCGGTGAGCAAGCCGATGGAGCGGTGGTGGGGCTGCAGCTCGAGATCCCTGGCGAGCTGAGGGTGCACCGCGGGGATGATGCGATACGCCAGGACGTCGGGCTTGACGGGCTCGAGGATCATGGGGCTACATCACCACGCCCGTGCGCTTCTCGCGCAGGGCCTGGAGGATCAGGTCGGCGGCCTGGTTCGCGCCGTCCACCGGCTGCAGGCCACCGGAGTGCACGTTGGAGATCAGGTAGCGCATGGCCTCGGAGAAGCGCTGCACCTTCATGTAGGTGATGTAGATGCCCATGGAGCAGGCGGTGTTGAGCCCAGGGCGCTCGCCCACCAGCAGGCAGAGCACGTCCGCCTCGGTGCTGCGGGCCAGGTGATCTCCCGCCGCCACGCGGCCGCGGCTGATACCACAGGGGGTGCCGAGTGATACACCCGCGGCTTTCATGCGCTCGACGATGACGGGGAAGACGAGGGGCAGGTTCTTGTTGATGGCCGCGGCAGACAAGCCGTCCACCGCCGCCAGCTGCACCTTGGCGCCCCGCAGGCAGCGCTGCTGCACGATGGCGAGGGACTCGTCGGACACCGTTCGCCCAAGGTCGGGCCGCACCAGGAACTCGGTGCGATCGCGGGTGGCGGACTGCAGGTGCACCAGGCCGTGGGCCGCCATCATGGCAGGATCGAGATCCGAGGCCACGGCGTCGCGGGCCGCGGCGTGGTCGGCCTGGAAGCTCAGGATGGTGTCGGTGCGGTAGCGCACACCCACGCGACCCACGCCCAGGCGGGCCACGGTCTGGGCCAGGTAGTCCCCACGGCTGCCCGCGGGAGCCCAGGCGCCGGTGGCCGGGGTGGGAGCCAGGGGCAGGCCCGCCCAGCGGCTGACCTTCTTTCCCAGGGCCACCCGATGGGGCGTCCCGATGGGGTCGGCCGCGGGGAGCGCGGGCTGGGGAGGGGGCGCGACCGTGGCGGCGGAGGCGGCGGGGAGAGCTCCGGCGCCCAGCTCGGCCATGACCACGTCACGGATGAGATCTTCGAGATTCTTGCCACTCATCGTACGAAGACCCCCATGTCACCAGCCAGGCCGGTGAGCTTGCCCTGCTGCATCAAGCCCAGCCGCTCCATCCAAGCCTCGAACTCAGGCGTGGGGCGCAGGCCCAGCAGCTCGCGCACGGCGGCGTTGTCGTGGAAGCTGGTGGACTGGTAGTTGAGCATCACGTCGTCGCCCATGGGCAGGCCCATGAAGAAGTTGGCCCCCGCGGCGGCCATGAGCACGGCCATGTTCTCGAGGTCGTTCTGGTCGGCTTCCATGTGGTTGGTGTAGCAGACGTCGATGCCCATGGGCAGGCCGTGCAGCTTGCCCATGAAGTGGTCCTCGAGCCCGGCCCGGGTGACCTGCTTGCCGTCGTAGAGGTACTCGGGGCCGATGAAGCCCACCACCGTGTTGACCAGGAAAGGATCGTAGTGTCGGGCCAGCCCGTAGCAGCGGGCCTCCATGGTGAGCTGATCCCAGCCGTTGTGGCCGTCGCTGGACAGCTCGGAGCCCTGGCCGGTCTCGAAGTACATCAGCTGGGGGCCCTTGGCGGTGCCCAGATCGCGGATCATGTGGGACGCTTCGGCCAGCATGGCGTTGTTGACGCCGAAGGCCCGGCAGCTGATCTCGGAGCCCGCCAGGCTCTGGAACAACACATCCATGGGCGAGCCGCCGGCCAGGGCCTTCATCTGGGTGGTGATGTGGGCCAGGCAGCAGTGCTGGGTGGGGATGCCCCAGGAGCGAGTGAACTCGTGCAGCAGGGTGAGCACCGCGGTGACCGACTCGGGGGTGTCGATGACCGGGTTGACCCCGATCAGCGCGTCGCCCATGCCGAAGGACAGGCCCTCCATGGTGGAGGCCAGGATGCCGTGTGGATCGTCGGTGGTGTGGTTGGGCTGCAGCCGCACCGAGTGGCGCCCATCCAGGCCCACGGTGGTGTTGGCGTGGGTGACCACCCGCATCTTGCGGCCCGCGACCATCAGGTCCATGTTGGTCATCAGCTTGGCGCAGGCGGCGATGCACTCGCTGCTCAGGCCACGGCCCATGGCGATCATGTCGGGACCGGCGGTGGTGGGCGCCAGCAGCCACTCCCGCAGCTGGGACACGGTCCAGCCCCGCACCCGGGCGAAGCGGGCTTCGTCCACGTCGTCCTGGATCAGGCGGGTGACCTCGTCGTCCTCGTAGGGGACCGCGGGGTTTTCGCGGATGGTGGACAGGGGCAGCTCGGCCAGGATCCGACGGGCGGCCACGCGCTCGGAGGCGCTGCGGGCGGCTACGCCAGCCAAGACGTCACCCGACTTGGGCTCGTTGGCGCAGCCCATGACCGTGCGGAGGTCCTGGAACTCGAACTGCTCGTTGCGTACGGCGGTGGAGAGCTTCATGGGTCGCAAGCTATGCCGGCGGAATCCGGGATGCCAAAGGGGGCGGAATGCCCCCCCACTGTGCGCGGGGCCGCCCCCTCGCCCTGGCTGACGGCCGGGGCCCTGAGCCAGGACTCGCAGACACCACACAGGAGCTGACGGCCGGATAGAGCGTGGGTGATGCCACGATTTGTCCCACCGCTGCTCGCCGTGCTCGCCACCCTGCTGGGCCTCGCCGGCCTGTGGACCGGCGCGGAACCCATCGCCAGCCACGCCCCCTGGCTGCTGCTGTTCGGGGGCCTGGCCATGGCGGTGTTGGCACCCACGGCGGGATTCCTGCCTCGCAACACATCCTGGGCCCGGGCCAGTCGCGAACCTCGGCCCCTGCGGCTGAGCACGGGGTCCTGGCTGCGGCTGCCCGCGATGTGGCTGCATGCCTTCGCGCGCAGCTACGCGATGGAGCCTGGGCTGTACTTCACCGGGCCTGCCTACGACCCCGACGCACCGCTGCTGGTCACGGGAAACTACCTGCTGTCGGTGCAGGCGGTGGTGCGCGGCGTCGCGGGGCGGCCTGTCCGGCTGCTGCTGGTAGACACTGACGGCATCAACGTGTGGTGCGCCTCGGGCAAGGGACGCTTCTCGGCGGAGCTGATCGTCCGCGAGCTGAGCCGCTACGACGACGCCCTGCTGGGTGAGCGCCCCCGGCTGGTGCTGCCCAAGCTCGGCCTGAGCGGCGTGAAGCTACAGACCCTGCGCGCCCTGGGCATGAACCCCGTGATCGGCCCCGTGCATGCCCGGGACCTGCCCGCCTTCCTGGACGACACACCCCTGAAGCATCGCAAGGCGGACCGGGTGGTCTTCGGCTGGCGCGCCCGCCTGTTCTGCTGGCTGCCGGGGCTGGTGCAGTACCTGGGCTACGGCCTGGCGGCCCTGCTGGCGCTGCTGGGGGTCGAGGCCCTGGGCGGACCGGGCACACCCCTGGGCCTGCTGGCCATCGTGGCTTGGCTGGGCACCACCTACCCCTTGCTCTTCCCCTGGATCCCCGGCCGACGCTTCGCGGTGAAGGGCCTGTGGTTGGGGGGCGCCACCGCGCTGGGCCTGCTCGGCGCAGGGTGGCTGGTGGGCGCGTCGGTGGGGCTCATCACCGCAGCGGCGCTCTTCACCATCGCCACGGCGATCTTCGTGGGCCTGAGCTTCACGGGCAACTCGGCGGTGAGCAACTACAGCGAAGTGCGCGTGGAGATCGCCCGCTTCCTTCCCTTGGACGCCGTCCTGTTCCTGGCCGCGCTCGTCACCTTCCTGCTCTGGGGGTCATCCCCATGATCCGCATCGACCAAGACCTGTGCACCGGCTGCGGCACCTGCGTGCTGGTCTGCCCCCACGGCGTGCTGGCCATCGAGGCTCGCAAGGCCGTGGTGCCCCATCGTCACCGCTGCATCGAGTGTGGCGCCTGCCAGCTCAACTGTGCCCCAGGGGCCATGCACGTGACCAAGGGCACCGGCTGCCTGGTGGCGATCATCAAAGAAGACATTCTGAAGCTGGAGCCAGAAGGCTGCGGCTGAGACAGCGGCTGCTAGCTGCGGCGTGACCGCGGCGAGGTAGACTGGCGGCTCTCGCATCGGAGGCCGCCCGTGACCGGCTTGCTCATCCTCTCTCTGCTCGCGTCCTGCAGGCCCGACGCCCCCGACAGCGCGCTGGAAGCAGACCCCTCCTGCGCCCTGGGACAGCGCCAGCAGACCTGGGCGCCCTTCTGCCCTGAAGGCCACGACCTGCTGGCCTGGGTCGACCCCATGATCGGCACCGAAGGCAGCGGCAACGCCGTGCCCGGCCCCATGGCGCCCCACGGCTTCGTGAAGCTGTCCCCGGACAGCCAGGTGGGGGCAGGCTCTGTGGACGCCTACGAGTACGGCGCCGAGCGCCTCGAGGGCTTCAGCCACACCCACCTCGAGGGCCCGGGCGGCGGCTCCAACGGCTACAGCAACCTGCTGGTGATCCCCTGGCTTGGCGCGCTGCCCGACCAGGCCGCCGACCTGAGCTCGGCCTTCTCCCACGACAGCGAGCAGGCCGCGCCTGGCTACTACGCGGTGACCCTGGACGAGCATGGCGTCCGCGCTGAGCTCACCGCCACGGGCTGGGTGGGGGTGCATCGCTACACCTTCCCCGCCAGCGAAGACGCTCGCGTCGTCTTCGACGCCGGGCACACCCGAGGCAGCGCCATCCAGGCCGAGGTCTCGAGCACCGCCGACGGCTTCGAGGGCTGGACCACCACCTCCATGCACCCCTTGCTCAGCTACATGCTCGAGGACGCGCCTGGCAGCACCGGCGAGCTCACCCTGTACTTCACTGGAGCCTTCTCCCGGTCCTTCGAAACCCAGGGTACCTTCACCCAGGACGGCTCGAGCCTGGAGTCCCAGCAGGGCGCCGTCCAGGTCACGGGCGAGCACGCTGGCTCCTGGTTCTCCTGGACCACCGGCCAGGGAGACGTCATCGAGCTGCGCCTGGCTGTGTCGCTCCAGAGCGTGGAGCAGGCCCGCGCCAACCTCGCCGCCCAGGCCGCCGGACGCAGCTTCGAGGACATCCGGGCAGAGACCGAAGACGCCTGGGCCTGCCGACTGGGCAGGGTGCGGGTGGAGGGTGGCGACGACGAGCAGACCACCCTGCTGTACACCAGCATGTATCGGTCCATGATGCAGCCTTCGGCCCTCACCGAGCCCAACGGTGCCTTCGTCAGCGGGGTGAGCGGCCATGCGCTGACACACCAGGCCTGCGACACACGCGTGTTCTACGCCGACGACTGGTGCCTGTGGGACACCTTCCGCACCACCCACCCGCTGGGGGTCCTCCTGGAGCCCGAGACCGTGGACGACCGGGTGGCCAGCTTCCTGCATCAGCACCAGGAGGGGGGCTGGCTGCCCAAGTGTACCTGGGCCGCCACCGGCTACTCCCGGGTGATGATCGGCAACCACGCGGTGCCGGTGCTTGCCGACGCTGTGGCCAAGGGGTTCTCGGACTTCGACCAGGACCTGCTCTGGGAGGCGGTGGAGCACAGCGCGACGCAGGACGAAGAGCGGTGGCTGACCGATGGCATCTGCGGCTACCTCAACCTGGGGACCCCGCCGGAGTACATGGACCTGGGCTACGTGAGCCACGAGTGTGACACATCCCAGTCCGCGTCCATGACCCTCGAGTACGCCTATGACGACTGGACCACGGCCCGCATCGCCCAGGCCCTGGGCCTCGCAGACCAGGCCGCCCGCTTCGACGCGCGGGCCGAGAGCTGGCGCAACCACTGGGACCCGGAGCAGGGCTTCATGCGCGGCCGACACCGGGACGGCAGCTGGGTGGAGCCCTTCGACCCCAGCGGGCCAGAGGACTTCTGCGAGTCCAACAGCTGGGTCTACAGCTTCTTCGTGCCCCAGGATCCCACGGGGCTGATGGAGCTGATGGGTGGCGACGAGGCCTTCGTGACACGCCTCGATACATTCTTCGACGAAGGCCACTTCGAGCCCGACAACGAGCCCAGCTTCCACGTGCCTTGGCTGTACAACACCAGCTCCCAGCCCCACCTGGCTACCTCGAGGGTGCACGCGCTGCTGGACCAGGCCTTCGAGGCCAGCCCCGGGGGGCTGCCTGGAAACGACGACGCCGGAGCCACCAGCGCCCTGTACGCCCTGGCCAGCATGGGCCTGTTCCCCATGGCGCCAGGGGATGGGATCTACCAGCTCACCACGCCCCTGTTCGATCGCGTCGAGATCCTGCACCACCCTGGCCTCGCGGCGGGGGAGAGCTTCGAGATCCAGAGCGGAGGGCGGGAAGCCGGGGTGGCTATCCAGAGCGCCAGCTTGAACGGCGAGTCCCTGGAGGAGCCGCGGATTCACCACGCGCGGCTCTTGGAGGGCGGCACCCTGGACCTGGAGCTCGGTTCCACGCCATAGCTTGTTACAATCGACTCTCTCACCGAGTGAACTCGCCCACCGCCCCCGGAGCATCCATGGCCTCCCTGGTCAGCTTCTCGAAGCTGGAGAACCCCTCGTCCTTCCGCAAGCTGGCCGCGGCCATGTGGAACGCTCCCAACGATCCCCACATCTACGGCTTCCTGGATGTGGACGCGAGCGCTGCGATGGCGCTGATGGAGCGCTACGAGCAGCGCTACGACACCCGCGTGAGCATCACCCACGTGGTCACCCGGGCCATCGCCATCATCCTGGCCCGCCACCCCGAGGTCAACGCCAAGGTGGGCTGGGCCAACATCCTGCAGCGCAGCCAGGTGGACATCTTCTGCCAGGTCTCCACCGACGGGGGCAGGGACCTGAGCGGGGCCAAGATCCAGCAGGCGGACACCCTGTCCCTGGGCCAGCTGGCCGCCAAGCTGCGTGGCTCCTCCAAGGCCATCCGCGAGGGCGCCGACCCCAGCTACGAGAGCAGCCGCAAGCTGTTCAAGGCCCTGCCCCTGTGGGGCCTGCGCATGGTGCTGTGGGCGCTGTCGCTGTTGAACAACACCCTGAACCTGCACCTGCCCAAGCTGGGGCTGCCCCGCGACGCCTTCGGCTCGGCCATGGTGACCTCGGTGGGCATGCTGGGCATCGACTCCGGCTTCGCGCCCTTCACGCCCCTGGCCCGCTGCCCCATCATCCTCACGGTCACCCGCGTCAAGAAGCGCCCCTGGGTGGTAGACGACGAGGTGGTGGTGCGCCCCGTGCTTCGTCTGTGCGGGACCTTCGACCACAGGATCATCGACGGCTACCACGCCGGCGAGCTGTGCACCGAGATCGAGAAGATCATGTCCGAACCCGAGCTGCTGCTCACCGACGAGGAACGATCCGCCTGGGTGGACTGACCCCACGGTCCAGGCGTTAGGATGGTGGCGCCCCCACCGCCCGGGACCGCCATGCCTCGTCTACGCACCCTGTCGCCCCTCGTCGCGCTCCCCCTGATCGTCGGCTGCAAGGTCGTGGACGCTCCGGACGCCATCGAAGAGCTGGTGGTGTTCGGCTTCGTACACTTCGACGACGACATCGAATACCTCGAGGCGGTCGGTGAGAAGCTCTTCCCCGCCGTCGCGGAGCACGAGGACGAGCTGGCCGAAGGCTACTTCGTCGACCTGCTCACCGCCGAGGATCTCGAGCTGGCTGGCGTCCAAGACGCCGTGACCGAGGGCATCATCGGCGCCCTGGGGCGCTCCGAGTACACCAACGACCTCGACGCGGTGGTCTGCGGCGTGGCGTGGCCGGACAAGGCCAACACCGAGGCCTTCGAGTCCTACCTCGAGTACACCCTCGAGGACGACGGCAACCTGGCCTGCTTCTTGGAGCGGGAGTGCGAACGCTACGACACCACGGCCACCCAGCGGGTGACGGCCTCCATCCTGGGTGAGGCCACCCAGTCCTTCACGCGCAGCTTCCGCTGGGTGGAGCCTCGGGATGGCGACCCGTATGTGGTCTCGCGCCTGCTGGCGCCCGAGCCAATCGCCTTCGACTCTGAGATCCTGGCGGTAGACCAGCAATACTCCTTTGTCATGCTCTACCCCCACGGCCAGAGCACCCGCCGGCTCGAGACCTTCTGGGTCGAGGCGCGCGCCCTGGGCTTCGAGCTGCCTGAGGCCTTCGCCGTCTCCAACGCGGTCAGCACCATGCAGAACCAGGCCGGCGAGATCGACGCCTTCATCGATGGCGGTGAGGGCTGCCGCTGACCCGGAATGGAACCGCTGCGCCGGGGAACATACAAAGACCCCATGTCCACAGCCGCCGCCCTCTTCCTCCTCGCCTCCAGCGCCCAAGCCTCCGATCCCCACTGGAAGCCTGCCGACCCCGCGTTGTCCGCATACAACCGCGGTGTGGAGGCCCTGGACGCCGAGCGTCTGGGGCAAGCCGAGCGCCGGCTCCAGGAAGCGCTGGCGGTGGATCCCGACTGCGGGGCTTGCGCCCACGCCCTGGGCGTCGCGCTGCTGCGCCAGGATGACGCGGAGGAGGCCGTGGAGCTCCTGCAGCAGCTCGCCCGGCAACATCCCCACCGCGCCGAGGTGATGGTCTCCCTCTCGGACGCCGCCTTCGGCTCCCAGGACTTCGCCCTGGCGGTGGAAGCGGCCGCCATCGCGCTGGTGCTGGATGCGACCCGCTGGGACGCCCTGACCGCCATGGTCAGGGCCTGCCTGCGCACGGGAGACCTGGCGGAGGCCAGGCGCTGGATCCAGAGCGCAGGCGGCGCCCACCCGGACGACCGCCTGGCCTGCCTGCAGGTCGACATGCGCGTGGAGGAACAAACGCTCGAGTCCGCGCAGGCCGCCATGCAGAAGTGTGAACGGTCCGGCGACGCGGATCTCATGGCCCACGCCCGCAGCCGGCTGGCGTCGGCGACAGGTGACATCTCAGTGATCACATCTCAGGCCGTCGCCCGTGGAGACCGGGATCTGGAGCACCTCAGCCTGGCCTTCGCCGCCTTCGAGCGCGGAGAACACACCAGAGCGGCTTCACTGTTCAGGAGGATCCTCGATGACAACCCTGCCGACGCCGAGGCGGCACTGTTGTTGGGTCTCAGTGAGCACCACCTGGGCCACGAACAGCGGGCCGAGGAGGCCCTGGCTCGCGCCTTCGAGGGCCAGGCATGGATCCGGGTGGGTCGCGACGGCACCTACGCAGGGGTGGTGACCGCGGGCGGCGCCGAGGTCTTCGAGGCGCGCCTGCGCCAGGGCGTAGGCTTGCTCATACAGCTACAGGTGTCTCGCGGAGAGCTCGCACAGGCAGCCCAGAGCGCAGATCGCGCCAAGGAGCGCCTCGGACCCTGCGCGGAGCTGGACGCCGGTCGCATCGCCCTGTTGGCGGCCCGGGGCGAGGAGGAGGCCGCCAGCGCCAGCGCCACCCGAGCCCTGGGCGAGTGGCCGGGGGTCCCCATGCTCGAAGACGCCGTGCGGGATCTGCTGGCGGACTACCCCCACAGCCGCAGCGCTGCGCTGTTGGATGCGGCGACGGAGGCGGGCCTGGTGGAGGGGGCCTACTGGGCAGCCCTGGGTCTGCGTGACACAGGTGACGCGGCAGGGTGCATCGATCGCGTCGAGCCAGCCATCGCCATCGCCGACGAGTCAGCGCTCGGGCCCCTGCTCACCCTGGCCTGGAGCTGCGCCGTCGAGTCGGACGACCTGCAGCGGGCGGAGCGGACCCGCGCGACGCTGCTGGCGGCGGGCCTCGAGCCCGACATGGATGTGTCACTGAACCATGCCAGGCTGAGGCTGGGCCTGGGCCTGTTCGATGAGTGCATCGCCCTGCTGGACGGCCTCTCCCCCTCCATGAAGGAGCAGCAGGACTACCGCCGCACCCTGCGCTGCCTCGCGCTGGTGGGGCAGGGCAGGCTGGATGCTGCGCTCCAGGAGCAACGCGCGGGGACCGTGACCGCGGAGGCCCGCTTCGAGCTGGCCCTGGCGCTCGCGCGCGACGAACGCCTGGAGGATGCCCAGCCCCTGCTCGCTGGCTGTTGTGACGCGCTTCAGGCACAGGAGAATCGCGATCGCTGCTACAGGATCCTCGAGGAGTTGCAGGGGTCGAACCCCGGAGCACGCTAAGCTCCTCGTGCGACCACCGCCTCGGTGGCGCACGCGAGGATTCCATGGTCAGCGTCTTCCTGCTCATCCTCACCATCATCTGTGCCTATGTGGTGGTCATCGCGGGGTCCATCGCCTACGAGCTCACCGGCCTGGACCACGAGACAGCACACTTCCAGGCGCTCTCTGCGTTCACCGGCACCGGCTTCACCACCCGGTCGTCCGAGCGAGTGGTCAGCAACCCTGTACGTCGGCGCATCACCACTGTCCTGATCCTGCTGGGCTACGCGGGCACCGCCACGGTGGTCGCCAGCCTGGTCACCTCGGTCAACACCGGCTCCTTCGGCATCTCCCTGCGCAACCTCGCCACCCTGGCCCTGGCGGGGGCGGGCATGTGGTGGGCGCTCCAGCGCCTGGGCGGCCGGATCATCGGGGACTGGCTGCGCCGCATCCTGGCAAGGCGGATGCACGAGGAGGTCCCCCACGAGGAGCTGCTGCTGTACAAGCGGGGCTTCGGGATCTCCCGCATCGAGGTGCCCCCGGCCAGCCGGGTCAGCGGCAAGCGGCTGCGGGAGCTCGACCTGCGCTCCAGCAAGGTCCAGGTGCTGGCCATCGAGGACGGCGATGCCGTGTACGCCGTGCCAGATCCCGACTGGATGTTCCAGCCTGGGCAGCACGTCGTGCTGTACGGCGCGCTCGAGGACATGTACGGCGCCTTCAAGCCTTGGGAGGGCACCCAGAGTGACCCAGATCTGCTCTAGGCTGGCGGCGGGGTTCACCCCCCTGCTCTCCCTGTCGCTGATGGCCTGCCCGGGCCCCGCCGACAGCGGGCTGCCTGGGGACAGCCAGCCGTCGGTTTCCTACACGGGGCCACGCCCGGAGGCCTGCGACCGCTACAGCACCCTGGGCTCCTTCGGCATCGAGCTGATGAGCGCCGGCGCCGGGTTCTCGGGCGTGCTCCTGGACAGCCCCAGCCCCTTCACCACCCAGGAGCTGGTGAGCGCGGGGGAGTGCCGCCTCTATGGCTGGGAGCACCAGCCCCACTGCGACCCGCCCTGCGAAGGCGAGACCATCTGCGCCTACGACGACACCTGCCGGGCCTGGCCCGCCAACCTCAGCGTGGGCACGCTGCGGCTGCTGGGCACCGAGCCCGAGCTGGAGCTCGAGCCCACCGAGTGGGGCAGCTACACCTACACCGAGGCCTGGCCCACCCCCTATGCGCCCGGAGCGCAGCTGACCCTGCAGGCCCAGGGCGCAGGGCAGGTCGACGCCTTCACCCTGACCCTGGCCGGGTCCCCCCTGCTGGAGCAGGAGCGCATCGAGCTCACCATGCGTCCGGGCCAGCCCTTGATCATCCCCTGGGACCCACCCGAGGGGCCGGAGGGCATGCGGATGCGGGTGCGGCTCAGCATCGACCACCACGCCAGCACACCGGGCTACGCCGCGTGTGACGCCCCCGCGGGCCAGGGTTCGGTCACCGTCTCCTCGGCCATCGTGGATGGGCTCATCGCCGCAGGGGCGACGGGCATCGGCACCTATGTGGAGAGCTCCAGCCTGACCCTGGCCAGCGAGGCCTGGGCCGACACATCTTCAGGTTGTATCGTCTTCGAGACCGCCTCCTCCCAGCACTTCGACGTGGGGACAGAGCTGTGAACACACACCTCACGCGCCTGATCCTGCTCTCCATGCTGACCGCATGCGGCCCCGACCCTGGCCCTGACGAGTACGACGACGGAGCGTACCACTGCTGCGCCGAAGACCAGGGCACGGACTGCTGCGGGGGCTACGACCAGGGCATGTGCTTCGAGTACGGCGGCGTCTACGGGGCCTGCATCGAAGCGGGAGAACAGATCGAGGGCAAGGTGATCTGCGCATTCTGCTGCGACGACATGCTCATGACCGAGCCGATGGTGGAGACCAGCGAGGTCTTCGACGGCTACCCCGAGGGCTGCGGCCCCGGCGACGTCCCGCCCAGCCTGCTGATCTGCGTCGCCTGCGGCGACGGCGTCTGCGGCGACGGTGAGAACCCCTGCATCTGCCCGGAGGACTGTTCATGAGATCCACACCCATCACCCTGGCCTGCCTGCTGCTGACCGGCTGCCCTCGGCACGAGGCGACGCTCGAGCCCTCCCCGGTGCCGTCCACGCAGCCGGTACAGACCCTCTCCGGCGCCCCCCCGAGCGCGGCCGAGCTCCAGGAGCGAGCCCGGCCCGCCGCTGCGCTCACAGCCAGCGCGCCCACCCTGGCCTGGGAGGCCCAGGTAGGGCTGACCAGCTACCGCAGCACCATCCTCGTGCACGGGGGCCTGGTGTACCTGGGCTCGAACGGCCAGGACTGGCACAGCGAGCAGGACCCCCTTGACGGCGTCTGGGCCCTCGACGCCGCCACCGGCCAGGTGCGCGCCCACCTGGTGCCCCCCGGCACGGGGCAGAAGGACGTCAACGGGCTGGCTCTGGACGGAAACCAGCTGGTCTTCGGGACGGATCAGGGCCTGGTCTACAAGGCCGAGCTGGACGGTAGGGTGATCTGGCAGGCGGACATCGGCGGCGACGCCGAGGCCGCCCCCGGCCTGTACGACGCCAACGGCGACGGCATGCTCGACGTGGCCATCGGCGCCGAGGGCGGCGACTTCCTGGTCCTGGACGGCCGGACCGGGCGCCGCCTGCTGCGCACGCCCAGCTCGGTGGGCGAGTACGACCAGGTGGGCTTCGTCGCCGCTCCCGCGCTGTTCGACGTCACCGGCGACGGCGTGCGGGACATCTTCGCCCCGGGGCGCGACAACTGGATGCATGCGGTGGACGGCGCCACCGGCGCTCCCCTGTGGAGCAACCAGCACACCAGCGGGCTGCACGGCGCGCCTGTGCTGGCCGACACCGACGGCGACGGGCGGCCGGAGCTGATCTACACCGAGGCCTACTCGGATGTCCACGCCGTGGACCCGGCCACGGGGGAGTCCCGCTGGGGAGCCAGCCTCGAGCACCCGGACGGTGGCATCGAGGGGCTGTTCGGCGCGGTGACCTGGCACCCCAGGTTGGGCTGCGCCCTGGTGGGCACGGCCTGGTGGGGGGAGCTCGAGGGCATGTACTGCGTGGGCCCCGAGGGTGTCTACTGGCGATACACCGAGCCCAGCGGCAACATCACCAGCGGCGCGGTGATCGGCGATGTGGACGGCCGGAACGGCTTCGAGGTGGTCTTCGGCACTGAGTCGGGCAAGGTCGTGGCCCTGGACGGCCGCGGCGAGCCCGTCTGGGTGCTCGAGCTCGGCGCTCCTGTGGAGTGCACCCCTACCCTGGCCGACATCGACGGCGACGGGCTGCTCGAGCTGTTGGTGGCCTCGAACGACGGCGTGCTGCGGGCCTACGATACCCGCGGCAAGGCACCGGCCCTGCTGGGCTACCACCGAGGTTCCACGTG
>CALDOK010000407.1 GCA_937912125.1 uncultured Pseudomonadota bacterium
CGGCGGCGACGGCGGCGACGGCGGCGACGGCGGCTCTGGCGGCCACGGCGGCGGCGGCGGCGGCGGCCCCAGCGTCGGAGTCCAGTGCAGCGGCTCCACCCTCACCATCGACTCCGCCACCTCCTTCAGCCTGGGCGACAGCGGCTCAGGCGGCTCGAGCAGCGGCGCCAGCGGCACCAACGGACTGCGCTCCAGCACCAGCGGGTGCTAGCCGAAGTGGTCCCACCCGCGGGGCCGCGCACTGTGGATCCCGTCGGCGCCGAACAGCCGTAGCCCTGGCTCCGGCTCGATCCAGGCGAAGGGGATCAGCTCGATCCCCAGCTCGTGCCGGGCCCCTGCGACCAGCGCGTCCTGGTGGTCGGCCGGGGCGGTGAACAGCAGCACGTAGTCCTCGCCCCCGGACAGGGCGAAGCGCCAGGGTTGTTCGCAGCAGCCGATGGCCCCCGCCTGCACCAGCGCGCGGTCCACCGGCAGGGCTTCGCCCGCCACCAGGGCCCCCACCCCGCTGGCGCGGCAGATGTGGCCCAGGTCCTGCAGCACCCCGTCGCTCACGTCCATCATGGATGTGACCAGCCCGCGCTCGGCAAGCCAGAGCCCCAGCTCCACCTGGGGCTGGGGCTCGAGGTGGGCCTTCACCAGGCGATCCCGGTGGGCTGGGTCCAGGCGTCCGGCCTGCTCTGCGCCCTGGGTGAGCAACCACAGCCCCGCAGCGCTCAGGCCCACAGGGCCACCCAGGAAGGCCACGTCGCCGGGACGAGCTCCAGAGCGCAGGAGCACCCGATCCCGGGGGGCGGTGCCCAACAAGGTCAGACAGAGCACCCCGTCCTGGGGCGCCCGGGAGGTGTCGCCACCGAGCAGGTCGACGCCGTAACGATCGGCGCAGGCCAGCATGCCGTCCCGCAGGCCCTCGAGGAACGCAGCGTCTACCCCAGGCTGCAGCGCGGCGGCCGCGAAGGCCGCCCGGGGGGTGCCTCCCATGGCCGCGATGTCGCTGATGTTGACCGCCATGGCCTTCCAGCCCAGCTGCCAGGGCGTGATGGCGTCCCGCAGGTAGTGCACCCGCTCCACCATCAGATCCGTGGTGACCAGCAGGCTGCGCTCGCCGCCCAGGTCCAGCACCGCACAGTCGTCGCCGATGCCGTGCTGGACCCAGTCGTGCCGATGCCCACCGCGGCCGCGGAACATGTCGATGATCTCGAACTCACCCAGCCTGCGCTCGGCCATGGGGACCTCCTCTTGCGCTATAGGCCTATCCCAGCGCCAGGCTCCAGGAGCTTGACAGGGCCCACGCCATACGCGAACCTGCGCCAATGCTCGGCATCCTGAACACCCTGGACCGTCTGATCGACCGCGTCCCGGTCTCGCCCCGCTTCTTCCGCTTCTGCGTGGTGGGCACCACCGGTGCCACGGTCAGCTTCGCCTCCCTGTGGCTCCTCAACTGGGGGCTGCCCGCGAGCTGGGGGGCCTGGGAGCACCGCGCGGCGCTGGCAGGCTCCATCATCATCGCCATCTTCACCAACTACCTGCTGAACTACACCTGGACCTGGCGCGACACCGCGCGGGCCACCAGCGCCAGCGGCTGGCTGGCCAAGCTGGGCCGCTTCTACCTGGTCTCGGCCACCGCCGCCTCGGTCCAGTACGCAGTGGCGCTGCTGCTGTACGAGCGCACCGGCCTGGACGCGCTGCTGCTCGGGCTGCTCGACCAACACCTCGGCAAGCCCGAGCTCGTCAACCAGCCCGGCCTCTACGTGGCCCAGGCCCTGGGCATCTGCTCGGCGATGTTCATCAACTACTTCGCCAACCACCTGTGGACCTTCAAGAACAGGGCCTAGCAGCTTGTCGTGACATGGCGGGCGCTCCCCGCTCCTGATGGCTGAACGCAGCCCCAGGAGCTCCCATGCCTCGCACCACCGCCCCCGCCGTCCTCGTGTCCCTCTGGCTGGCCACCTGGGGCGTGGCCCTGCTCGCGGCGACCCGCGCCTACGGGGCCCCACCTGACGACGCGGGCCTGGTGATGCCGCCTCCCAGGGCCTGCATCGACGGCGCCGCCTGGGCGGAATTGGCGGGCGACACCGGCTTCTACGCCCCAGAGGGCCTGAGCCAGGAGGAGATCGCCAGCGCCATGCAGGACTTCCTGCCGTCCCTGGCCCGCTGTGTACCCGCTGGCAGGGCTCTCAGCGCCCAGCTGACCGTACACATGGAGGTCGCCTGCACCGGCCGGGTCCGCCGGGTGAGCACCGTGGAGGATGGCGGGCTCCCCTCTCCCATAGTGGCCTGCCTGCAGGACACCCTGCGCTACGCGCCCTTGCCCGCCCACGACGCCGCCGAGGGCTTCGACTTCGACTACCGCCTGCGGCTGATGTTCATCGCGCCCCCAGCGCGGCGCTGAGGGCTAGATCTCGTCGTCGTCGTCGTCGCCGCCGAGGTGCTTCTTGCGGTTGCGGATGCCCGAGATGGCCCCCGCCACGAGCAGGGTGGACCCACCGCCCAGCCCCAGCAGCGCCGCGAGCATACTCAGGAACATGCCGACCATCAGCCCGATCTGGATGACCTGGGCGCTGCCGATGGCCGCCAGGTCGGAGGCCTCGCTGACGCCGCCAGCCCCACCAAGAGAAGTGAGCGCGCCCGCCAGCCAGAGGGCCACGGCCCAGCCGGCCAGCGCCGCCAGCGCCGAGAGGACGCCCGAGCTCCAGCCCAGGCCCTTGATGACGCCGGTGGCCCTGTTGCGGGAGCGCGCCAGGGCGATGCCGTTGAGCGGCGCCAGCACCACGATGCCGATGAGAGCCAGGGTGGTGGGGTGCCAGCCCAGGTCCACGCCGGCCTGGATCAGCTCGCCCTTCATATCGGCAGACGCCATGGCCACCGCCTCGAAGGCGTTCTTCCAGCCCTGCATGGTGCCGACAAGGCCCAGGCCGAGGGCGAGGCCGGTGAGGCAGAAGCCAGCGCCGGGGAAGTCTACGTGGCGAGCGAGGATAGCGCGCACGAGCGTGAGAAAGCCGCCGACGAGCAGCAGCGCGAGCACGGCCCAGGTGAAGAGTCCACCCTCGAGCATGAAGGAGATCATCGATCCTCCGAAGGGTCAAAGCGTCAGGCGAAGGCACCCTAGCACGAACGACTCCCGCTGGCAGGGGTCAATAGGGGGTCACTCCAGCCCGACATGCAGGTGGACGCAGGCCCCCAGTTCAGCCACACTCCACGGCGGAGGTAGACCATGACACGCTTCACCGTGATCCTCGCAGGCGCCATCGCCTTCGCCACCCAGCCCTGTATGCCCGAGGGCACCCTCGATCCCAAGGACGAGACGGGCGACACCAGCCAGACCGAGGACACCCAGGGCATGGGCCCCTGCGAGTCCGGGTTCTGCGACCTGATCGTCACCGACGCCATCGTCCAGTGCGGCGAGAGCATCACCGGGGATCCCAGCAGCCTCGAGCTCACGGGCTCCGCCGCCGGCACCATCAGCATCCACCACCATCGGGTGGACATGGGCTGCTGCCCCGAGCTGGTCGTCACCGCCATGCAGGACCTGCGCAACGACCGCATCGAGGTCAGCTACGACCTGTACGACGACATGTGCGACTGCATCTGCGAGCTGGACGTGCTCTACACGCTGTCGGACCTCTACAGCGGCAGCTTCGAGCTCACCGCTCTCGGGGACAGCACGACGGTCGAGGTCCCCTGATGTAGGGGAGCACTTCATGTGCTCCCGCTTCCATCACACCGCCTTTTTTGCTGGGTCGAGATCGGCGCCACGGGTCAGCCAGCCGCGCCAGCCCCACGCCGCCGCCGGGCCGGCGATGGCCCAGATGAACAGCACGAACCACATGGCCTCGGGGGTCTGCCAGAAGCTCAGCTCGCCGCTGGCGATGCGCTCGCCGATGCCCTCGGGGCACCACTGCAGCAGCATGTGGCCCGACATCAAGCCCACGGTGGTCTTGGCCAGGAACCAGGGCAGCATGGACATGCCCAGGTAGGAGCCCTCCATGCCCTTGGGGGCGATGGCGGCGCAGTACTCACTGAGCTTGGGGCTCCACAGGATCTCGCCCACCGACAGCACGATGAGCATGAGGATGGACATGCGGAAGTAGCCGGTGGCCATGTCTCCGCCGAACCAGCCGTAGGGCAGCATCAGCACCACCAGGGAGAAGCTGGAGATGACCGCACCGAAGACCAGCATCTTGAACACGTTGAAGCGCCCCACGATGGGGATGGTGAGCACGATGCCCACCACGATGCAGATGGGATTCACGGCCTGCAGCGCGCCCATGGCCACGTCCTCGCCGATCACCCGAATCCAGTACTTGGGCATCAGCAGGTACATGTAGGTGAACACAGCGCGCACGCCGAGCACCGCGCCCATGAGCGCCATCAGGCGCCAGAAGGCGTCCTGCTTGATGACGGTCTTGAGGATCTCGAGAGCGCCCAGCTTCTTCTCGGGCTCCTTGGCCTCTTCTTCCTTCTGGGCCAGGGCGCCCGCTGCGTCCTGCTCCCGGGCGTCCTGGGTGAACTCCTCACGCCGCAGGAGCAGCGTCGCCGTGACGAGGCTCAGGATGCCGCACACAGCGCCGATGCCGAAGATCCAGCTGTTGTTCAGATCCCAGGTGAGCCGGACCCCGTCGATGACCACATAGCCAGCCACCACGCCGCCCATGTTCATGATCAGGTACCACAGGCTGAAGCTGGCGGAGCGGCTGCGCTTGGTGCTGAAGCGCCGGTTGGCGGACTGGAAGACCGTGATGGTCATGGCCAGACCAGGGGCGCTCAGGATGAAGAACGCGGCCACCAGGATGGTGCGGAAGGGTGCCCCCTCCCACAGGCCGAAGACCGTCACCCCCGCGCGCGAGAGGGTCTGGATGCCGATGGCCAGCAGCAGCGACTTCTTGATGCCCAGGGAGTCGGTGATGGCGCCGCTGACCAGCAGCGACAGGGTGACCGACACGGTCATGGCCGTGACCACGTAGCCGGCGCTGATGTCCCCCATGCCCACGTTGGTGGTGAAGAACACGATGCCGATGCCCAGGAAGGCGAAGTAGGCCGTGGAGTCCAGGAAGTTGATGATCTGGATGGCCCAGTACTCGCGGGGATTGTCCTTGAGGACCCCGAAGTCCTTGAAGTACTGGATCATCATCTCGAGGGCGCCCTTGGGGGCGGCGGTTGCTGCTTGGGCCACGTGGCTCTCCCGGGGAGGGTCGACAACGAAGGGTCATCGCGCACACGGCTGTTGCCATGCGCGGTCCCGCTTTCATACCACGGCCCAGGCGCCGAGCCGCCTACTCGATGCGGAACACCCGGGCCCGGGCCAGGGCGGCCTCGGCCACCGGCAGGCTCAGGACGCCAGCTTCGGCGGTGATCTGCAGGTACTCCACCCCGCCGGCCCGCAGGGAGCCATCGGCCTCGTCGATGGGCTGCACCGGGGGGCCGTCGAGCTGCAGCCAGCCATGGATGTCAGCGTAGGTGTCCACGCCGTGCTCGTAGCCGGTGAGCGGGTCCTCCACGCGCTCGTGGAAGTTCCAGGTCGGGTCGTCGTTCAGCCCGCGACCGCTCACCACAAGGGCCGTGTAGAAGTCCAGGGCCAGATCCTGGAAGTCCGCCCCCGTGGTGACCTCCACCGCATCTGCTCCGGTCTCGGGCACCGCAAAGAAGTCCTTGATCCAGGCCATGCCCCCCAGATCCGTGAACGAGCCGTCGCGCTCGATGGTCATGCCACCGGCCTGCTCGAAGAGGTAGCGCAAGAAGAGGTAGCCACCGCCCCGCAGGGCACCATCCCTGGCCTCGTCGTAGTAGCCCGAGCCCCTGAACAGGTCGTTGAGGCTGACGGCCTGGACGCTGTAGTCGTCGGATCCGTAGGTGTCGCTCATGTCGATGGCGGCGGCCCAGACGTACTGGTTGCCGTTGTTGTAGCCGGTGAGATCCTGGGCCATGGCCGAGGTGCCCTCGGTCACGTAGATGTTCTCGTCCACGCCGAGCTCTCCGTTGAGCAGCACCTTGTGGTAGGCGTAGACCAGGTGGGCGAGCTCGTGGGCCACGGTCTCGGTGATGCCGTCGGCCGAGGCGCGACTGTCGTCCGGATCGTTGTAGCCCAGGTAGACGATCTCGTGGCCGTGGCCGTAGCCGTAGCAGCCCTCGGTCACGCCGATGTCGCACCAGGTGACGTAGGCCTGGGCTCCGTACTGGTTGACCGTGTAGGTCATCAGCACCCACAGCTTGCCGTCGCCGTCCACGTCGCTCTCGTCGCCGAAGAGCACGCGCTCCCGCGGCAGCACGATCTGCTCGAGCTGCGCGATGACGTCCGCCATCATGTCCTCGTCCACCGAGCCGAACTCGTTGGCGGTGGTGCGGTCCTCCCAGACCACCAGCTCGTCGGTCACCTGGATCGCCTCGGCGGTGATGTCCACGTAGCGGCTGCCGTTGTAGACCTCGAAGTCGAAGCTGTCTCCGAGCTCGGTGCGCATGATGGGGTGGCCGCCCGCCGGGATCGGCCGTGGATCGGCGGACGTCACCACGCGGGCCTCAGCGGCGGCCGCGCCGTAGCCGTGCTCGGTGCCCTGGGCCTCGTCGGCGCTGGTGAGCACCACGATGTAGCTGCCCGGCTGCGCCAGCTCGACCCACACCTCACCCCCCTCGGTGACCATGTCGGCTACCTCGCCCACCGCCAGGTCGGCGTAGCCCGTCGGGACCGTCTCGCCGGTGTCGATCTTCTTGTCGTCGTCCTCGCCACAGGCGCCCAGGCCGATGGTGAGCAGAGCGAGGGCGAGCACAGGGCGCATGGAGTCCTCCGGCGGGTGGCGCGACGAAGATACACCATCCACCCCGAGTGCCACACGATGTCGCACCTCGAGGGAGGAGTCGGGTATCGTGCAGGACTCGGCACACAAGCGACGGAGCCCACCATGAAGCCCCTCCTGCTGGCGACCCTCATCGCCGCCTCCCCTTCGAGTGCCGTTGAACCCGGGCACGGCGCGGCCGTCGAGAAGATCCGCGCCGCCTGGAGCGCCACCGAAGCGAGCGTGGCGAGCGGCGTACTCAGCTCCAGCACCATCGTCCTGGGTGGTGGTCAGAACCCCAGCGAGGTCCTGGTCCACTACCAGGGCGGCAGCGAGGCCGACTTCGAGGCCGACCCCTACGCGGAGCCCTTCACCGTGCTGCGGGTGGAGCAGCGCAAGGTGCTGCCCGCGGTGGGGCCCGCCAGCGCCACCTTCTGGTTCGATCCCAGCGGCGAGCTGTACTTCGCCTACGCCGTGGGTACGGACATCAGCGGCGTGACCACCCTCCCCCTCACCCCGCTGGACGAAGTGCGGGCCTACTTCGACGGGGGCGCCCCCGTGCTGCTGCTGCATGACGACGCCACCAGCCAGCCCGCGCGTCACAGCTACGCCCTCCAGGGCGCGCAGGCCACCGAGCACCCCGAGGCCATCCAGGCCGCCCAGGCCCTGCAGGCCCGCGGCGTCGCCCTGCGCCAGTCCTTGGAGACCCTGGCCGGGGGCTCCTAGCCGCCTGCGGGCGGATCAGCGCCCCATGCGCTCCGCCAGGATGGCCACACCGCGGCGGGTCTTCTCCGGTGGCTCGCAGGTGAAGCACAGGCGCACATGGGTCTGCCAGTGCTGGCCGAAGCTGGGCCCGGGCGCCAGCACCAGGCCCCGGTCCACGCAGTCCTCGAGGAAGCCCAGCAGGCCTCGCTCGTCCAGGTGCTCGACCACGTCCACGAACAGGAAGGTCCCGCCCTCGGGGCGGGGCACGCCCAGGGCATCCGCGGCCCGCGCACCCTCGTCCTGGTAGGCCGCGCGGGCCCGGGCCAGCCACGCGTCACCGCCCTCGAGGGCCGCCAGAGCCGCCGCCTGAGCCGCGGTGGCCGGGTTGTAGATCAGGTGGGTGGCCACGCGGCGCGCCTGCCGCACCAGGGCCGCGGGCCCCACCATCCAGCCGCAGCGATTGCCCGCGTGACCGTAGGCCTTGGAGAAGCTGTGGGTGGCGATGGTGCGCTCGGGGGCCAGGCTCGCGGTGGGCGTCCACGGACCGGCATAGGCGTAGTGCTCGTAGACCTCGTCCGACAGAATCCACAGCGCGTGGCGACGGGCCAGGTCCACCACCGCCTCGAGGGTGGCCCGGGGCAGCACGACCCCTGACGGGTTGTTGGGGCTGTTGAGGTAGACGGCCACGGTGCGCGGGGTGATGGCCGCCTCGAGGCCCGCCACCACCGCGTCGGGATCGCTGCCGTGCAGGTACAGGGGCACGTCCACCGGCACCGCGCCGCGGCTCTGCACGATGCCGCGAATCAGGGGCCAGTAGGGTGAGCCCAGCAGCACCTCGTCCCCCGGATCCAGGATCGCTCCCACCGTGGCCGCGAGGGCGCCGGTGCAGCCCGCGGTGACCAGCAGGTTGTCCTTCTCGACCCAGCCCATGCCCTGCTGACGGCCCACCCGTTCCACCAAGGCCGACCAAAGAGGCTCCCAGCCGGCGGGGCTGGCGTAGCGATGCAAGTGAGGATGATCGCTGGATGTCAAATCTTCCATCCGGCTACCGATGACCGGATCCAGCCAGGTGTCCCCCACGTGGAGGGGTAGTAACTCACCTTTGAAACACTCTAGTCGTGGACCCAGGGATCCGAACAGGGTCGAGGTCATGGAACGGACGGCGCGTGAAGTGTCGGGAAAGGGCATGGCAACTCCTGGCACAGTCAGGTAACGGGGCACTTTCGCCATGGCTCGACCCCCGGAGAACAGCATGAATCTGCGCCTCCCCGACCCGCTGATGCCCCTCGCGTCCCTGGCCTACGACCTCTGGTGGAGCTGGGACGAGTCCGCGCGGGACCTGTTCAACGATGTGGACCCCGAAGGCTGGACCGCCGCCCGCCACAACCCCGTGGTCATGCTCCGCGGCATCTCCTACTCTCGCGCCATGGATCTGAGCGAGAGCGAGGTCTTCCTGGACCACCTCGAGGAGGTCATGAAGCGCTGGCGCGCGGTCCACGACGAAGGCCCCAAGCTGGCCACGGTCCCCGGCACCGACGTGACGCATCCGGTGGCCTACTTCTGCATGGAGTACGGCATCCACGAGTGCCTGCCCCTGTACTCGGGCGGCCTGGGCGTGCTCGCTGGTGATCACCTCAAGTCGGCCTCCGACCTCGGCTTCCCCCTGGTGGCCGTGGGCCTGTTCTACAAGGAAGGCTACTTCGAGCAGAGCATCATCAACGGTCAGCAGCACGCCGACTACCGCCGGGTCGACCCTGCCGAGCTTCCCATGCTGCCCGTGATGAAGGACGGCAAGCGCCTGCTCATCGAGGTGCCCGAGAACCACTCCAGCTACCAGGTCCAGGCCTGGGAGGTCCAGGTGGGGCGGGTCAAGCTCTACCTGCTCGACGCCGGCATCAAGGGCGCCTCTTGGTGGCACCAGCAGTACACCCGCCGCCTGTACGGCGGGAACAGCGACACCCGGATGGCCCAGGAGATCCTGCTGGGCATCGGCGGCGTGCGGCTGCTGCGGGCCCTTGGCTACGATCCAGCGGTCTTCCACATGAACGAAGGCCACGCCGCGTTCCTGAGCCTCGAGCTGATGCGCGAGGGCATGGAGGCCGGCAAGTCCACCGAGGTGGCCCTGCGCGAGGCCAAGGCCAAGACCATCTTCACCACCCACACCCCGGTGCTGGCGGGCCACGACCGCTTCACCTGGGACCAGCTCCAGGCCAACCTGGCCGGCTACCGCGAGGCCATGGGCGTACCCGGCGGCCTGTTCATGGACCTGGGCCGCACCCGGCCCGGCGACGTGGGCGAGCCCCTGTGCAACACCATCCTGGCCCTGCGCACCTCCCGCGCCGCCAACGGCGTGTCCGAGCTGCACGGCGAGGTCAGCCGCGAGATGTGGAAGGAGCTGTACAACACCGGCTACACCGCCCCCATCGGCGGCCGCGTCGAGGCTCCCCAGCCCGCGCCCATCGGCCACGTCACCAACGGCGTACACCCCAAGACCTGGATGGCCACCAACTTCCGGCAGCTGCTCGAGCGCTGGGCACCCCGCTGGGACCAGGCCTGGATGGAGCCCGAGGCCTGGGCCGCGGCCGTCGAAGACATCCCCGACGCCGCCCTGTGGGAGGCCCGCCGCGAGTCACGCCGCACCCTGATCGACTGGCTGGTCACCAAGGACATGCCCCGGCTCGACCCCGACGCCCTGACCATCGGCTTCGCCCGCCGCTTCGCCCCCTACAAGCGCGCCAACCTCATGTTCAACGATCCCGATCGGCTGCTCGAGATCCTCGAGAGCGGCCCCGTCCAGATCGTCATCGCTGGCAAGGCTCACCCGGCTGACCTGCGCGGTCAGTCCCTGATCTCCGAGATCGCCGACTGGGCCAAGGACCCCCGCTTCGAGGGCAAGATCGTCCTGCTGCCCAACTACAACATGAAGGCCGGCCGCCTGCTCACCCAGGGCTGCGACCTGTGGCTGAACAACCCGCGGCGCCCCTACGAGGCCAGCGGCACCTCGGGCCAGAAGGCCGCCTTGCAGGGCGTGCTGCAGCTGTCCATCCTCGACGGCTGGTGGGCCGAAGCCTGGGACGACACCCACGGCTGGGCCATCCGCGCCCAGACCTCCAGCTCCGTGGTCCACGAGCAGGACGCCGCCGACGGCGAGGCCCTGTACGCCACCCTCGAGAACCTGGTGCTCCCGGCCTGGAAGACCCGAAACCCCTCGGGCATCCCCACCACCTGGATCAAGCGCATGCGCAACAGCGTGGCCGCCTGCCTGCCAGCCTTCGACAGCCGGCGCATGGTCAACGACTACGTGGGGATCTACAGCGGAAAGTAGGGGAGGAGTTCACCTCCTCCCGGGGTGACGTCAGCCACGGGAGCACATGAAGTGCTCCCCTACCCCCAGTCCACCCGCTCCAGGAACTTCAGCACCCTGGGGTTCACGACATTGGGCTCCTCGAGCAGGGTGGTGTGGGTGCCGTTGGGCACCTCGAGGAAGTCCACGTCGGGGATCTCGTCGCGCATGGTGTAGGACAAGGCGGCGGGGGTGAAGGTGTCCTTGCCGCCGGCCACCACCATCACAGGCACGCCGATGGTGGGCAGCACGTCGCGGGCGCTGTGTTCGATGGCCGCCAGGGCCAGGCGCAGGCCCGTGGGCACGTGCACGATGGTCTGGTGGTCGTAGAAGGGCTGCATCAGCGGCGCCGAGGCTGCGGTGGAGCGCATGAGCCTGGCCACCGGGTGCACCACGGGCAGGTGGAAGAGGGCATGCCAGACCTTGTTGGTGACCCGCGGCAGGAAGCGCACCAGGTTGCCCATGCTGGCCCGCCACACCACGTCGGGCACCTTCATGCCGTAGAAGGTGCCCAGCGGGTTCTCGTAGGGACCCGTGAAGGCCATGATGCCCCGAAAACGCTCGGGGTAGCTGCGGTAGGCCTCGAAGCTGATCTGGACCCCCAGGGACAACCCCGCCACCACCGCGCGCTCGACGCCCAGGTGGTCCAGCAGGGCGATCACGTCGCGGGAGCAGGCCTGGATGTTGGCGCCCGTGGGATCGGCGGGTGGGTCGGAGGCCTCGTGGCCCCGGTGGGCGAAGCCGATCACCCTGTAGTCCCGGGCCAGCTCGCGGTGCATGAACACATAGTAGGAGTCGGTGCAGAACAGGCCGTTGAGGAACAGCACCACCCGATCCGACTCCAGGTTGCCCAGCTGGTAGTAGGCCAGCCGGGTGCCGTCCCAGCTGGTGAAGTGGGGACGATCGTTGCGCTTGTGGCCACGGCGCATGGAGACCTCTCGGTGGCGGGGGGAGCAGTCTCCCCTCCTATCCCGCTGGCGCTTCCCATCTGCCCATGAGCCGAGTAGGCTTCCCAACGTGCTCGCTGCCTGCCCGACCCTGCTGCTGCTCGCCGGTCTGTTCGCCGCGCCCGCTGCGCACGCCCAGGAAGAGCCCACCAGCCAGGAACCCCCGCCCGTCGGGACAGCACCTGCGCCCGTCAGCTCCGAGGCGAGCTCCGACCCACCCGCCCAGCTCGATCTACCCGCGGGCCTGCCCCCCCTGGTCCCCCCCGAGCTGGATCACTTCCAGCAGGTGGCCTACCCCGCCGGCCTGGACCAGGGCCGCGTCGAGGTCCAGCTCTACCTGCTCATCGACGAGGAGGGCGCGGTCGAGGAGCTGCTCGAGGCCAACGGGCCCGAGCCCTTCGCCAGCCTGGCAGCCTGGGCCGCCACCCGCCTGCACTTCACGCCGGCCCTCGAGCTGGGCCAGCCCGTCGCCGTGGAGCTGCCCTTCTCCTACGTCTTCGAGCAACCCCCCGTGAACCTCGTGGGCAAGCTGTCCATCCACGGCACCCGCAGCCCGGCCATCGGCGTCGAGGTAGCCGTGGGCGACCGCAGGGTCATCACCGACGATCAAGGCCTGTTCGAGCTGCGCAACGTGGCGCCCGGCAGCTACACCGCCCGTTGCCCCGACCCCGAGGTGGACCTGGACCCCTTCGACTTCCAGCTCGAGCCCGGCGCCGAGGTGGAGCTGGACCTGTGGGCCCAAGTGGAGTGGGAAGAGGGCGAGCTGATGGGCACCTACACCCGTCACCGTTCCCAGGCCCTCAGCCGCAGCCTGAGCGCCAAGGAGGTGGCCACCACGCCGGGCACCATGGGCGACCCCGTGCGGGCAGTGCAGAACCTGCCAGGCGTGGCCCGCTCCCCCCTGGACGCGGGCTGGCTGCTGGTGCGCGGTGGCGATCCCGAGGACACCGGCCTGTACCTGGACGGCATCCGCGTGCCGCTGGTCTACC
The DNA here is from genome assembly GCA_937912125.1 of uncultured Pseudomonadota bacterium. Lineage (GTDB taxonomy): Bacteria > Myxococcota_A > UBA796 > UBA796 > JAFGLY01 > CALDOK01. Next base: position 12,749 of record CALDOK010000407.1, read on the forward strand.
ACGTCATGGGGCTCACCTCGGTGCTGCCACCGGCCATGCTCGACCGGGTGGACTTCCACCCCGGAGGCTACGACGTGCGCTACGGCCGCGCCATCGGCGGAGTGGTAGACCTGCGCACCGAGCCCGTGCACGGTCAGGGCATCGAGGGCCAGGCCGCCGTGGACCTCATCTCCTCGTCTGCCTTCCTGCGCACCCCCATCGGCAAGGAGCGCAAGACCGGCGTGGCCGCGGGGGTGCGCCGCTCCTACCTGGACGCCATCCTGGCGGGCATGGCCAAGCGGGGCACCCTGGGCCTCGAAGAGGGCGCCGAGGACATCGCCCCCCGCTACTGGGACTGGCAGCTCCGGGTGGATCGCAAGCACGTGGGCCTGTTCGCCCTGGGCTACGACGACCTGATGCACGCGCCGCAGGAAGACGCCGCGGACACCCTGCTGCATGTGGGCACCCGCCGCATTCACGGCCGCATCGAGGGCAAGCTGGCGGGCAAGCCCTACGAGATCACCCCGGTGGCCGGCTTCGACTGGCACCGCCTGAGCTACCCCGGCTACGACGACGGCCGCAGCCGGGCCGTATACGGCGCCCGAGCCGAGGTGCTGGACGACGGCAACGGGCCCGTGGGCTGGAGCGCCGGGGTGGACTGGGAGACCGGCCGCTACCGGGTCGAGGTGGAGACCGACGAGCACCCCACAGGCGTAGACGTGGACTCCGGGACCGCCTCGGTGGACCCCTACGCCGACCTGCGCCTGGGCCAAGACCGAGGCGTGACCCTGGGCATGCGCCTCGAGAACCTGTGGGTCATGGACCAGCTGGTGCGGGCCATGCCCAGCCCCAGGGCCAGCGGCCGCCTGCCCGTGAGCGAGCACGTCACCGTGGTAGGCACCGCAGGGATGTACCACCAGTGGCCGCCGCTGGACCTGGTGGTGGCCCTGCCCCAGGGCCCCTACCTGCGCATGGAGCGCGCCATGTCCAGCAGCCTCGGACTCCAGGCCGCGTGGCTCAACGCCAGCGTCGAGTCCACCGCCTACGGGCGCTGGCTGCAGGACATCACCCTCATCGAGGACGACGGCACCATCGGCCAGGGCCGAGGGGCCGCCTACGGCGTGGAGACCCTGGCGCGGGGCAACCTGGGCGACCTGTCCGGCTGGGTGTCCTACACCTGGGGCCGCTCCCTGCGACAAGAAGAGATCGGTCACCTCTGGGAGCCCCACATCTGGGACCAGCCCCACAACCTGGTCGCGGTCCTGGCCTGGGACCTGCCCGGCGGCTGGGTGCTGGCCAGCCGGTTCCGCGTCTCGAGCGGCTTCCCCGTGGACGAGGACATGGAGTACGCCTACGACGTGCTGGTCATGGACCAGCGCTGCATCGCCGATCCCAGCATCACCGGCCGCTACGGCAGCTGCCCCGACCCCGAGGGCCGCCTGCCGGCCAACCACAGCCTGGACTTCAAGATCAGCCGCACCTGGTCCCTGCGCTCCTGGTCCGTCGAGGGGTACCTGGACATCCAGAACGTCTACAACCGGCGCAACCCCGAGCCCGTCATCACCGGCAACGTGGAGCTGGGCAACCTCTACGCCTTCGGATTCCCGATCCTCCCGATCTTCGGTGTAAAGGGAATCTATCGACGGTGACTTGGATTATTATCGAGTTGACCCAAACGCTCGCATCGGTACATTCTTCTTCGGCTCGGCGAGAATCCATCAACCGACGCCCCTGGCGTTCGATGAGTAGCTCCAGAGGAAGCCCATGGCGTGGTTCACCAAGAAGGAAGATCCAAAGCCCCAGCCCAAGCTGGCGGCCAAGCCAGGCGCGGTCGAGGGCGAGGTCGAGCTTCCACCCCTGGCGCGTGCCCTGGACGCCAACGAGCGCGCCTTCCTAATCACCTGCTGCGACAACGGCACTCACGGCAGCGTCACCTGGCCTGAGCTGGGGATCATCCGCAGGGCCAGCTTCTATCGGGTCGAGGGCGATCAGCTCCACCTCACCGTCACCCACGACGGCGGGACGCCCTACGACTGCAAGCCCCGCACTCAGTGCGTGGTGTCTTTCTTCTACCGTGACCGCGCGGCCTGCTTCATCGCCTACGAGGAGTCCAAGGGCGCCGGCCAGCGGGCGGAGCTGGTGGTGCTGCGCATGCCCACCCAGATCGCGGTCGAGGGCCGCACGCGCTTCCGCATCCCCATCCTGCCCAAGCTCGAGCTCACGGTGGCGCTGATCCACGAGAATCGCCGCATCAAGGTACCCGAGTCCATCGACATCAGCGTGGCGGGCATGATGCTCTCGTTCCCCAGAGAAGCCGATCCGGGCCTCCGCGCCGAGCAGACCGTGCAGGTCGAGCTCAGCCTCGAGGGCAACACCCACCGTGTTCCTTGCACCATCCGCAACCACATCGTGCGCACCACCGACGTGCGCTACGGCATCCTGTTCCACAACGGATCGAACGGCTTCGACTACGAAGAGGACACCGATCTCAACGACATGATCATGGGCATCGAGCGCTTCTACGTGCGCAATCGCAACAGGTAGCGATGGCGGGATAGGCTCACCGCATGTCCATGACCGTCGATCTCTTCGTCAAGATGCTCTACGCCCTCGGCGTGGGCGTCCTCATCGGCCTCGAGCGCTCTGTGCCTCGCCAGCCAAGCGCTCAGGCCGACCCCCGCGACCCCGAGGCCGACACCGATCCGGCGCTCGCGGCCGCCGCCTACGCGCCCGACCCGATCATCGGCGTGCGCACCTGCGCCGTGCTGTCCCTGCTGGGCTTCATCGCGGCCTTCATGGGCACCCACGTCTCTGCGGCCGGCGCTCCGGTCCTGTTGGTGGGGGCCGTAGCGCTGGTGCTCGCCCTGTACTGGCGCTCGGACAACCCCGACAGGGGCATCACCACCGAGCTGGCCGCCGTGGCGGCCACAGGCCTGGGAGCCCTCGCCTACGCCTTCCCGCACGCCGCCGGCGTGCTGGCCCTGCTGGTCACCGTGCTGCTGGCCTCCAAGCGCTTCACCCAGCGCACCGTGGCGCAGTTCCACCGGGTGGAGCTCACCGGCACGCTGAAGTTCCTGGTCATCGTGCTCATCATCCTGCCCCTGCTCCCGAACCGGGCGCTGGACCCCTACGGGGCCTTCAACCCCTACAAGGTGGTCTTCCTGGTGGTGCTCATCTCGGGCATCAGCTTCGTGGGCTACTTCCTCACCAAGTTTCTGGGGGCCGAGAAAGGCCTGGGACTCACGGGGCTGCTGGGGGGCCTCACCTCGAGCACCGCGGTCACCGCCGCCATGGCTCAGCAGGCCAAGCAGACCCCGGCCATCCGCAGCGCCTGCGCGGTGGCCACCGTCATCGCAAACGCCACCATGTTCGGCCGGGTGCTGGTGGTGGTCTTCGTGTTGGACCGTGTGCTGTTCCTGAAGCTCGCATGGGGCCTGGGCACCATGACCGGAGCGGCAGCCATCGGGGTGGGCGCGCTGTGGTTGTGGTCCCGGCGAAACAAGAACACGGGGCCCCACAGCGACCACGAGACCGGGCTCTCCAACCCCTTCTCCCTGGGGCCCGCCATCAAGTTCGCCATCTTCTTCGTGATGATCTTGTTCGTGGCCAAGCTGGCCAAGCTGTGGTTCGGCGACTCCGGGCTCTATCTGGCCTCCCTGCTCAGCGGACTGGCCGACGTCGACGCCATCACCCTGACCATCGCCGAGCAGACCCGCGACGGCAGCCTGCTACACAGCGTCGGCGCCCTGGGCATCACCCTGGCCGTGGCCTCCAACTCGGTGGTCAAGACTGGCATCGCCTTCTACTCGGGCGGCGCCCGCTTCGGCGCCACCGTGGGAACGGTCCTGGGGCTCGCCACCGCCGCAGGGATCGCTGTGCTACTGCTGGTCTGACTTCCACGAGGCTCGCCCCCATGTCCCCCCACGACCGCACCCCCTGGGATCAGTACTTCATGAACATCGCCCGGGTGGTGTCCTCTCGGGCCACCTGCGATCGCAAGCACGTAGGGGCCGTGATCGTACGGGACAAGACCATCCTGTCCACGGGCTACAACGGCAGCATCCGGGGCATGCCCCACTGCTCGGAGTCCGGTCACATGATGGAAGACGGCCACTGCGTGGCCACCATCCATGCCGAGATGAACGCCGTCATCCAGGCCGCCCGCAACGGCGTGCGCATCGAGGGCGCCAGCATCTACATCACCGCCAGCCCCTGCTGGGGCTGCTTCAAGGCCCTGGCAAACGCGGGCATCCAGCGCATCTGCTTCGGCGAGTTCTACAGGGAAGAGCGCAGCTTCCGGGTGGCCGAGCGCCTGAACATCCAGATGGTCCACATCCCCCTCGCGCCCGGCGACACCGTCTCCGTCCCCCCCGCCGAGGGCCCCAGGCACGGATAGGCTCGGACGAACCAATGATCCGTCGCCAGAAACACGACCCTTGACGAAGGCGTGACTCTGCAGTGAGTCGCTATTAAACCCCCTGGCGAGCCACTATGCGCGCGATCAGCTTCAGAGCGCGCGGGTGCTCGGAACGCCCGCTCTCTCGTGAAACCCTGGGGTCCGCCCGTTGCCCGGCTCGAGGGCTCTCGATAGAGGCCGCTGCCTTTCAGAACTGCCCTGCATTCTGCAGGAATCTTGTCCAAAGCCCGGTATCAACCAACCGGCGCAACCCCCCAAAGGAGCTTTCCATGTCGTACACTGACCAGGTCATGGAGCTGGTGATCAAGAAGAACCCGGCCGAGCCCGAGTTCCATCAGGCCGTCAAGGAGGTCCTCGACTCCCTGGCCGTGCTCTTCGAGCGCCGTCCCGACTACCGTCACGCCCGCCTCCTCGAGCGCTTCGTCGAGCCCGAGCGTCAGATCATGTTCCGCGTTCCCTGGCTGAACGACCAGAACAAGGTCGAGGTCAACCGCGGCTTCCGCGTCGAGTTCAACAGCGCCATCGGCCCCTACAAGGGCGGCCTCCGCTTCCACCCCACCGTCTACCTGGGCATGCTCAAGTTCCTCGCCTTCGAGCAGATCCTCAAGAACGCCCTCACCACCCTCCCCATGGGCGGCGGCAAGGGCGGCTCGGACTTCGACCCCAAGGGCAAGAGCGACGAAGAAGTGATGCGCTTCTGCCAGAGCTTCATGACTGAGCTCCAGCGCCACATCGGCCCCGACACCGACGTCCCCGCTGGCGACATCGGCGTGGGTGGCCGCGAGATCGGCTTCATGTTCGGCCAGTACAAGCGCCTCCGCAACGAGTTCACCGGCGTCCTCACGGGCAAGGGCCTGAACTGGGGCGGCTCCCTGATTCGTCCCGAGGCCACCGGCTACGGCGCGGTCTACTTCGCCGACGAGATGCTGAAGACCCGCGGCGAGAACCTCGAAGGCAAGGTCTGCACCGTGTCCGGCTCCGGCAACGTGGCGCAGTACACCATCGAGAAGGTCACCATGCTGGGTGGCAAGTGCGTCACCATGTCCGACTCCGGCGGCACCATCTACGACCCCGCTGGCATCGACGCCGAGAAGCTCGCTTGGGTCATGGATCTCAAGAACGTGCGCCGCGGCCGCATCTCCGAGTACGCCGAGAAGTTCGCTGGCGTCGAGTACCGTCCGGGTGCCCGCCCCTGGGCCGTCAAGTGTGACTGCGCCTTCCCCAGCGCCACCCAGAACGAGATCAGCGGCGAAGATGCCAAGGCCCTGCTGGGCAACGGCTGCTACGTCGTCTCCGAGGGTGCCAACATGCCGACCGTCCCCGAAGGCGTCGATCTGTTCGTCGAGAACAAGATCCTGTACGGACCGGGCAAGGCCGCCAACGCTGGTGGCGTCGCCACCTCCGGCCTCGAGATGAGCCAGAACAGCATGCGCCTGTCCTGGACCCGCGAGGAAGTGGACCAGAAGCTCCACGCCATCATGAAGGCCATCCACAAGAACGCCTACGAGACCTCCATCGAGTTCGGCCAGAAGGACAACCTGGTCCTCGGCGCCAACATCGCCGGCTTCACCAAGGTCGCCGACGCCATGCTCGACCAGGGCGTGGTCTAGTTCCAGACCGTCGTCCCTGACGACAGGACCTGCCCCCCAGCGGCCTCCTTGGCCCTGGGGGGCATCTTTGTACGGAGCTTGCTAGGCTGCAACCATGCTCGTCGCCCCCCAAGTGTCTCGCTTCCGCGGCTTCCACGATCTCATGCGCTACCGCGTGCGCGAGATCCTGCTCGTCTCCACCGTCTACGACGCCTGGGTGCTGGAGCAGGACCACAACCTCAGCGAGCGCCTGTTCCACGAATACGTCCAGCTCGACCTGCGCTACGTGCCGCGCATCACCCGGGTCAACAGCGGCCGCGAGGCCCTGGAGAAGCTCACCAAGCGCTCCTTCGACCTGGTGCTCTGCCTCACCCGCCTGCCCGACATGGAGCCCCTCGAGTTCCGCGCCCAGGTCAAGAAGCTCTCGGCCCGACGGCCGGTGGTGTTTCTGACCTACGACGCTCTGGACAACAGCCTGCGGGATGCCCTGCGGGGCTCCAAGCTCGACAGGGTGTTCTACTGGTTCCGCGACGTCAACGTGCTCACCAGCATCGTCAAGAGCGTCGAGGACTACCGCAACGCCCCCGCGGACACCCAGCGAGGCGTGCAGGTGATCCTGCTGGTGGAAGACTCACCTCGCTACTACTCGCTGTTCCTGCCGCTCATCTACACCGAGCTCCTCGGCCAGACCCGCAGCCTGATCAGCTCCGGGATCAATGACTTCCAGCGCCTGCAGCGCATGCGCGCGCGCCCCAAGATCCTGCTGGCAGAGACCCTGCAGCAGGCCCGCACCTACCTGCGCAAGTACCGCCACAACATCATCGGGGTCATCTCCGACGTGCGCTACCCCGCGGGTGGCGGCCTGGACGCGGAGGCCGGCTTCATCCTGGCGGCCGAGGTCAAGGTGGAGCAACCCGACGTGCCCGTGCTGCTGCAGTCGTCAAACCAGGCTCACCGCGAGCGCGCGGAGCGTCTGGGCTACGGCTTCCTGCACAAGGAGTCCCCCAACCTGGCCTCCGAGCTGCGCGCCTTCATCCTGGACCACTTCGGCTTCGGCACCTTCGTGTTCCGCCTGCCCGACGGCAAAGAGGTGGGCCGGGCCAAGAACCTCTACGAGATGCACGACGTGCTGGGGCAGGTGCCCGACGAGAGCCTGCTCTACCACGCCAGCCGCAACCACTTCTCCACCTGGCTGCGGGCCCGAAGCGAGTTCGAGCTGGCCGAGGAGCTCCGGCCCATGCAGGTCAAGGACTTTCAGAGCCCAGAGGCGCTGCGAACCCTGATCATGGAAGCCCTGGGGCGGCTCACCCGCAGCGCCCAGGACGGCGAGGTGCGCGAGTTCGCCCCGGACCGCATCCGCGCCGAGGCCAACTTCAACAAGCTCGGCAGCGGGTCCCTGGGGGGCAAGGGCCGTGGCCTGGCGTTCATGAACTCCCTGCTGGCACACAACCGCTTCGACGCCACTTACGCCAAGGTGCGCGTCGCCATCCCCAACACATTCGTGCTGTGCACCGATGTGTTCGAGGAGTTCATCGAGCTGAACGACCTGCGCGCCTGGGCCCTCGAGGCCAGTGACGACGCCGAGATCGCCCACCGTTTCCACGCCTGCAGGCTCCCCGAGCGCATCGAGAACGATCTGCATGCCCTGCTGGCCAAGGCGGCCTATCCCCTGGCGGTGCGTTCCTCGAGCCTGCTCGAGGACAACCAGACCCTGCCCTTCGCCGGCATCTACAACACCTACATGTTGCCGAACAACCACCCGGACCTCGAGCTGCGCTTCGGACAGCTGTGCACCGCCATCAAGCAGGTCTACGCCAGCATCTTCTTCAGGGGCCCCCGGGAGTACATCAAGAACACCGGCTACCGGCTGGACGAAGAGCGCATGGCCGTGGTGATCCAGGAGCTGGCCGGGCGCGCACACGGCACGCGCTACTACCCCAGCTTCTCGGGCGTGGCGCGCAGCTACAACTACTACCCCTTCGCCAGCGCGCAGCCCGAGGACGGCACCGCCTCCCTGGCCGTCGGCCTGGGCAAGACCATCGTCGACAACGGGCGAGCCTACCACTTCTGCCCGGCACACCCCCGGGCCAACCCTCCCTGGGCCACCAACGAAGAGTACCTGCGCAACACCCAGACCAAGTTCTACGCCCTGGACATCTCCCGCCCCGACCTTGGCGTAGTGCCCGACGAGGACTTCTCCCTGCTCCACCTCGACATCGCCGAAGCCGAGCACGATGGCGTGCTCCGACACCTGGCCAGCACCTGGTCACCCCACGATCAAGCCATCCGCGACTACCTGGCGCCCACGGGCCCCCGCATCGTGCGCTTCGCCCAGATCCTCAAGCAGGGCAGCATCCCCCTGCCCGCCATCGTCCAGGACCTGCTGGTGGCAGGCGAGCAGGCCTTCGGCGCCCCCGTCGAGATCGAGTTCGCCGTGGACCTCGAGCCGAGCGACCCCACCTGTGCCCGCTTCAGCTTCCTGCAGATCCGCCCCATGGTGGTCACCGAGCGCCACTGCAAGCTCGACCGAGACAAGCTCGAGCCCGCCACGCTGATCTGCTCCTCGGCCCTGGCCATGGGCAACGGGCGCTATGGCGACATCCACGACCTCATCTACCTGCGGCCCGAGCGCTTCGACCCCCTGCGCACCCGCCAGATGGCCTTGGAGCTCGATCAACTCAACCGCGGCATGGCCGAGCAGGGCCGCCGCTACATCCTGATGGGCTACGGCCGGTGGGCCACCTCGGACCCCCTGCTGGGGGTGCCCGTCACCTTCGAGCAGGTCAGCCAGGCCCGCGTCTTCGTCGAGGCCGACCGCCACGATCTGTGGGTCGAACCCAGCCAGGGATCCCACTTCTTCCAGAACATGCTGGCCCTGCGCATCGGCTACCTGTTCATCAAGGAGTCCCGCCGCGACAACCACATCGACTGGGAGTGGCTGGACGCGCAGCCCGCCCACGCCTCCACCCCCCACCTGCGCCACCTGCGCTTCGACGAGCCCGTGGTGGTGGACATCGACGGCCACAACAGCCTGGGCATCATCCACAAGCCGGGGGACGACCCGCCGTGCGACTGCTGAGGGCAGCGACCCGACGCTGGGCCATCCGCGCGACGGCCTTCGTGGCTTCAGGCGCTTTACCCGCTTCCCCCTTTGCGATACGCCCACCATCTCCCCGAGACACGGTTGGATCATGTCCCTGTACGCCCTCCCCCTGATCTTCGCCCTCACCACGAGCGCTCTGGCGGACGAGACCGCTCCCGCGGCCGAGCCGGCGGCCGACCCCGCGCCCGCGGTAGAGCCAGCCCCCGTCGTCGAGCCCAGCCCCACCGAGGAGGCCCTGGCCGCCCTCCCCGCGCTCTACCGCAAGCGCGACCGCGCCGGCGTGGCTCAGCAGGCCATCGATCTCATCGACGCCGCCCTGCTCACCGACCCCGACAACGCCGAGCTGCACTGGCGGGTGGCGCCCTTCCTCTTCTGGCTGGCCGACACCTCCTCCGACGACAAGCTCAAGGCCAGCCAGGCCAAGCTGTGCTGGGACCACGCCGAGCGGGTGGTCCAGCTCGACCCAACCCTCGTCCAGGGCCACTACTGGACCATGGCCTGCATCGGTACCTACTCCGAAGGGGTCGGCATCCTCAACGCCGTGCGCCAAGGCCTGGCCACCAAGTTCGAGGCGGCCGGGTTGAAGGCAGCGTCCATCGACTCCCGCTATGACTCCGGCGGCCCCCTGCGCGGGCTCGGGCGCTACCACGACCAGCTGCCCTGGCCCCTGCGCGACGCCGGCAAGTCCCGCGACTACCTGCAGCAGGCTCTGGCGGTGGACCCCAACCACGCCCGCAACCTGTACTTCATGGCCGATCTCGAGCTCGAAGAGGGCAACGGCGCCGAAGCGCGGGCGCTGCTCGAGCGCGTGCTGGCCCTGGACCCCAACGCCAGCAACAACCCCCCCGAGGTGCGCCGCTTCCACGTCCTGGCCAGCGCGCTGATGGGCGAGATCGACGACTGATCGGCGACAGGCCGCGGTCCACGCCAGCCGGCGTCAGGACTGTGAGACAAGCCCGAGATACTCCCAGAGGCATGGGCACACCCTTCGCCACCATCGCCTTGCTCCCAGGCTTGGACGGCACCGCCGCGCTGTTCGCACCCCTCGAAGGCGCTCTGGCGGGCCGGGCTCTGCCGTTGCCCGTCGCCTACCCCAGCGACCGCCTCCTGGACTACGCCGCCCTCGAGGTCCTGGTGCGCGCCGCGCTGGCGGAGGCCGGGCCCTGCTGGGTGGTGGCCGAGTCGTTCTCGGGGCCCATCGCCATCCGGCTGGCGGCCCAGCCGCCCCCCGGCCTGCAGGGGGTGCTCCTGGTGGCCAGCTTCGCCACCCGCCCCGCGCCCGTGCCCTCCTGGCTGGCCGCTCCCTTGCTGCCCGTCCTGGCCCGCCTGCCCACCCCCACCCGCGCCGCCACCTGGGCGCTGCTGGGCGACGACCCGCCAACCAGCCTGGTCCAGAGCCTGCTCGCGGCCATCGCACAGGTCTCCCCCCCGGTGCGGGCCCAGCGAATCCGCGCCGTGCTCGCGGTGGACGTCACCGAACCCCTGGCCTGTGCCCAGGTGCCCATGGGCTACCTGGGGGCCCGCCAGGACCGGGTGGTCCCTGCCCGCTGTGGTGACCACATCGCCCGGCTGGCCCCGGGGCTGGTACACAGCACCCTGGATGGGCCGCACCTGCTGCTCCAGCGCCATCCCGCTCCGTCTGCCGCGCGAATCCTGGCCTTCATCGAGGGTGCCAGGCCCCGCCAGCAGGGCTGGTAGCCTAGCGCACCACGCCCAGGTTGAAGAGCTGCACCAGCGCCATGCTGACCAGGGCCCCGGCCACCGCGGGCCACATGAACCAGGGCGGCGGCCCCTGGGGCTCAGGGATCCCTGCCCGGTGGCGGGTGCGGCTGCGGATGACCAGGTAGAGCCCAGGCAGGCCGAAGGCCAGTACACCTGCCGCAGCGCAGGCGTAGAGGCCCGCCAGCAGCAGGTCGCCCTGGGCCGAGCGCACCAGCTCCGCCGCGTCTGTCACGAGCCACTCTGGGCCCTGCCCCATCAGGAACCCGCAGACCACAGTCACCAGGTACCACCGCCACATCCAGGGCCTCCTCGCTCGAGTGTCCGCGATGCTACCACGCCCCGGCGCGATGGATCCATCCAGCGCCTTGCTCCCACCCCTGGAGTGACGAGACGCAAGGCGGGACCGACACAGACCGCCGCCAGAGGCCCACCACCATGCCGCGCTTCACCCGAACACTCCCTCTCCCCATCCTGCTGGGCCTCGGTGTCCTGGCGCCCTGGCCCACCTGGGCCCAGGACCAGGACGCGGCCATGTGGCACGAGGTGGGTGGCGTCCCTCGCACCGTCACCCTGGGCTCCTACCGGCTCGAGGTGGAGGAGCGCGTGGTCGAAGACGCCGACATGCAGCGCTTCATCCCGGCCATCGTCCCCTCCCCCCAGGCCGAGGCCGCCGCCTGGCTCTACCGGATGCTCAACGGCGCCAGGGTCCGCTACGACAGCTTCCTGGGTGCCGAGCGCATCAGCTTCGAGCGCAGCCTGTCCTTCCGCCTGGGCACCGAGCAGCTCGAGCCCAACGAGGTGGACGGCGTGATCGGCCAGCTGTACGACCGCAACCACAACGGCCGCCTGAGCGCCCGCGAGCTGAGCAGGGGCAACGCCACCATGGCCCAGCTGTTCAGCGCGCGCGTGCGCAGCACCGTGGAGCCCGGCAGGGGCTTCCAGCCGGTCCCGGGCCTGGAGGACGCCACGGCGTTCGCCGATGCCTGGCTGGACCACGAGGCGGTGCTGGCCGCCATCGACCCCTGGTACTGCCCCGAGTGCGCGGGCGTACCCCACCAGGACAAGCTGGCCGCCCTGGTGGGCTTCCTCCAGGAGTACGCTCCACCCCTGGACGGAGCACACACCACCCTGTTCGTCCCCGGCCTGAACCAGATCTTCGTCACGGTGGACATGCACCCTGGCCGCCACAGCACCCTGCGCCTGGATGCCGCCGACGGCCGCACCTACTGGGACATGGGCCACCTGCCCCACGGCGACTCCACCCTGGACGGCAGGCTGGATCTGGTGACCTCGGCCGAGGACTTCCCCGGCGCCAGCTACAACACCATCGCGCAGCGCTGGGAGCGCTACGATCCCGGGCCTGGCAACCAGTGGATGTACGAGGTGCTGGTGGACCTGGCCCACGCCCACCTGCCCCGCCGCCTACAGGTGGCCGTGGCCATGGATCTCGAGCCCGAGTTCGAGGTGCCCCTGTGGTTCAGGGACGAGCTCAGCGCACGCCTGAGCGCGAGAACGCCGGCTATGCCGCTCAGCTTCGACGTCGGCGGCGATCTCCCACCCGCCGCGTCGTTCAACTGATCGCGGCTAGGCCGTCGCCTCGATCACCACCATGTAGGGCCCGAAGCGCGGCCGCCAGGTCTTGATCCCCGAGAACCCGGCGGCCTCGACCCAGCCTCGCATGGTGGCCTCGGGGTAGGCCCGCGTGCCGCTGGTCATGAAGCACATGATCTCGGCGAAGGCACCGGCTTGGTTGATGCGGTCCCGCACATGGCGGTGCTCCGCTTCGAGGATCACCAGTCGGCCACCAGGCTTCAGCGCCGTCCGCGCCCGCTGCGCCGCGGCCTGGCACTCCTCGGGTGACAGGTTGTGGATGACGTTGAAGATCAACACGCAGTCCCAGCCCTCACCCCAGCCTGCGGTGCGCAGATCTCCCGCCCGATAGCGCACCCGATCGGCCATGCCCGCCTGGGCCACGATGGCCTCACCCACAGGAACGGCGGGGGGCAGATCGAGCACCTCGGCGCAGAGCTCGGGGTAGCGGGCACAGAAGGCCGCGCTCCACTGGCCGTGGCCGCCGCCCACGTCGAGCAAGCGCCTGGCACCGGGCCCCAGCTTGACCCGGCGTGCCAGCTCGCCCGCGGGGAGCTTGGCCAGCTTGCCCAAGCCCCGCAGGTAGGGTCCCCACAGCTCTGGGCCGTGGTCACCGTGGTGCCAGTCCAGGATCTTCCCGGTGCGCACGACCTGATCCAGATCGGCGAAGCCGTCCTGCAGCAACCCGAGCAGCAGCACGGCGTCGTGCAAGCTGTCCTTGGAGCCTGGCGCCAGCCACTTGGCGGCCAGCGCGCTGTTGCGGTAGCGGCCGTCCCGGCGGTCCACGCAGCCGAAGCCGCACAGGGCGTTGAGCAAAGTCTCGGTGGCCAGCGGGTGGGTGTCGAGCCTGGCGGCCAGATCGAGGGCACTGAGCTCACCATCCGCGAGGGCCTCGAACACCCCAAGCCGCGATCCCGCGATGATGGTGCTGGCACCTGCCATGCCCCAGCTGACCTGGACCATGGGCGTGGGCACGATGCCCATCAGCATCACCAGGCGCTCGAGGACGTTGTCGGGGACGACGTCCAGGCGCATCAGCTCAGCTCGTCGCGCCAAGCCCGGCTGACGGCCACCTCGTGCCGATAGCGCTCGAGCTCGGCCTGGCGACGGGCCGGCTCCCAGCCCAGCAGGCCCGCCATGTGGGTGGCCACGGCTTCGGCGCAGCCCAGCCCCTGGTCGGTGTCCTTGAAGAACAAGGGCAACCGGCGCTGCAGCACGTCATCCACAGTGGCCGCGAGCTCGCGGGTGACCGCCCACTCCACGCAGGCCATCACCTCGGGCCTGCCCGGGACCAGGCGTGCGGCCAGCTCGGGACGGGCGGCGGCCAAGACCGCGACGTCCAGGCCGAGCATGCCATGGCTTCCCGCCAGGTAGCGGGCGGTGTCGTGCTCGAGGTGCCCACCCGAGGCGGTCACGATGTCGTCCACGAGTTGGCTGTCGTCGTCGTCCTTGGGCCAGCCCACCGCGCCGGGCAGGGGCTCCTTGGCGGTGTCCGCATGCCGCGGAGGCTCGAACTCCCAGCCGGACATGCGCAGCACGTCCAGGGACTTGTCCACCACCTCGGCAGCCATGCGCCGGTAGGTGGTGAGCTTACCGCCAGCCACGGTGACGATGCCGTCGGGCTCGACGTCCACCTGGTGCTCGCGGCTGATCTGGCTCTCGTGAACACCTTCCTGGTTGATCAGGGGGCGCAGCCCCGCCCAGGTGGCGGTGACGTCCTCGTAGTGCAGCGGGTTGTCGGGGAAGAAGTGGGCCGAGGCGTGGATCAAGTAGTCCACGTCGGAGAGATCGGCGCACACCAAGGCCGGATCGCCGTCCCAGTCGGTGTCGGTGGTGCCGATGTAGGTGCGCTCCCCCCACGGGATGGCGAAGAGCACCCGCTCATCATCGGGGTGGATCAACACCACCGCGTGCTCTACCGGCAGCTTGGCGTGATCCACCACGATGTGTACCCCCTTGGTGGGCCGCAGCAGAGGACGCCCAGCCGTGTCGCCAGCCAAGCCCCGCAGGCCATCGATCCAGGGGCCCGTGGCGTTGACGATGGCCCCAGCCCGCACATCGAAGCGCTCGTCGCTCAGCTGATCATGGACCGTGACCCCCATGGCGCGGCCCCGCTCGTCGTGCAGGAAGCCCACCACCGGGCACCAGGTGACCACCTGGGCGCCCTGGCGCATGGCGTCCAGCGCGGTCTCGAGGGTGAGCCTGGCGTCGTCGGTGGCGCAGTCGTAGTACAGCTCCGCGGACTTGAGCTCGACGGTGGTCAGGCAGGGCTCCACCTTGGCGGTGGCCTTCTTGCCCAGGCGCTTGTGAATCTTGGGGGAGCGGAACAGGGACAGCCCGTCGTACAGCCACAGGCCGATGTCGATCAGAGCGGCCCGCCCGAAGCTCTCGTAGACCGGGAACACGAAGGCCAGGGGCTTGACCAGGTGAGGCGCGATGTCCATCAACACCCGGCGCTCGCTGACCGACTCGAACACCAAGCCAAACTCGTACTGCTCGAGGTAGCGGAGGCCGCCGTGCACCAGCTTGCTCGAGCGGCTGGAGGTGCCCGAGGCCAGGTCGGCCCGCTCGAGCAGGGCCACCCGCAGGCCCCGCCGGGCGGCGTCGCGGGCCACCCCCGCGCCGGTGATGCCACCCCCGATGACCAGCAGGTCGAAGGTCTGGTTCTTGACGCGAGAGAGATGCGCTTGCCGCTGACCCATGGGGCGACTCCGAGGCCGCTTCTGGCGGCCGGCTACAGGCTACGGGCTACAGGGGTGCCAGGGCGACCGCTGCGCTCACACGGATCGCCTATCCAGATACCTGCGACCGGGAGGGGGTAAACCCCTCCCCTACGTTCGATTTCGGCTATTTCTTCTGCTCGAGGTACTCGACCATGGCGCGGGCGGCACGACGGCCGGCGCCCAAGGCCAGGATGACCGTGGCGCCGCCGGTGACGATGTCGCCGCCCGCGTACACACCCGGCAGGTTGGTGGCCTGGGTGTCATTGTCGGCCACCAGGTAGCCCCAGCGGTTGAGCTCGATCTCGGGCAGAGACTGGGCGATGATGGGGTTGGCGCTGGTGCCCAAGGCGTAGATCACGGTGTCGCAAGGGAAGGTCTCGAAGGCGTCCTCGATGGCCACCGGGCGACGGCGCCCCGAAGCGTCGGCCTCACCCAGCTGCATCTTCTGGCACTTGATGCCGCAGACGTCACCGGCCTCGTCCAGCTCGATGGCCACCGGGCTGTGCAGCCAGTTGAAGTCGATGCCCTCTTCCTTGGCGTGGCGGAGCTCTTCGATGCGGGCGGGAGCCTCGGACTCGGTGCGGCGGTACACGCAGCGGACCGTGGGGATGCCCATGCGCTTGGACACGCGCAGGCAGTCCATGGCGGTGTTGCCGGCACCGATGACCACCACAGACTTGCCGTAGGCCAGCGGGGTGTCCTCGTGGGGGAAGCGATCGCCACCCATCAGGTTGGCGCGGGTGAGGTACTCGTTGGCCGAGTAGACCTGGCCCGCGGACTCACCGGGGATGCCCAGGAACCAGGGGAACCCAGCGCCCGACCCGATGAACACGGCGTCGTAGCCCATCTCACCCATGAGCTGCTGCACGGTGAAGGTCTTGCCGATCACCTTGTTGGTCTTGAACTCGACCCCCAGATCCTGCAGGCGCCGGACCTCGCGGGCGATGATGTCACGGGGCAGACGGAAGCTGGGGATGCCGTACTGCAGCACGCCGCCGATGACATGCAGGGCCTCGAACACCGTGACCTCGGCACCCTTGACCGCCAGGTCGGCGGCGCACGCCAGGCCCGCCGGGCCAGCGCCCACCACCGCCACGCGGCCGAGATCGGTGGTCCCGGCCATGCGGTCGGTGGTCTTGAGCGGCGCGAAGTCACCCACGAAGCGCTCGAGACGGCCGATGGCCACCGGCTCGATCTTGGCCTTGGCCAGGATGCACTGAGCCTCGCACTGGGACTCCTGAGGGCAGACGCGGCCGCAGACGCTGGGGAAGTGGTTGGTCTCGAGGATCGCGTCCCTGGCGCCGGCCAGGTCCCGGACCAGCAGGTGGCGGATGAAGCGGGGGATGTCCACGCCCACGGGGCAGCCGGAGACACACTTGGGCCGACGGCACTGGATGCAGCGCTCGGCCTCCTCGAGGGCGTCGCCCAGGGAGTAGCCCAGGTTGACCTCGTGGAAGTTGGTGGCGCGCTCACGGGCGTCGCGCTCGGGCATCTCCACGGCGTGGGGGCTCAGATCCTTGATCTTCTTGTAGTTGCGCTTCTCGTCCTCGAACAACGCCTTCTCGACATTGCAGACGTGGTCGAAGTTGTTCTGGGCCATGGCCTCGTGCTTGACGAAGCGCTTCTGCCGCCGCATCAGCTCGGGGAAGTCCACCTTGTGGGCGTCGAAGTCGGGGCCGTCCACGCAGGCGAACTTGATCTCGCCATCGACGGTGACGCGACAGGATCCGCACATCCCGGTGCCATCGACCATGATGGCGTTGAGGGAGACCACGGTGTCGACGCCGAAGGGCCGGGTGACCTCAGTGACCGCGTTCATCATGGGCAGGGGCCCGATGGCCACGACCAGGTCGGGCGGGTCGTTCTCGAGCAGCTCCTTCAGAGCCACCGTGACGAAGCCGGGGCGGCCGTAGGAGCCGTCGTCGGTGCAGACGATGAGGTTGTCGGAGTGCTTGGCGAAGCGCTCCTGCCAGAAGATGAGGCTCTCGTTGCGGAAGCCCATGATGCTGGTGGTGCGGTTGCCGGCCTGCTTGAAGGCGCGCAGCTGGGGGTAGATGGGAGCCACGCCCAAGCCGCCGCCCACCATGACCACATGGCCGTAGTCCTTGACGTGGGACTCGATGCCCAAGGGGCCGACGAAGTCGGAGAACCAGTCGCCTTCCTTGTAGCGGTCCATCATCTGGCGGGTGGTCTTGCCCAGAGCCTGGATCACCAAGGTGATGGTGCCCTTGACGGGATCGAAGTCGGCCACGGTCAGGGGGATGCGCTCACCCTTCTCGTCCAGCCGGAGCATGATGAACTGGCCCGGCTTGGCCGAGCGGGCCACGTCCGGTGCGAAGACATCCCAGAGGAAGGTGACATCGGAGAACTGCTGACGCTTGATGATCTGGTACATGAAGAGACTCCGCGAGGACAGGTGTACACCGAAAGACACCCCCCCTAACCATGAGCGTAGCCATAGGCAGGGCCGGGCCGGACTCAGGCGCTATGCGACGGATCCTCCAGGCGACGCCGACCGATCACGGCGTGGAAGTGCATCACCGTCGGTAGGAATCCATAGATCAACATGGCGACCAGCATGAGCGCCACGGGCACTTCCGTGCCCCAGAGCACGAAGCCCAGCAGCAGCGACAGCAAGAAGGCGGGCATGCCGTAGATGATGCGCCGATCGCCCCGCATGGCCCGGCCCACGTGGCGGTAGTTGGTGTCGAAGCTGAACATCAACACGCCGGCCACACCCACGATCAGGCCCACCAGCAACGGGCTGTCCCCGAACAGCACCACCCCACACATGGTGAGCAGCGCCGCAGCGGGGCTGGGTACGCCTGCGAAGTTCGCGGGATCCGAGAACGCCTTGTTCAAGGTGAAGTACACCAGCCGGCCCCAGGTGAAGAACAGGTAGATGCCCGCCACCACTGCCGACTCCCAGCTGTCGAAGAGCAACCACACGGCCACGGCCGGGGCCAGGCCGAAGTTTATGGCGTCGGCCAGGTCGTCCGAGTAGACGCCGAACCTGGTGCCCCCCCAGCGGCGGGCCGCCGCGCCGTCGAAGCCGTCGAAGGTGCCTCCGATCATCAGGAACAGCAGCGCCAGATCGAAACGCCCCAGGTAGGAGAAGCGGATGGAGGCGATGCCGCACAGGAGGTTCGACCCGCTCAAGGCGTCGGCGATGAAACGCTTCTGGAGCACCTTCAGGGCCGTGAGCACCACCACGCTGGTGAAGGCCACGTTGATGCCCAGCAGCCAGATCACCATGCGCGGCGTGAGCAGCTTGGGCGCCCAACCCTGGCTGAGCATGAGCATGGCCAGCAGGGTGGTGTACTCGAGCCCCGTGCGCAGCCGACCGGCGCGGCGCCCAAGGCGCCCCACCACAAACAGCGCGATGAGCACCAGCTCGAGACCGATGCGCGCGCCCAGCAGCGGCATGGGCAGGTAGCTGTAGCAGAGGGCGCAGAATGACAACAGCACCGGAAGGGCGGTGAGCTTGTCCAGCACACGGCCCCGCTCGGCCTCCACCCGCTGGTGCCGAGCGGCCACGCCATCGAAGTAGTCCAGCAGCACGTAGGCCAAGAAGAGCCCGGTGAGGAACCAGGGGTTGGTGGGCATGGACCGCACATGCCGCAGGGCCATGAGCAGCAGCGGCACAACCACGAGCAGGCGGGCTGCGGACAGCCAGTTGGGATGGATGACCACCAGCTCGGCCAACCAGAGGTCGAGCCTGGTGACCCACTGGGGTCGCCGAGGTGCGCGGGCGTGGGGCAACCGCGCTCGGGGCAGCCTGAAGCGCCTCTTGCGAGGGGGCTGCTCGGCGGGGTCCGGCGCGGGAGCGACGTCGGGGATCCGTTCGGTCATGGTCCTGCCTGGTGGATGCTGCAGATTCTTGGCCTATCGCGCTGCGATGCCCCTGGACCGACCGGACGCCAAAATGCCCGGAGGAGCCGCGATGGACCCACCTTCAGGGTATAGTTCCGCAGAACCCTGGAGCTTGGAAAACCGCGTGAGCTGTGTGCGCTCGAAGCAAGCATCGAAGCCGCGCCTCGGCCTGCCCGCCGTCCAGCACAGCTCCACGCTCCCCAAGCACCAGCGCAAGATCGGCCACGCGCGCCTCACGGTGCTCGGCAAGCACGCCGGCCCCCGGCCGCCACAGCAGCACGTCGGCCTGACGGCCACCACCCCGCGGCCTGAGCTGATGGCCCAGGCTGGCGTGCCCACGCGCAAGCCCGGCCCCACCAGCAAGCCCGCTCCCCAGCCCTCGAAGTCCACGGCAGCGCACCGGCAGGCGTCCAAGGCCCACGCCAGCAAGCTCCCCACCATCGGCGCCGTCGGGACCTCCACGGTCAAGGCTGGCAAGGCAGCCCACCTGGCCCAGCAGGCGAAGCGGGGCGGCTGCGCCAAGACCGCCAAGCTCACGGGGGCCAAGCTCCACCCCCTCCCGTCCCCCACGCCGGCACGCCGGCCCCGGCGCGCTGCCGCCTCGCCGCAGCCCGTCCAGCTCTCGCTGCAAGCCGCCTCCCCCGCGCCGCCCTGCTCCGCCACGCCCAGTAGCACGACAGCCTCGGGGGCAGAAGACGACGACCCAGGTATAGGGTCCGCCGGCTCCCCGGCCGGCGGCGACTCCGAAGACCCGGCCCTGGTCGCCGCTCCCCAGGCCCCCGCGACCGCCTCCCAGCATGGCGAGGAGTCCCTTCGGGCCAGCCCTGAAGCCCACTCCAGCCCCTCGAACACCGCACGCTCCCCACGCCGCCTCCAGCGCGGCGCCGGGCAGAGCCGCACACGGCTGCGCCTGATGGCAGCCCACCGCCCGACTCCCCGCACCCTCCTCCCAGGGAAGCGATCATGAGCTCCATGCGCGAAAAAGAAAAGAGAAAGACCAGGACCGACAAGTCCTTGGCTTCCACCCTGCAGCAGGTCGAGCTGCGCCAGGAGCAGGAGCAGCTCCGCAGCGAGGCCGCGCGGACTCCAGCGGTCCACGCCTCGACGGCGCTGCAAGACGCCATCGGCAACCAAGCCGTGCTCGACGCCATCTCCGGCGCGGAGCAGCAGGGCATGGTGGGCCAGGCGGCCGAGACCCTGAGCATGGGCATCGCCGGCGTGGACACCCAGGACAGGATGCCGGGCACTGGCTCCATGGCGGTCATGCGGGCCATGCTCCACGCCGAGCTGCGCCAGCGCGCCGGGATCGACAGCCCCGATCCTTCCCTCAGCGCCCGCATCGCTCACCGCCGCGGCCGCCCCCTGCCCCCAGCCGTCCGCGAGCGCATGGAGCAGGCCTTCGGCCACGACTTCGACCACGTCCGCATCCACACCGATCCCGAGGCCGCCCGCACCGCCCGCGAGCTCGAGGCCCACGCCTTCGCCTCCGAAGCCGACATCTGGTTCGGCCCTGGCGAGTTCCAGCCCGACACCCCCCGCGGAGAGCACCTCCTGGCCCACGAGCTCGGCCACGTGGTCCAGGCCGACCAGGGTCGCCTGCGCGCCACCGGCTCAGGGCTGCAGGTCAGCGACCCCAGCGACCACAGCGAGCTGGAAGCCGAGACCATGGCCCGCCAGGCCGTGGCCCGCATGGCCCAGGCCCCTGACCTGGGTAGCGCCCCCGCGCGCCTGCCCGTAGACAGCACCTGGGCCCCCCTCGAGCTCAACAACCGGATCGAGGGCGACGGCAAGCTGGCGGGCGCACCCGCCATGGCCGAGCTCGACGCCCCCACCAGCCCCCGCGCCCAGCCCTCCGCCCCCAGCGCGCGAGGGCAAGTGCAGCGCAAGGCCCGCAAGGGTGGAAGGGGCGGCAAGAGCCCCAAGGGCAGCGGCCGCAAGCCCACCAGCCGACGGCCCGGCACCGGCCAGGATCAGGCCGATGCTCAGCTGCAGCCTGAAGATCTCGCCAGCGCCATCGCTGGGGTCATCGCCCGCGTGATGCCCACGGAGGAGCTCTCCCGTGAGGATGACGCCGACCTGCCCGCCGCCGGCCGCGAAGGTCCGACCAAGGGCAAGGGCCCCGGTCGCGGGTCCAAGACCAAGGCTGGACGCGGCGAAGGCGAGCAGCCCGGAGCCCCTGGCCCGAATGCCGCCGGCGAAGACGAGCAGCTCAGCCCCCTCGAGCGCCTAGAGGGCGTGCTGCAGGGCGCGATCCCCGTCCCGATTCCCGACGACATGGACCTGCTCCCCGAGCAGCTCGGCAAGGCCTTCGAGGCCCTGGGCGAGGACACCCAGGACCGCATCGTGGGCCTCGCCGAGGATCACATGCCTCAGGCCGACGAGCTGCTCGAGGGCGTCGACATCGACGCGCTCATGCGCGGCGCCGAGGCCGCCGAGCAGATCCTGGACGATCCCGGCTCAGCCATGGACCAGGGTGCGGACGCCGTGCTCGACATGGCCATGGACAGGATCGGGGGCATCGACCCCAGCATCGGCGCTCTGAACCTGGGCGACCCCAGCCTGTACCTGGACAAGGCCCTCAAGACCGACGGAGCCACACCGGGCCTCGACCGCGGGACGCTGGCCCCCGGCTCCAGTGCCCCCAAGCAGGTCGGCGGCGCCCCTGGCCCCCGCGGCGACTCCGCGCTCAAGGGCCCCGCGGCCACCCCCACGCCTGGCACGGACGCCCCAGCCAAAGACCACCCAGCCAAAGACACAGCCAAGAAGGGCGACACCAGCCCAGCGACGGACAGCGGGACACAGCCGGTCAGCAAAGACGCCGACGCCAAGGCGGGCAAAAAATCCGAGGACAAGAAGAAGAAGGACGACAAGGGCGGCGATGGCAAAGACGTCAAGCCCATGTCCCAGAAGGAGATCAAGGCCGAGATCAAGCGGCTGGAGATCAAGAAGAGCTTCCGCACGATCGACAGCGAGATCCTGGACCTGGACCTCAACACCCACCAGGTCGACCTGGGCGACAAGCAGCAGCGGGTCGGCAAGGTCCAGGGCAAGCAGCAGGAGACCAGCGAGCAGAAAGAGAAGCGCAAGGCTCTGGTGTCGCGCAAGGCCAAGGGCGGCCCCGGCGGCCCCCCCAAGGACGGCAAGCTGGCCTTCCTCGACATCATCGCTGCCCGCCTGCCCAAGCAGCTCACAGCGCTGCAGGGCAAGGTCGACAAGATCCAGAAGGCCTCCACCAAGGTCAGCGCCGATCAGACCCTGGTGCAGGAAGAGATCACGGCCATCGACGAGGAGCTCAAGGCCCTCTACGACAAGCTCAAGTCAGGCGGCGGCGGAAACTCGGGCAACCCCGACGTGCCCAAGACCTGCGTGAACCTGCTGGAGGACGTCAAGAAGAAGGAAGAGAAGGAGATCAAGGTCCAGGAGAAGGCCAAGCAGGAGGAGAAGGACATCACCGTGGCCCTCGAGGCGCTCGGGAACACCATCTCCGAGCAGAAGGGCCTGGTCACCGATCACGACAACGAGCTGGGCGCCCACCGCAGTGAGCTGAAGGTAGTGGAGGGCAAGATCAGCGCCCAGAAGGCCAAGCTGGACGCCCAGAAGGCCGCCGACGCCACCAAGGGCAAGGCCAAGGGCAAGGCCACCAAGGGCACCACCACCACCACCTCCACCGCCAGCGACACCTCCACCAAGGAGCTCAAGACCCGCAAGACCGAGCTGGGCAAGCTCGTGCAGGGCGTGGAACACAAGCGCCGCAAGGCCGTGGCCGCCCGGGACAAGGCCCTCAAGACCCAGGAGCAAAAGAAGCTCCGGCTCAAGGAGAAGCAGGACGAGATCAAGGAACGCGACAAGCAGCTGGTGCTGATCAAGAAGGCCGTCGAGACCCTGGCCAAGCCCACCATCCACTTCAACATCATCTCCGCCGGCGTGGGCGTGAAGCTGCGCATGGCCTGGCTGCCCGCCGGGGCGCGGCCCTGGGAAGAGGGCGACGAGGACCTCAGCGAGACGGACCGCCAGAAGAAGGACGAAGACTGGAAGAAGCAGTCCGACGAGCAGCGCAAGAAGGGCCTGGAGGAGCGCCAGAAGGAGCGCGACGCCCAGAAGCTCCGCGCCGCGGAGCTGGAAGTGGCCACCGGCCAGAAGAAGCCGGGCCAGACCGGCCCCACCACCGGCGAGACCCTGGTGCGGGACCCCAAGAAGAAGGAGACCGCGGAAGAGGAGGCCAAGCGCAAGCAGCTCGAGCAGGACAACCTGATGCGGCAGATCGCCCTGGCGCGGGACATGGCTCCCGACAAGCGCCAGGCCCTGCTGACGCAGCTGGCCAAGAGCCAGAAGCCCGCGCCCCGCAACGAGGCCCAGGTCCAGCAGAAGATCGCCGACCTGAACACCCAGTTCGACACCAAGATGAGCGCCGTGGCCACCGCGGTGCAGGGCAAGTTCACCGGCAAGATCCCCGCGGGCAAGCTCGAAGAGGTGGCCAAGGCCAACCCGGGCGTCTCGGTCGAGGATCTCAGGCGCTACAACGAGGATCTCAAGCGCAAGGAGTTCCAGGCCAAGGCCGCCGCCTACCTGGGCTTCGACCCCAAGGAGCCGGGCGCGGGCCTCAAGGCCCAGGACCGCCTCTGGGCCCTGGGCAAGGACCGCAGCATGAAGCCCGCGGCCATGCTGAAGCACATCCAGATGCTGAAGCCGGGCGCCGGCATTCCCGCCGACCTGGCGCCGTACATGGCGCACGTCCAGGCCGCCAAGGCGAACGACCAAGAATACAAGAAGGAGTTCACCGGCGGCCAGGCCCAGCAGGCGTGGCTCGAGAAGCAGCAGAAGGAAGCCTCCGAGAAGGAGTCCAAGCACCAGCAGAACCTGAAGATCGCCGGCAACCTGGGCGTGCAGCCCCTCGAGGTCGACTCCTACGTCAAGACCCTGATGGCCACCACCGGCGTCACCGAGCTCGAGGCCCGGCGCCAATTTCTGAAGAAGGGGCCCAAGGGCTTCGATCCGGCCAAGGACGCCCCTGTGCCTGCGGATCTGGCCAAGCAGCTGGCCAACATCCACCGCATCCCCGACGCCGCCAAGCGCCAGGCCGCCCTGGACGCCATCACCGCCAAGCTGCCCCCCAAGGCCATGCTGGGCGCCCTGATGCGGGCAGGCGAGTCCGGCGACGGGCTGGTGAAGGGTCCGGTGGCCAACGAGGCCCTGCGCACCCAGGTCACCGGGATCGAGGCCCTGCCCGCGGACAAGCAGTGGGAGGCCTACACCAACCTGTCCAACATGACGGGGATGCCCTTCCGCGACCTGCGGCTGGCCTACAAGAACAAGGGCACCAAGGAGCAGGCACTCAACGGCGCCAGCTCCATCATGAACAACAACCAGCTCACCACCGCCGAGCGGGAGCAGAAGCTGGACGACCTGGCCAAGCGGCTCAAGCTCACCAGGGAGCAGCTCCAGAAGGCCTACCACGCCGACGTCAAGCGCACCGAAGAGGCGCTGCTCGGGTACAAGGACAAGGGCGGGGCCAAGGGCAGCACCCACTCTCCCCTGCACAAGTCCATCGAGGCCCTCGAGACCTCGAAGCTCGAGGGCGCCGCCCTCGAGACCAAGATCCAGGAGATCTCCCGGCTCACCGGCGTGCCCGTCGAGCAGCTCAAGCGCTACCACGCCACCAAGTTCAGGGAGCACAAAGAAAAGGAGTACGCCGCCAAGACCGGGCTGCCCCCGGGCAAGGCCTACGACCAGCTGCTCGAGTGGTCCCGCCAGAGCAACTGCACCCCTGACGAGTTCCTGGGCCACCTGCGCAACGCCAGCCACGACAAGCTGCCGCCGGAGATGAAGAAGGCCAGGGCCAACCTGCTCGGCTACGACAGCAAGCACCCGGAAGAGGGCACCTCGAACGCCCAGAAGCTCGCCAAGGCGAAGAGCGACGCGGGCCTGGGGGCCAACGAGAAGGCCGAGCGCCTGATCACCGATCCCAGCGAGATCAACAAGCTGCCGCCAGGGCCCGCCAAGGTGAAGGCCCTCATGGACTACCTGAGCTACCGCTCGAAGGTCCGCACCCTGATCGATGAGCTGGACGAGACCATCGTCGACGACGACGAGGCCTACGCCAAGCTCAAGGCCCTGTCCCCCAAGGAGCGGGCCGCCCTGGTGGCGGACACCAGCATCGTCGACGAAGACGGCGTGCCCGTGATCGCCTCCTACATCGACGGCTGCAACCACGACCCGTACCAGAAGCGGGGCAAGGCCCTGTTCGCGCAGGGCAAGGCCTACAACCAGCTGCTCAACAGCGGCCTCGAGGAGAAGGTCGCCGAGGAGCGCAAGCAGGCCGACACCATCATCCAGCGGGGCCTGCAGAACAAGCAGCTGGCGGCCGACCTGGGCGGCGTCGACGCTGCGGGAAAGGCCACGCCCATCCCCATCGGCGACGCCTCTGCCTACATCGACGCCTACGCCCAGGCCAAGGGAATGACCCGCGACCAGGCCATGACCAAGCTGGCCCAGCCCCCCGAGGGTCAGACCGCCAAGGACATGATCGGCGAGATCTACCTCATGCCGAAGGATCCCGTGACCAACAAGCGGTCACCCGGCATCACCGAGTCCATCAAGGCCGAGCTGACCAGGGTCAACGCCCTGCCCGCCGCCGAGCGCGACGCGGCCCTGCTGCGCTTGAAGTCCTACACCAACCTGACGGTCAAGGACTTCGAGAAAGCCCAGAAGGCCGTGGTGATCGAAGGCCACATCGTCAAGTCCTTCGCCGCGGTGGAGATGCTTCCGGCCAAGGATCAAGACCAGGCCCTGCGCAAGCTGGCTGAGGACCTCAACATCAAGCCCGGGTCCCCCGAGCAGCTCAAGGAGATCCGGGACCGCTACACCAAGGCCATGGGCGCAGCGACCGCACGCTACGAAGCCGCGACCAGCACCAACCCGATCATCAAGTCCCAGCTGGCCGACCTCACAGACCCCAGCAAGTGCCCCGCGGGCGAGCTGCAGAGCCGCGTCGCGACCATGGCGCGCATCCTGAACATGCCAGCCGAGCAGCTGCTGCAGATCGTCACACGCAAGCGCTTCTTGCAGAACGAGGCCAAGGGCGACCTGACCCGCTGGGGTGGCGGCACCCCCAAGGGTCGCGAGGAGTTCTTGGCGGCAGCCCACAAGCACCACATGACTCCCGAGCAGTTCGCCGACCACCTGGCGCGCACCCCCGAGGGCAGCCTGGGGCCCTTCGCGGGCCTCAAGAAGAACGTCTCGGTCGGCCAGGACATCCAGCTCACCGAGGCGGACCAGAAGGCGCGCAAGGCGGCCCTGGGCGACCCCAACGATCCCCAGTACATCGCCCTGGCCACCGAGCTGCTGGGTCAGATCACCGAGAAGTGCGACGACGACCGCATCCTCGCCATCCTCAACCAGATGACCCCGGCCCAGCGTGCCCTGTTCGTGCGCGAGTACGAGAAGAAGCGCCTGGCTGGCGTGGAGACCGACGGCGACAAGCTGCCCCCCATCCGCAAGGCGCTGAAGTCCGCCCTGCAGGGCAGCGACGAGGACAAGGGCCTGGACCTGCTCAACGCCGCCCAGGAGTTCAACAAGGACCCCCTGGGCAACTCCCTGGCCACGGTCAACGTCAACGACAACAGCCCCGACGGCTACGGTTCCCAGCGGGACGCCCTGTTCGCAGAGCTTCAGTCCGCGGCGGGACCCAGCAAGGCCATGGTCAAGTGGCGCCTCGCCAGCATGACGCTGCCCGAGCGCGCCATGTTCATGAAGGAGTACGCCCAGCTCCGGCAGGCGTGCAGCGACCAGGTGGGCAAGGGCCTGCGCAAGGGCAGCGAGGTTCCCAAGGACCTCGACGTGCTCCTGAAGGGAGATCACAGCGCCGAGGTCATGCTCGCGGATGCGTCTCGCTTCCAGTTTGACCCCGTGGCCGAGGCCGCCGCCAAGAAGGGCGACGCTCTGGTCCAGGAGATCGAAGACACCGACAAGTTCATCCGTGCGACCAGCTGGAAGGGCGACCGTGTGCAGGCCTACAAGGTGCTGCAGGGTATGGCCCAACAGAACGGCCAGTCCCCATCCAACATGGCTCGCTTCATGAACCGCGAGCCAATGCTGGACGAGAGCGACAAGACGCCGGCGCACATCCGGGCCCAGGTGTTGGCCGCCCCAAGCCAGGTGGGCGGCAAGTGGAAGGCCATGGTGATGGACGCCCAGGGTAACCAACGCGCCCAGTACGGTGCAACGTTGGTCCCCGGCGAGCGCAACTCCCTGGGCGGGCTCGAGCTGCGCAAGGACCAGGTGGAGACCAAGCGCGCCAAGCTCGAGGGCTTCCTCACGGGCAAGTACATGTCCCAGCAGGATGTGGTGGATCTGCTCTATGGTTGCAATGCTCGTGAGTTGGCCGAACTGGACAAGGCCTTCTCCAGCCGCGGAGGCCTGAAGGCCCTGATCGGTGGCCGCCGAACCGACAGCGGCATGGCCCTGGCCGGCATCTCCGGTGAGAAGAAGATCGAGCTGCTGGCCCTCATCAAGAAGGGTGACGACTACAAGGCCAACGCCGTCGACGACCAGATGGTCCTGGACCTCAAGAAGGGCGACCCCCGCGCCTCGGCTCGCCTGGACCAACCCGGCGGCCTGGCCGAGCGCCTGGCCTGGATGAAGGACCTGCCTCCCCAACACAGACTCGCACAGCTCAACCAGCTTCAGCAGGAGATGCTGGACAAGGGCGTGGGCAGCCTCGGCGAGCAGATGATGGGCGCCTACTTCGCGGGCACCATCGGCGGCGACAAGACCGTGATGACCAAGGGCCTGCAAGCTCAGATCCAGGCGGCCAACAGCCTGCCCAAGGCCGAGCGCGAGGCCTTCCTGGCCCAACTCTCCCAGTGGGGTGGCTTCGGCGACGACGTGAAGGCCCTGAGCGCTGCGGGCAAGGCCTCCGCGACCAACCTCCAGGCCGCGGCCGAGTACCAACGTATCAAGAAGCTCCCCCCGGACCAGCAGGTCGAGAAGCTCAACGAGCTGAGCCTCAAGTTCCGTCTCAGTGAAGGCGAGCTGGAAGTCATCCTCGACAAGGCCCTGAAGAACGGAATGTTGGAGGCCCCGGTCAAGGAGGTCCCCAACGACGTCGCGCTGGAGCTGGACGAGATCAAGAAGATCACGGACCAGGGCGAGCGCATCGCCAAGCTCGAGGAGCTGGCTCAGCGACACAACCTGAGCTTCCCCGACCTCGTGGCCCATGTGAACAAGAAGAACGCCGAGGCCCGCCAGAAGCGGGAGCAGCTCAGCGTCGCGCGCCAGCAGGCCGAGGATCTGCGCCAGAAGGTCAAGAAGGGAGATCGCGCGGCCATCAAGAAGGCCATGGAGAAGTACGGCAACGATCCCGAGGCCTTCCAGCGCATGCTGAAGGAGTACCCCGAGGGCGCTGACGCCCTGAAGGCGGCCCTCAAGAAGACCCTCAACTCAGCCAACACAACCTACTACGCCCGCGGCGCCATCAACGCCATCGGAGGCTTGTTCGGCCGGGAGCCCAACCCCTACGGCGCGAACGACCCCGACTACGTCGACTTCATGGGGATGATCGACAAGGCCGAGAAGTTCACGCCCACGCCCGACCTGCCGACCGGCATCACCGAGCCCGACTCGCTGATGTTGCAGGACATCATCAAGTCCAACCCCGACCGAGACAGCAAGGACTACAAGGCCGCCGTCGCCCAATACAAGCTGCTCAAGGGGCTGAACGAGGGTGACTTCGCCATGGTCCTGGCCCACGCCGAGCACCAGGCCAAGTACTTCGCCGAGAGCGTCGACCGCCACCACTTCGCCCTGGCCTCAGAGGTCCGAGGCAGCCTGCTGTGGACCGATGACGCACGCATCAAGACCCTGGTGGGTCGGATGTCTCACGAGGAGCTGGCCGCGCTGTACGCGAAGGACCCCGAGCTGGTCCGCGAGGCCCTGGCCAGCGTAGGCGGCGATCTGTACACCGACTTCAACGCCAAGCTGAAGACCTCCCAGGCCGCCATGGGCAAGCCCTTCGAGGAGCGGGCCCAGTTCATCTCCGAGAAGCGGGTGGACCACAAGGCGACGCAGCTCGAGCGCGAGTTCGGCGCGTGGTTCAGCCCGGATCGTGATCGGATCCGCGAGCTGCTGAAGGACTGCTCCGAGGAAGAGCTGAAGATGCTGAACAAGAAGTTCGGCGGCAAGCTCCAGGAGAAGATCGACGACGCCATGAAGCCCACCTTCTTCGAGGCGGCGGTGGCGGTGGTGGCCATCGTCGTGGCCACCGTGCTGCTGCCCGGCGTGGGCACGGCCATCGTGGCCGGCCTGGTGGGAGCCGGGCTGCTGGTCAAGGGCATGACCATGGGCAACGACGCCGAGACCCTGGCCATCAAGGGGCGCCTGAGCGCCGCGACGAACACCGAGGGCGGGCAATACAAGATCGACACATCTAAGGTGGACGAGTCCGTGGCCACCCTGCAGAAGGAGCTGCAGTCCACCCTGTGGGTGAGCGACAGCACCATCCTGGGTGCCCTGGCGCGCCTGAACCCGGCCGAGCTGATGGCGCTTCGCGACCGCATGAACCAGCCCCCCCCCGCCGGTGTGCAGATCACCGACTCGAAGGGCAAGGTCCTGACCCTCGAGGACCTGATCAAGGAGCACCTCAGCGGCGACGAGAAGGCCGCCGCCACCGCCCTTGTCGCCAGCGCCGAGGATCACGTCGCCGGCCGCAACCGGCGCCAGGAGCTCGGGCAGGCCTGCCGGGAGATGGCCATCGAAGAGCGCATGAAGGAGCTTCAGAAGAACCCCGCGCACTCCAAGAAGACCATGACCGAGCTGTACAAGCTCGCCGTGGCAGACAGCCACGCCCTGAACAACAAGATCAAGCAGAAGACGGCCAAGGTCAAGGACTCGGCGAACACCCTGTTCAAGGCCATCGACGGCTGGGGCGACGACGAGAAGACCGTGCTCAAGACCCTGGCCACCTTGACGCCCGAGGAGATCGAGCTGGTCAAGGTGGAGTATCGCCGACACTTCGGCAAGGACCTCGAGACCCAGATGCGCGAAGACATGGGCCTGGGCGACTGGAAGCCCGGCGACGGCTTCGAGGCGGGCGGCTGGTGGACCAGCCACTTCACGGACCAGAACGAGGGCCGCATCGCCCTGATGATGATGGACAAGACCCACCGGGTCGAGGGCATGCGCGAGATGCTCCTCGAGTACTCCGAGCGCGCCATGTTCGAGGACGAGGATCTGATCTTCAACACCCTCGAGAAGATGACCGTGGACGAGCGCACCAAGCTCGTCTCCGGCTTCGAAGGCCAGCACTTCCTGGACAAGGTCAAGGAGGACCTGGGCACCAACGAGGCCGCCCTGGTGGACGCCATCACCAAGCTCAACGAGGAGACCGGCAAGGCCGACGCCAACCCCGCCCACATCGCCGCGGTCAAGATGAAGATGGCGATCCATGGCTCGGGCGACTGGTGGGACTTCTCGAGCTGGGGCACCGAGGAAGACGACTTCCTCAAGGAGATGGACAAGCTCACGCCGGCCCAGGTGCAGGAGGCCATCGCCTACTACAACAAGCACCTCAGCGAGACCGGCTCGTTCATGCAGGAGGTCATCGGCGACTTCAGCACCAGCTCGCCCGAGTTCCAGGTCATCGACGCCGAGGTGCGCGGCGACAAGGCCGCCGCCGACGCATGGCGCCTCGAGTACGCCGCGTCGGGCTGGGGCACCGACGAGAAGCTCATCGAGGAGACCCTCAAGGCCGCCCGCGAGGGCCGCGGCGGTCGCACCAAGGAGCACTTCGCACGCCTGCAGTCACGCTTCGCCGCCGAGTTCGGTGGCGCTGGCGGCAAGTACGCCGACGTCAAGGGCACCGGCCAGAGCACCCTTCAGATCATGCTGGGCGAAGAGATGGAGGGCCTGGAGCGGGTCTACTTCGAGCAGCTCGCAGAGAAGGGTGAGGCTGACCCGGAGCTCGAGCTCGCCTACTCCATGGCGGGCGCGGGCACCGACGAAGAGCGCGCCAAGAAGATCCTCGAGCGCGTCTCGAAGATGTCTCCCAGCGAGCGAGCCATCTTCGCCCTGAAGTTCGAGGGCATCTCCCGCGACGTGCTGGGAGTGGACCAGACCCTCGAAGAGTGGGTCGACGGAGACTTCAGCGGCAGCGAGGGCTTCGAGATGAAGCTGCTGCTGATGGGCGAACCCAGCACGCCCCAGGAGTACCTCGAGCGCGCCCGCATGCGCTACGACTTCGAGCGCAGCGGCATCATCAACGGCATCGGAAATGTGTTCATGGACGGCCTCGAGGCCATGGGGGCCCACTCCCATGGCTCGCTGCTCAATCAACACATGGCAGACGTCGAGAACATGTTCGGTCCCGATGGCAAGCTCACCGACCCGCGCAAGTTCGAGGATCTGAAGGAGATCTGCGGCTGGGAGACCCAGGACGCCAAGAACTACCGCGAGGTGCGCGACAAGGCCACGGACTACGTGGTCACCGCCATCCAGGCCATCGGGGCGGTGGTCTGCATGATCATCCCCGGCGGCCAGGCCTTCTCTGCCGCCTGGATCGCCTACCTGGTCAAGTTCGCCGCCAGCATGGCGGTCACCGCCGTGTCCATGCTCGCCAAGCAGGCCCTGTCCGGCAACGGCTACGGCTGGGAGCAGGCCGGCGTGGACCTCGCCCAGGGCGTGCTCGAGGCCGCCACCGCGGGCCTGGGAGGCATGCGCGAGTTCCAGAAGGCCGCCGCCAGCGCTATGGCCGTGGCCAAGGGCCTGGTGCAGGAGGGTGCGGAGCGCACCTTCAAGCACGTGGCCAAGGAAGCCCTGGAAGAGGCCGTCACCGGCGGTGCCCAGAGCCTGCTGTCCGCCGTGATCACCAGCGAGAGTGTCTGGGAAGGCGGGGGCGAAGGCGAGCTCTTCAAGCACCTGCTGAAAGAGACCGCCATGGGCGCCATCAAGAGCGGCACCATGTCGTTCGTGGGCGAGGGCATGAAGAAGACCCCGTGGGGCAAGAAGCTCGAGAAGCTCGAGAAGACCATGGGAGAGGGTGGACCCAAGCCCAGCTTCCTGAAGATGCACGGACTCAAGTACATCAACGAGGTGGCCACCGCGAGCGTGGGCACGGCCCTGGATCACAACAAGTGGGAGGCATGGGCCAAGGGCGAGGGCTTCGACGTCAACCTGCTCAAGGGCCTGTTCATCGACCCCGCCTGGAAGAGCGCCATCCAGACCGGCATCAGCCGGTCGAGCTCGAAGCGTCAGCTCGAGGCCTCCATGGAGGTCGACAAGGCCCAGACCAGCCTGAAGAAGTACAAGGCGATGCTTCAGTCCGGCGATCCAGAGCTCGAGCCCGCCACCCTGCGGCGGCTCATCGCCAAGGCCGAAGACACCATCCAGACCCAGCAGAGCCTGATCCAGAAGCTGCAGGGCGACGCGGTGGAGGAGCTGGAGGAGGCCGTCCGGCTCAAGGAGAAGCAGATCGCCCAGGGGCGCAACCAGCTGGCCAACAAGGACATCGACCCGGACGAGATCGGCTCCAAGACCGAGCACGTGGCCATTCGCCGCGACGTCGCGGAGGGCCTGGACACCCTCGAGGATCAGGCCCGCACGGTGCGGCGCACAGTGGTGGAGGGTGACGCCAGTGGCGAAGCCACCACCCTGGTGGTCGCGCGCCCCAAGGACGACACATCCGACGACACAGCCATCCTGACACAGCGCAAGACGCGAAAGCTCGGCGAGGGCGAGGCCAAGCCCATCGACGGCGATCTCGACACAGACAGCGCGCTGGCCCGCGAACCCAAGAAGGCCGCGCAGGTAGAAGAGCTGGCCGACGGCACCGAGCGCTTCGCTGTGTTCGACAACTACCAGCAGGTGGCCTCGAGCAAGGCCGCCATCCTGGGCGCCAAGGCGCTCGGCGACGACGGCGGGTTCAGCCCCGAGCTGAAGGCGAAGCTCGAGAAGCTCGGCTACACCGTGCGCAAGAACAACGTCATCGCCCGCGCAGACACAGGCTCCCAGGTGCCCCTGCGCCTCGAGGATGGCCGCATCGTGGCCGGCCTCAAGCCCAGCGGCGAGAGCAAGACACCGACACATCTCGCCAACGAGTTGCTGCCCGGCGGTAGCCGAGGTCCCGTGTGGACCCGCGCCAAGGGCATGGTGGGTCAGGAGATCACCACCGCGGACGGACGCGTGGTCAAGGTCGCCAAGGTTGTCCCCACGGTGGTCCGCCACGGCGTGGACTCGGAGGGACAGGCCCTCACCGACCGGCGCATCGCCATCATCACCGAAGACGGCCAGACCGTGTATCGCCCTGTGTCGGACTTCCAAGAGGCCTCCGATCCCAGACGGACAGTGACGGTCAAGACCGCGGACGACGTCGAGGTCAAGCCCCTGATCCAGGCTCTGGCCCGGGGGGAAGCGGCCGAGCTCACCGGCGGTGACCCCTCCGCGGCGACGCAGGTGTTCGCGTCCCCAGCCGTGCGCAAGGCCGTGAACAAGCACTTCGAGGAGGCCCCCGACGCACCTGCCGAGCGGCGCAAGCAGGTCAAGAACCTGCTCGACGGCTTCGGCGGCGACTTCATGGCCGCCCACACCAGCTTCGACACGGTGGAGTCCA
Source organism: uncultured Pseudomonadota bacterium (assembly GCA_937912125.1). Classification (GTDB taxonomy): domain Bacteria; phylum Myxococcota_A; class UBA796; order UBA796; family JAFGLY01; genus CALDOK01. The sequence goes on from CALDOK010000407.1 coordinate 46,344, forward strand.
AGGCGGTCAAGCGCGCCCTGAACGAGCACCGCGGGCGCCTCGTTGGCTCCCTCATCGCCGAGGTCCAGGCCGCCTTCCCGGGCCTGAAGGTCAAGGCTCGCAAGCTCGACCCCAACAGCCCCGCGATGCACTTCGAGTTCGAGGGTGGCGAGACCACCCACGCGCGCGCCTTCCTCGAGCAGGCCGCCCACGACCTGTTCGGCGGCAGCCTGAAGAAGAGCCTCGGCGTGGAGCTGAGCGAAGGTCCCGTCAAGCTGAAGCACGACGCGGACACCGAGACCGGCGGCACTCGCAAGGTCGAGGGCCAGTTCACCGATCCCATCAGCTATGAGGAAGACGGCGTCACCAAGTTCTTCTCGGATGGCAAGGGCGGGAAGTGGGGCTACAGCACCTCGTTCGGCTTCGCCGGCGAGATCGCCAGCGACGGCGCCTTCGTGGTTCGCCAGAAGGTGGTGCTGGTCTCGGACGACATCGATGACCCCGCCGTGCAGCAGGTGCGCAGCGACGTCCAGGCGGCCAACGACACATACTTCAACGACCCGAAGCACCGCATCGTGGTGGACGACGTCGAGCGTCCGCTGCGCCAGGTGCTGGATGTGGAGATCATCACCAAGCAGGAGCTGGCGGACCGCCAGGACGCCAAGCAGAAGGCCGCTGCCAACGCGGCCGCCAGCGGTGAGACCCACGATCCGGGCATCGAGCCCACGGTGGTGAACATCCACAAGGGTGCAGGTCGCGCCGACTCGAGCAACCTCTACACCCAGGGACCCGACACACCCGCCGACGACAAGTATCGTCAGATGGTCATCGCCCACGAGTTCGCCCACGCCATCTGGGGCCTGGCCGATCGCTACGAAGACCACGCCCAGCGCGTCGAGAACCCCAACTACAACCCCGCCACCGACCACCCCTCCAAGAAGTACATCGACATCCAGTCGGAGTCCCGCAAGCACGCCTCGGCGCTGCACGTCAGCCACGAGGGCGGCCTGATGGAGGACTTCAACGTCGCCTACGCCCAGGGCAAGCATCCCATCGATGCCGCCAAGGGTTGGGAGGACCTGGCCCTGTCCAACTGGAAGGGCCTACAGACAATCTACGAAGAGTCCAACAAAGCCGTGCCCGTCAAGGCGGACGGCAGCTACGACTGGGGTCTCGCCCTCAAGCGACTCAATCCCCAACTGGCAGACGAGCACGGTTCCTTCCCCCACACCATCCCCGCAGGCTCCGAGGTGGTGCTGCCCAAGCTCACGGCCCCCGAAGGCTGGGGCGTGTCTTCGGGCAACCTCAAGCAGCTCGAGTGGCACATCGCCCAGGGCAAGCGCGGCCAGGTCAAGTTCGAGCTGGGCGACGGCTCGGTGGCCGACCAGGTGGTGGCCGCCGAGAAGGGCCAGGCCTACGCCAGGCCCAAGCAGCAGTACTCCAAGGCCGCCGTGGCCAAGGCCAAGGCCCATGGCTTCGGGTTGGACGCCTTGGCCCCCGACGCCATCTCCGCCACCCGCGGGCGCGGCAAGCAACGCCAGGCGGAGATCGAGGGCGGCAAGGCCATCGGTGGGCCGCTGCCCGCCACGCACCGGGCCATCGACGGCGACGCCGACATCGGCTCCACCCAGAAGCTGCCGGCAGTCAAGGGCCCCGTCGCCGATCACGACGCCCCCAGCGCCATGGCCTCCCAGGCCCCTGTCGGCAAGGTCGGCAAGACTACGCTGCCAACCTCCACGGTGAAGGGCGCCAAGCGCACGGTGGACCTTGTTCGCAGCTCCAACAAGGACCTCGA
>CALDOK010000408.1 GCA_937912125.1 uncultured Pseudomonadota bacterium
TCGGCCACCGTGATGTTCGTGCCCACCAGGTTGATGATCTCGGTGGTGACGTAGCCGCCGTCGATGATCACGGCGTCGCGGTCGCCGCTGACGGAGCGCAGCACCACGTCGTCGACGTCCAACCACAGATAGCTCCCGTCCAGGTGGTAGGTGCCGTCCTCGAGCAGGATGACGTCGCCCGGCTCGGCGGTGTTGACCGCGTAGGTCAGCCCGCCCACGTCCCCCGAAGCGATGAGCACCTCGTTGCCGGTGGAGGCCTCGAGGGCCGGGCAGCCCACCGGTGGCTCTGGCCCGACGTCGGTGTCGGTGTCGGTGTCGGTATCGGTGTCGGTGTCGGTGTCGGTGTCGGCCTCATCGGGCACGCACAGGTCGTCCTCGAGGTGGGTGCCTGGTCCGCACTCGGGGCCGGGGCAGCCGGTGGACAGGGCAAGAACGGGAAGGCAGAGGAGGAACAGACGCACGGAGACTCCGAGGCAGAGGCAAGGTCCGGGATGATACCAGGGATCGCGCCAGGAGATCCCTGATCAAGGTTCCACATCGAGCAGGACGACAGCGCTCCAGCCAGCCAGATCCACGACGCTCACCTGCTCATAGGACAGGCTGCCGTCGTTGGTCCCGGCCCGGTTCACGGGCCCGCCCCCCGACGGCAGCACCCGCCACGCGGGCGCCTCCAGGGTCACGGTCACCGCGCTGTCGCTGGGATTGACCAGCACCTGGCCGCGTTCGAAGCGGCGCCGGTACACACCGCTCCAGGCCAGGGTGGAGATGTCGTTGCCCGTGGCCGACTCGGTGGGCGCGCCCAGGTCGATGTCCCACTCGGGGTGCCAGGTGAAGCTGTGGGAGCTGAAGTAGGTCACGTAGGTGCGCCGGTTCTTCACCAGCAAGTAGCTGCCCAGGTAGCGCATGCGCGTCTCGACGTCGTCGTCGCTCGGGTAGGACTGCAGGATGATGATGCCGTCCCCCATCTCGAGCACGTGGTTGGCCACCAGCACCCAGTCCCCCTCGTTTCGGGTGTGGAAGGCACCCTCGACCATGCCGCCGGTGGAGGTGGTGAAGTAGTCGGTGGGGTCCCAGCTCGTGGTGTGGTTGCCCACGTTGGGCAGGCAGGCGTAGCCGTGGGCTTCATAGTGGGCGCAGATCTCGGACATGAAGGCGTTGTAGGCCTGGGGCCAGGTCAGGCCGCCCAGCTCGTCGAAGCTGCTCAGGGCGCCGGTGCCGGTGAAGCGCGCATCCCCGGTCATGGTCTCGCCGTCGTAGGTCCCCCCCAGGGCCTCGCTGTTGAGCAGCCCGGTGGAGCAGGAGTCCAGGAACACCCCGTCGTACTCCCCGGCCTCGATCTGCTCGAGGACCGACGACTTCCAGTACGCGATGAGCTCGGTGTTGGTGATGTTCATCAAGTACTTGCCGTCGTTGGCCGAGCGCACCCGCTCGCCATCGGCGTTGTGCCAGAACCAGTCCTCATGCTCGGTGACGTACTCGAAGTCGTTGCCCCAGCTGCTCCCATCGATGATCAAGGCGTGGTCGGGGTTCTGCTGCCAGAGGCACAGGTGGTAGTGCAGCACCAGGAAGTCTTCGTTGTACGCCCGGATCTCGTCGGACTGGGAGACGAAGATCTTCTGGGTGCCCAGGAACTTCTCGGCCATGACCTGGGCCTGCTCGTCGGTGTAGGGCCAGAACTGATCCCCGAACACACCGATACGATCCCAGGCCTCGGGGAACTCCCGACGCCGGGGGAGCCCGGTGTCGGTGTCGGCATCGCTGTCGGCATCGCTGTCGGCATCCGAGTCGCTGTCGGCGTCCGCATCCGCGTCGGTGTCGGTGTCGGCGTCGCTGTCGGCGTCGGTGTCCGCCTCGTCGGGCACGCAGAGCCCATTCTCGAGGTGGGTGCCCGTGCCGCAGGCCGTGGTGTCGCAGGCGGTGAGGAAACCAAGGGCCAAAAGGATCAGGGACACAGGCCCTCCTCGATGGTGAAGCTGTTGTTGTCTTCCTTGCACTCCAGGACCCCGGCGGGGCTGTCTACCGCGACGGTGATCACACCGTCCGGAAGATCCATGGGGTCGAGCCGGAACAGCAGCGTGTCGCTGGCCTGGCCCGACTCCACCGCCAGGCCGGTCTGCTCGGTCGCCACAAGAACGCCCGTGACCGTCTGGCCCGCATACACGGACACGGAGATGTTGGCCGGGACCTCACCCGGCCCGGCGTTGCCAAGCTGCACCGCCACCTGCAGCACGCCCTGGTCACACTCCAGGGTGCAGACGTCCACCACCACGGGCACCGCGTCGGGCGCCGCGGAGCCGAAGGCCAGCATGACGTCTCCTGAGCGGAAGTTGTTGTGGTCGGGCCAGTTCACAGCGGGCGTCGCTGGAATGCTCAGATCATCGTTGATGTTGACGATGTTGTAGCTGGCCTGGTTCCACACCTGCCGACCGGTCATCCAGCCGTGGTCCTGATCGCCGATGACCACCAGGCCGTAGCGATCCGAGACCACGATCTCCACCTCGCCGTCGCCGTCCACGTCCACGATGATGGGGCACTCGTTGACGGTGCCTGAGGTGTGGCTGGTCTCCTGCATGCGCACGGTGCCGTCCACACCCGCGTAGATCCATAGGTTGGTCTCGTCGGCGTAGACCACCTCGGCGTAGCCGTCTCCGTCGAAGTCGTACACCGAGGAGCCGGTGGCCGAGCTGGAGTGGTCCTGGGTCCACTGGTACCAGAGCACCGAGCCGTCCACCTCGAAGACGTAGTAGACGTCGTACGAGGCGATGCCGATCTCCGGGGCGCCGTCGCCGTCGTAGTCGGCGATGGTGGCGGGCCCACCGTAGCCGCCATCGGGCAGCTGCCACTGCTGGGCCAGGAAGCAGTCGTGCTCGAAGATGCGCACCCACCCGTTGCCGGTGACCACGAACTCCCCCAGCCCGTCGCCGTCCAGGTCCGCCGCGGCGGGGTAGCCGTCGGCGAAGCCGGTGCTGCAGAGGGTCTGTGCGTTGGGGTCGTACAAGGCATCGCCCGCCACCACCTCCTGGACTCCATCCATGTCCAGATCGATGGCGAAGCTGTGGTAGCCGGCGTTGAGGTAGGTGGGGTAGTGCCCCGACCCGTGCTCGCCCTCACCCAGCAGGGTGCCGCTGGCCGCGTCGAAGATGAAGCGGCCCAGGATCAGCTCCGGGCTGCCGTCGCCCTCGAGGTCGGCGAAGGCGGGCGCGTTGCCCCCGCAGTAGAGCACCGCCTCGGTGTTGACCCAGCGCAGGTGGCCCAGGCTGTCGTACAGGGCAGCGTAGCAGCCCAGACGATCGCTGCCGTAGCCCGCCTCGGTCTGCACGGTGGTGGCGATCTCCGCCGCCCCGTCGGCGTCCACGTCGCCCAGGGCGGCCGCGGCGATCCCCAGAGGCTGGTAGAGCACACCGCCGTAGAGCTCGAGCTCGGTGCTCCAGTGCACGGAGAAACCATCACCCGAGATGGCCCGCAGCACACCCCGGTAGATGCCGTCACGGGTGTAGTGGGTCACCAAGACGATGTCGGGGGTGTCGGCGCTGTCCACATCCCCGTCGCCGTCGTCGTCGGTCAACTGGCCCGTCACCGGCGTGACCACGGCCTGGGAGTAGTCGAAGTGCTCGGCATACGCGCTCATCCACCACTCGACCACCGGCGTGAAGGTGCCGGTCTGCGCCTCCCAGATGCAGGTCTCGTCCACCGCGGTCTCACCGTCGGGCCAGGGACCGTCGCCACAGGCCAGCGGCACATCGCTGTCCATGGGCATGGAGTCCACAGGCTCGGAGTCCAGGAAGGGCTCGCTGTCCGGGGGGACGGGGTCCGGCAGCTCGATGATGTTCACACCGTAGTCGTTGCAGCCGAAGCCCAGCAATACCGTGACGCAGAGCGCGCGCTTCATGGCCTGCTCCCCAGCACCAGGTAGGCCGCGCCAGCACCGCCGGTCACCGACGCATCCCGGGCGCCGATCAGGAGGTCGGGGATCCCGTCTCCGTCTGTGTCGCCGGGCCCAGCCAGGGAGCTGCCCAGCTGATCGCCCTCGCCCTCGCCCGTGAACACCACCCCACCCCCACGCTCCAGATCGATGTTGCCGGTGATCGGCCCGTACAGCAGCCAGGCGCGGCCCTCATCCACCTGCTCGCCGTCGTAGTAGCGGGCCCCGAGCAGCAGCTCGTCGAAGCCGTCGCCGTCCACGTCACCCACACCCTCGACCTCGTACAGGGTGCTCCCCACGGCCGGGCCGATGATGCGAGCCGCCAGCACCTCCGTCGCGAGCTGGTCGCCGTGCAGCGTCTCAGTGAACACATACACCGCGCCCGCTCCATCGCGGAGGTAGTCCGCCCCGTAGGCTCCCACAGCCAGGTCGGTCAAGCCGTCGCCGGTCAGGTCCGCCGTGCCCGCCATGTCGTAGCCGAACCCGTCGCCGACGTACTCACCGAACACCCTCGCGTCGTGGCCGGGCGCGTCGCCCTGAACAGGACCTCGGTAGATGTAGACCGATCCGGCGTCTTCGAAGTCGCCGTCGTCCTGCGGACACCCCACCAGGACCTCTGCCAGCCCGTCACCGTCCTGGTCGCCGCTCAGGGTGACCTCCCAGCCGAACTGGTCGCCGTAGCCGGTGGGCTCGAGCACCGCGTCAGCGCCCAGCAATCCTTGGGTCCCGGTGGCGGGACCGTAGACCAGATAGGCCGTGCCTGCCTCCTGGCCCGCGACATCCCGGCCGTAGGCCCCGATGACGATCTCGCTCAGGCCATCGCCGTTGACGTCGTGGCCGCCGCCGACGCTATAGCCCGCACGATCACCCGCCGCGCCACCGGTGAGGAAGCCGTCCGCGCCCGCCAGGTCCACGGCGCCCGTCACGGGGCCGAGCACCACATAGGCCGCGCCCGCGGAGACCCCGGTGGTGCCCTCGTAGTAGGCGCCCAGCACCACGTCGTCGAAGCCATCGCCGTTCAGATCCCCGGCGCCCTCGAGGCCAGTGCTGGCGCTGTCGCCAGCGGCCGCGCCCATGAGTATGGCGTGGGCATCCGCCAGATCCAGATCGGCGGTGACCGGGCCATAGACCACGTAGGCCGCGCCCGCGGTGCTGCCGCCGCTGTCCTCACCATAGGCGCCGATCCCCAGATCGGCCAGGCCGTCGCCGTTCAGATCCCCCAGCGCGGCGACCCGATGGCCGGCGCGATCGCCCTCGTCCACGCCCAGCAGGCGCCACGCCACCCGCTCGATGTCCACGGGCGCCGAACCGTCACAGTCGTCGTCCACCAGATCGTCCTGCTCCACCGCCCCAGGATGGATGGCCGGGTCGCTGTCATCACAGTCTTCACTGGTTTCATAGAGGTAGGGGTCCTCGCCGAAGCACAAGCAGGCGCCATCCCCCGCGTAGCCGTCGCCGTCTGCATCCCGGTACATCTCCTCGCAGCCCGCGGCCCCCTGGTCATTGGCGCTACCGTCACAGTCGTCATCGGCGTCGGTCCAGCAGCGCTCAGTGGCGTCGGGGTTGACCTCCGCGTCCTCGTCGTCACAGTCACCACCCTGGTGGGTGCGACCATCGGGCCGCACGCAGCCCGGCCAGCCCGTCGCGTCAGCGCCGTAGCCGTCGCCGTCGAGGTCGCGGTACCAGGTGACGGCGTCCACCGCGTTCTCGTCCACCCTCCCATCACAGTCATCGTCAACACCGTTGCAGATCTCATCGGCGCCGACGTGGACGCTGGGATCGTAGTCGTTGCAGTCGCCGCGCTCGAGGGACCACCCGTCCAGGGGCCCGCAGTGCTGGATGCTGTAGGCGCTCATGCCGTAGTGGTCGCCGTCGCTGTCCACGAAGTACCACTCGCCGCCCGAGGCGTCATCGTCCACTTCACCGTCACAGTCGTCGTCCACGCCGTTGCACTGTTCGGGCGCCGCGGGGTGGATGGTGTCATCGTGATCGTCACAGTCTCCCTGGAGCACACCGAAGCCGTCGCGGTCCTGGTCGTTGCGGGCCGTGCACGCACACAGCAGCAGGAGCAGCGAACAGAGGCGCGCGGCCCTGAACGTCACAGCGCGCAGCTGTGATCCTCGACAGAGGCCGGTCCCGATCATCGCTCGTCGGCTCCCACGTCGGGGGTTGCGTCCCGCAGATCGCCGTCCATGTCATGGGTCACTTCGCTGTCCCCGCCGATCGTCACACCCGCGTCCACGGCGCTGGCACCGGAGGCGAGGTGGAGGTCGCCCCCTGCCGCGTCCTCGAAGGGCGCGCTGCCGACGTCCGCGATGTTGCCCTCGGCGATCACAGCGGCGACGTTCCGCTCCCGCAGGTTGTGGGAGAGCAGGTTGTTGGCGATGTGGGCGCTGGTGCCAGCGTAGCGCCAGGACATGGAGGAGTACGGGGCCTCGCTGCTGTAGACCGAGTTGTGCAGCAGGCGGGAGAGGCAGGTGTTCTCGAGCTCGAAGCCAGAGTCGAAGCGCCCGGCCGAGGCATACAGATCAGGGCTGGTCACCACGACCGTGTTGTTGCGCACCGTGGTGTTGAAGTCATCCGGGTGCGAGCCATCCTCGCAGTCGTACTCCGCCTCGAAGCCGCGGGTGTTCGCGCCGGTGGCGTTCATGCCCAGCCCGATGCCCCGCCAGACATCGACGATGGTGTTGCGCTCGATGACGGTGTCGGCGTTTCCGTTCCACATGTGGATGCCGTGCTCCGGGGTCCCCGTCTCGCACCAGAAGCCCTCGATGTGGTTGTCGTAGATGTGCCAGCCGCGGGTGTTGTGGGCGTCGATGCCGCCGGTGTAGCAGCCGCTGACGACGTCGTTGACGTAGGGACGCCCGGCGTCGGTGAGCTCCTGCCAGGTGCAGGCGATCACGCCCTCGTCGGTGTAGTTGCCACCGCTCTGGTTGATCTTGATGGCGTGCTCGCCCGGATCGATGATCGCCACGTTGTAGATCAGCGCGCCGGTGGTGTCGTAGCCGCCGGCAGGCTGCACGTGCATGGCGCACAGGGTGGAACGGGTGACGGTGAGGTCGGCCACGGTGACGTTCGAGGCGGAGATATTGATGATCTCGGTGGTGACGTAGTTGCCATCGAGGACCACCGCGGATCGGTCGCCGCTGATGGAGCGCAGGACCACATCGTCCACGCCCAGCCACAGGTAGCTGCCGTTCAGGTTGTAGACGCCGTCCTCGAGCAAGATGACGTCGCCTGGCTGCGCGCTGTCCACAGCGGTGCGCAGGGCCGAGGCGTCGCCCGTGGGGATCACCACCTCGACACCTACGGAGGGCGCCAGGGCCGGGCAGCCGATGGGGGGCTGGGGGCCCAGGTCGGTGTCCGAGTCCGAGTCGGTGTCCGAGTCGGTGTCCGAGTCGGTGTCCGAGTCGGTGTCCGAGTCGGTGTCCGTGTCCCCCTCGGGCTGGTCGGGCACGCACAGGCCATCCTCGAGGTGGGTTCCAGGTCCGCACTCTGGCCCCGGGCAGCCGGTGGTCAGGGCGAGGGCAGGAACGCAGAGCAGCAGGCTGCGCATGGGACTCCCGAGGGGTGGCGAGACCCGGGATGATACCAGGAATCGCGGGCGAAGTAGTCGGATCGAGGCCTCGCGGACCCCGAGAACACTGCTCTCCGGACGCCGAAAACCAGGGCCGACGGGCAGGCGTCTGTTCGAAAACGGACAAGCCCCAGGGCTGTCACCAACTGTCAAGGCGCAGGTCGTCTCTGGACGGGGTAGTAGAACGCCAATAATGCTTGCCTGGTCAAGATCTCTGGGCGCATCGCCCGATGCGGTGGAGACGAGGTCGGGCCCAAGGACGGTCGACAGGCCGGGAGGAAGTCATGACGGTCAAGGTCAAATCTGGGATCTCGCTGCGGCGAGGCGACGACATCCACTTCGGAACCCTCGCGCGGCTGGGCCACGGCCGCATGGGCATCACCACCGACGGCCGCTACAGCGAGGGGGACTTCGTGGAGTTCCAGCTGGAGCTGGCGGGCTGGGACCTGACCGTCACCGGCATCGCCGAGGTCAACAAGGTCGACATCCGCAGCCCGCGGCTCAACCGCTTCCTGCTCCGCATCCTCGAGATGCGCCGGGCCGACCGGCAGCGGCTGCAGGACTGGTACCAAGAGCAGCTGGCCGAGGCCGTAGACCGTGACCTCACCCAGGCATACCGAGCCCTGGACAGCCGGGTCGGCTCCCAGGTGCCCTCCCGCGTCAGCCGCGATCTGCCCAGGGGGCCACAGGGCCAGCCCACGCGCAGCGAGCCCCCCGTCTCCAACTGGGGCACCGACCGTGCCCTGTCCATCTCCACCACCGTCGAGCACCAGGGCAGCCGCCGCCAGGCGCTGCGCGCCGTGCTGCGCGCCGCCTACGGCGACACCATGCCCGCAGAGCCGACGCCCGGCGCCAGCCACGAGGTCGCCGACCCCGAGGTCCACGTGCGGGCCCATGTCGAACCCATGACCGTCGAGCTGCGCTACCGCAGCCTGGGATCATGGCGCGCCGACTGGACCGCGTGGATGTACCAGGGCCTGGCGTTCGTACACCACACCGGGCGCAGCCCCGAGCTGGAGCAGCGCGCCATGGTGCACCTGATCCTGCCCGACCGGGTAGACCTCACCTGCCCCGCCCGGGTGGTGGTGGTCCAGCCCAAGGGCTTCGGCGTGGTGCTCGACCTCGACCCCCACCAGCACGAAGGCCTCCGCGACGTGGCCACGGGCTCGCAGGAGACCCCCGCCCAGTCCATCGCCCGATCGGTAGGCCTGCAGCCGGGGCTCGAGCAGGGCAACCCGCTGGGCTCCAACTTCTGGATCCGGATGTTCAACCTCGACACCGAGCCCGATCCCCTCGACGCCGCCGTCGCCGATCTTGTCAGCCCCTTGGCCCCCCTGGACATGGACGACCCTCGCGCGCGCCGCAAGCTCGACGCCATCCTGGCGCGAGCGGACGAAGACTACCTGGTGCTGTGCGACCAGGTGGACGAGCTGCTGTCCAGCAGCCAGTGGCGCTGGCCCGAGCTCGAAGACTACACCCGCCACGCCAGCAACCCCATCTCCCAGGCAGCAGCCTTCATCGTCCTGGCTCACATCACCCGCCTCGAGGCCATCCAGACCCTGCGCAAGGCGGCCGCCCGCACCACCAGCGAGCCCAGCAGGGTCGAGATCGCCCCGCCCAACAAGAGCGACTGCGTCCGCTGCCAGCCCTGGCACGGCAGGCCCACCACCCCCGCGGCCCTGGCGCGCCGGGGCCTGCCTCCGTACCACATCGGCTGCCAGTGCCGAGTGGTCCACCGGATCGACGACGCCCCGGCGGTCTGAGCGGGCGGCACCCCGACTGCGGCGAGCTCATGGTGGGCGCAGCGGGCGCCATCGGCGTGTTCTCCAAGACCCCCACCAGGGCCCATGAGCTGGAGCCGCCGCAGATCTTCGAGCTCTGGAAGCAGCCGCGCGGCTGAGCTCAGCGCACAGGCAGCCTGGTGGGCCACCCCTCGGGCAGCTCCAGCGGGTCCCGAGCCCCGAACTGCCGCCGGTCCAGCACCACGGCCAGCGCCGCAAGATCGGGCCCCGGCTGCCGGCAGGCGTCGCCGAGCTTGGCGCCCATCCACTCGACGGCGGCGGCGTGGGATCCGGCGGTCTGGCTGCAGGCCTGGAACAGGGCCGTGTACTCCGCGCCGCCCCCCGCCAGGGAGGCCAGGTAGGCGGAGGCCTCACGCACGGCCGCCGTGGACAGCTCATCGCAGCCGGTACAGGGCAGGCGCTCCTCACCGTGGACCCTGGTGTCGGCCACATGGCGCAGCTCGTGCACGGCGGTGCCCCGCGCTGCCCAGGCCACCAGAGCCTCGAGGGCCGGCTCGAGGCCGGGATCGTCGCGGATGCTGCGGGTGGCGGCTCGCATCCTGTCGAGCTCGGTCAGGGTGATGGCGGGGCAGGCCTTGCCGCTGTCGGCCCGGGCCCTGCGCTCGAGCCCATCCAGCTCGTCCTTGTCCAACCCCTGCCAGGGCATGTGACGCACCACCAAGGTGCTGCCGCAGGCCTGGCGCAGGTTGATGCTCATGGCCGCGCTGCGCAGCTCCCAGCGAGCCCGGGCGGTCTGCTGCAGGACCAGATGGGTTCGGGGATCCAGGGCAGCCTGGATCTCCGCCCGCACCCAGGGTGCGAAGGCGGCCTCGTAGGCGGACAGCTCGGCGTCCAGGCCCGGGTCCAGCAGCTGCCACAGCTCGTCCAGGACAAAATCCCGCACCCGGTCCACCATCACCAGGGCCTGCTCCTGCCCCTGCACCGCCATGCCCAGGTAGCCCTCGCGCACGTTGGTCTCGTCCACCCGGCGCAGCACCAGCAGCGGCGTGTCCACCCCCTCGACCACCGCAGTCAGCCCAGCCTCGATGCGGTAGCTCTTGGTGTAGAAGAAGGGCCCGGCGCCCATGTCCACCACGTTGGACTCCAGGTGCCAGGGCTGGCCAGAGGCCCTGAGGTGCTCGTTCCACGCCGCGGTCAGTGCGAAGATGTGCTCGGCGTTGGCCCAGGGATCCTGGACCACCAGCCCGTGCAGCTCCACCGCCAGCGCCAGCAGCTGGGGATCGGCGGCCAAGGCGGCCTGCAGCTCGCGGTAGGCGCGCTGCACCCGGCTGCTCTCGGCGGGGTTGTTGGCCAGGGCGATGAACCAGGCGGGGATCAGATCGGCATGCACGCCGCGCAGATCCAGCCCCTCGATGGCCCCTGCACCCACCGGCACTTCGGGAGGAGCCCAGAGTGAACGCCCCAGCAGATCGTGGTCCCCGTGAAGCCAACCTTCGACATGCGCCAGCAAGGGCCGATGCAGGCTGGCCGCCAGCACGAAGGCCAGCACCCCGGCCGCCAGCCCGATCTTCAGCAGCACGCTCCGGCGCTCGGCGCGCATGATCTCCTGGTAGCTGAGCTCATCGGACATGAACGACACCTATCCCGGGACAACAGAGCCATGAGCCCGGGTCCAGCGACCCTCGTCGCCACAGGATATAGGTTGTTTCCTATTTCCAGCCACGGGAGACCCCATGCGTCGCAACCTGATCCTCTCCGCCCTGCTCGCCATCCTGCTGGGCACCCTGCTGATGCCCGCCCACGCCGACGCGAAGAAGAAGACCAGCGAGCCGGTCGAGGTGGCCAAGCGCGCCATGATCATCAACATCACCGCCGGCCCCGCCGACATCCAGAAGGTGAGCATGGGCCTGGGCCTGGCCGCCCACGGGCTGGGCGACGGCCGCGAGGTCACCATCTTCCTCAACGTGCAGGCCCCGATCATCGCCAGCAAGGGCTTCAGCCCCAGCGTCGGCTACATCCAGGACATGCCCGTCAAGGCTGCCCTCGAGAAGCTCATCGCCGACGGCGCCACCGTGCTGGTCTGCCCCCACTGCCTCGAGGTGGCCGGGCTCAGCGAAGCCGACCTGATCGAGGGTGTGGCCCTGGCCAGCCGGGAGAGCCTGTTCGGCTCGATGGACGCCGGCGCAGCTGTGTTCTCGTACTGAGCGCCACTCCGTCATCGCCCGAAGCTTCCTGGCTGCCCATCCACGCCACCGGCCCGGGGTAGCGCTCCGGTTCCACCGGCCTCATGGGCCCATGTACGCCCGGGCCACCGCGCACCTCGGCGCCTCCCATCACGCTTCCCATGCCGCCTATGCCACCCGCCAAGGCCAGGGCGAGCAGGAGCGACAGGGGGATGTTGAGGCGGCGGGCGGTGGCCATGGTGGCATTCTCCGGTGCGGTCACGCCTGCAGGTAACGGGCGACGCTGGCGGCCACGGGGTCAACGGGGGGTCAGTCCCGTGGGCTATGTTCCCGATACGATGCGCTTCCTCCGCCAGATCTCCGTCGCTGCGCTGCTGCCCCTGCTGGGCTGCGCCGACACGGCCTGGGAACACCGCTGCTCCGAGACGCCCAGCGCTGGCCCGGCCCAGCCCTGCGACGACGACGGCGCCACCATCACCTGCGCTCACTTCGAGAGCCGCTACCGCGACGCCGGCCTGAACCGGGTGGTGCTCTGGCAGCTCCCCGGGGGCGCCCCACCTGCCCAGGGCTGGCCCGCGGTGCTGGTCTTCCAGGGCACCGGCCACAGCGCCGTCAACAGCTTCGAGGCCCGGGTGGACGACGCCTGGGGCGGCTGGTGGCAGGCCCAGCTCAGCCGCAGCCTGCTGGAGGCCGGCTACGCGGTGATCGCCCCGGGCACCCGCTTGGACGCCACCTGGTGGGACACCAACATCCTGCCCTGGAGCATCACCTGGCAGCGCAGCAGGGATCACCGGCTCATGCTGGGATTGTTCGCGGGCATCGAGGCCGGCGAGCTGGGGCCCCTGGACCTCGACGCGCTGTACGCCACGGGCATCTCCAGCGGCGGGTACATGACCAGCCGTATGGCGGTGGCCTACCCCGGTCGTTTCCAGGCCCTGGCCATCCAGAGCGCCAGCTACGCCAGCTGCGGCGGCGCGCTGTGCAGCATCCCCGCGCTCCCCGCCGACCACCCTCCCACCCTGTTCCTCCACGGGGAGCAGGACGAGGTGGTGCCCGTGGACACCATGCTGGCCTACCACCAGGCGCTGGTGGACCAGGGGACCCCCGCAGAGACGGCGCTGGACCCCGACGCCCACCACGGCTGGCTGCCGGTGGCGCCCGAGGAGATCACGGGGTGGTTCGAGGGCCACTGACCTCGGGCCACCACCCGCAGCGCCGAGCTCGTCAGGTGCGCTGCGGACCTCCACGGCATGACCGTCCTCGCCTGCACGGCACCTTTCCTCATGGAGGACGCTCGCTGCGTCGGTCGCTGCCCCACCGGCTCTGTCTTCGAGAGGATGCCAAGAGACGAGTGCGGTGAAGACCGTGGCGCCATCGTGACCGGGACGGAGCCGCCGCGGAATACGCGGGCCAGGGGACAGGAGGAAGCGCCGACTGCGCGAAGGCCCTCGCCCTACCCCGCCAAGCCCTCGATGCGCCCCTGCAGCCTCCCCAGCTCCACCAAGGCCAGCACATAGTCGGTGCGGGCCTGGGCGAGGCCGCTCTGGGCGTTGCTCAGGTTGCGCAGGGCCTCGAGCACGTCCTTCTGGATGGCGCGGCCCTCGCGCTGCCGGGCCTTCTCGGCGTCGAGGGTGGCCTGGGCCAGGCGCACGTTGGCCTGGGCGAGATCCACCCTGACCAAGCCCGCCTCGACGGTGCGCACCTGAGCCAGCACCTGGGCGGCCACCATGCGCTCCATGGCCTCGAGCTGCTGCTGCGCCTGGATCATGCTGGCCTCGGCCTGCTGCACCGAGCCCCGGTCGGCCCGGTTGCCCAGCGGCACGCTCAGGTCGGCCCCCACGGTCCAGAAGCGCAGATCACCGCTGAACATCTCGGCGACAGCCTCGCTGAAGGAGGGATCGTAGCCGTTGACCCCGAAGCCACCGGTGACGGCCAGCTCGGGCAGGCGGGCATGCTTGGCGTTGGCCAGGGCGATGCGAGCGCTGTCGACGCTGGAACGGTACACCAGCACCTCGGGGTTGCCCTCGAGGGCGGCGGCCACGACCTGGCGGTCGTCCAGGGACAGGGCCACAGGTTGTTCGGGGGTGCTGGTTGCGTGGATGAGCTCGACGGGATCGGCGCCCAGCAGCTGGGCCAAGGCCTCGCTGGCGGCGCGATGGCCGTGCTCGGCCTCGATCAGGGAGCTGCGAGACTGGACCACGGCGGCCTCGACCCGGGTGGCCTCGACCGGCGCGAGCTGCCCGGCGTCCACCATGGCCTGCACCACGCGGCCCTCTTCCTGGGCCACCTCGAGGGCCTGCCGGGCGATGTCCTCGAGCTCCCGCATGGTGACGAGGCTCCAGTAGGCGGCTGCGGTATCGGCCACGACCTTCAGGCGCGTGGCCACCAGGCTGGCCTCGGCGCGGGTGACGGAGCGCTCGGCCTCGCGAACCGCGCTCAAGTTGTAGGCCATGCGATGGCCCTGCAGCAGGCTCTGGCTGATGTTGGCGCTCAGGGTGCTGAAGCGCTGAGGTTCCTCGACCTCCCAGGTCATGCCCGACTCGAGCAGCTCGTACAGGTAGGTCGAGCTGTCCACGGACCAGTCCAGGTTGACGCTGGTGCCGGTGGGCAGGAACTGGCTGAGGGTGGTGTTGAAGCCGTTGCGCGAGGTCTGGGACGCCACCTGGCCCAGCTGGCTGAAGCTCTCCGAGATGGAGGACTGGTGATCGGCGCCCAGGTTGAGGTACGGGTCGAAGGCGCCACGGGCCGAGACCAGGGAGCCCTCGGCCGAGGACGCGGAGGCCTCGGCGCGGATCAGGGTGGGGTTGCGCACCAGCGCGCCCTCGAGGGCCTGGGCGTAGCTCAGGTCCGCGGCCTGGGGGGCGGCGATCAGCAGGGAGAGCAAGAGCAGGTGGGTCATCTGGAGGAGTCCTCCCTCTTGGTGGCCTGGCCGGGCCAGGCGAAGGCGAACCAGCGACGGCTGGCGGCCCGCATGTCGTCCAACAGAGTGTACAGCAGCGGCACGAAGAACAAGGTGAGCACGGTGGCGGTGGCCAGCCCGCCGGCCACGACCCGGCCCAGCGGAGCGTAGGGGATGTCCAGGAAGGTGGAGCGCCCCAGGGCCATGGGCAGCAGCCCGAAGAAGGTGGTCATGGCGGTCATCAGGATGGGGCGCAGGCGTCGCTGACCCGCCTGTATCAGGGCCTCGGTGCGCTCGACCCCCTGGCTGCGCAGGCGGGTGACCAGATCCACCAGCACGATGCCGTTGTTGACCACGACCCCGATGAGCACCACCAGGCCGATGCCCGCCATGAGATCCAGGGGCGTGCCCGTGAAGTACAGGGTCCAGTACACCCCCAGCAGGGCCATGGGGATGGTGGTGATCACGCTCAGGGGCAGGATGAAGCTCTCGAAGAGCACCCCCATCAGCAGGAACACCAGCACGATGCTCAAGATCAACGCGAAGGTCTGAGCGTCGTTGTTCTCCTGCTGCTCGGCGAACTTGTTGCCCTGCTCCCAGCCGTAGCCCCGGGGGAAGTCGAACTGGGTGAGGGTCTGCTCGATGACCGCGAAGGCGGTGTCGCGCTCCATGCCCTCGGCCAGATCCAGCTGCACCGTCAGGCCTGTGCGCCGCTGGTCGCGGTGGATGGAGCCCCAGCCCCGGGTGACCTCGGAGCGCGTGACCGCGCGGATGGGCACGGCGGTGCCGTCGGCGGCGTAGACCGGGAAGTCCAGCAGGGTGTCCAGGTCATCGCGATCGGCCTCTTGGAAGCGCGCCTTGACCCGAACATCACGGCCGTTGTCCCACATCTCGGGCAGGTCGATGCCGCGCATGGCGAAGGCCAGGGAGCCGCCCACGCTGGAGGCGTCGAAGCCGTAGCGGGACAGGGCGTCGCGGTCGACATTCAGCCGGATCTCCTGGGAGCCCTCGGTGTCTTCGCTGGTGTAGGCAGACAGGAAGGCCGGCTGCGCCTCGAGGCGCCGGGCCACCTCCAGGGAGAGCCTCTCGAGGACCTCGGTCTCCTCGCCGTACAGTCGCACCCCGATGGTGCGGTTGCCCATGGGATCGTCACCCCAGCCCAAGCGCACCCGCACCCCCGCCAGGTCGGGCAGGTGCTTGCGCACGTCGGTGAGGATCTCGTCCCGGGGCAAAGCTTCGTCGGGCCAGTCTTCCGTGTCGTTCAGCGAGACCTGCATCCAGCCCGAGGTGCGGCCTTCGCGCAGGCGGGTGCGGGTGAAGTCCACACCCCAGCGCCCCCAGTTCTCGCTGACCATGTCTTCCATGGCGCCCACCGCGTCGAGCCGCTCGGCCTGGCTCAGGGATGATGGCAGCTCGAAGCGCACCACGAAGCGGCCCACCTCGCCCTCGTTGTCCTCGCTGCAGCCCACCGCCTTCATGGGCACCTGGGTGGTCACGACCACCACGGCGATGACACCCAGCATGGCGTCGAAGCGCCGGCTCAAGACCCAGCGCAGTGCCCGCTTGTAGCGCTCCGAGAGCCACAGGATCCAGCGCGGATCGACCACGATGCGCTTGCGCTCGAGGAAGGTGGTGGTCAGGGGCGTGAAGACCAGGGCCACCAGCAGGCTGGCCCCCAGGGCCCAGACCACCGGCATACCCAGCGCCTTCATGAAGAACGAGAACATGGCGTTCTCACTCATGAGGATGATGGGCAAGAACACCACCATGGTGGTCATGGTGGACAGGGTGATGGCCAGGGCGACCTCGGCCGTACCCGCGACGGCCGCGGACTTGCGGCCCAGCCCCCCCTGCCGGGAGGCGAAGATGGTCTCCACCACCACGATGGCGTTGTCCACCACCATGCCCACGGCGATCATCATGCCCGCCATGGACAGCAGGTTGAGGTTGCCCCCCGTGAAGTACAGGATCACCACCGTGATCAACATGGAGAACGGGATGCACCCGGCGATGAGCAGGGTCATGCGCCACTCGCGCAGGAAGACGAACAGCACAATGAGCGCGAACAGGCCCCCCCACAGCGCGGTGTCCTCGAGGGTGCCGATGGACCGCTCGATCTCCTCGCCCTGGTCGAACAAGGGGAAGAAGGTGAAGCCCTCGAGATCGGGCTGGGTCTCGAGCTGGGCCAGGGTGTCGCGCACCTGCTGGCACAGGGCGACGGTGTTGGCCCCGCTCTCGGCGGTGACCCCCAGCACCGCCGCGTCCTGGCCGTTGATGAAGTGGATGGTGTCGTCGGGCTCGGCCCGGTAGCTCACCTCGGCCACGTCCGACAGCTTCAGGCCCGCCCGGATGGGATAGTCGCGCAGGTCGTCCAGGTCCTCGAAGCGAGCCAGGGAGCGCAGGTAGCGCAGGGACCCCCGCTCGGTGATGCGGCCACCGGAGAGCTGGAAGTTGTCCCCCCGCAGCTTGCCCACGAGGGTGCCGAGATCCACGCCATAGGCGGACAGGGACTCGCGGTCGAAGTCCACCCAGACCGACTTCTCGTGCACACCCCAGATCTCCACCTGGCCCACGCCCTCGATGCGCTCGAGGGGCCGCTGGATGCGCTGCACCACATAGGGGTAGGGGTCCTCGAGGTGCTCAGGGACGGTGAAGCCCAGCCAGATCTTGGGCTCGTCCGCCGGGTTCCAGCGGAACACCCAGTAGCGATCCACGTCGTCGGGCAGCTCGGCCATGGCTCGCTCCATGCGATCCACGACCTGGTTGTAGGCGTCGGACATGTCGACGCTCTGGTGGAACTCCAGCTCCACCTGGCCCCCGGAGCTGCTGGCGCTGGACTCGAAGTTCTTGATGCCCCCCACCGTGGCCAGCTGCTCCTCCATGGGGTGGACGATGCGCTGCTCGGTCTCGAGGGGCGTGGTGTTGCGGTAGGGCACCCAGACCCAGATGTAGGGCGCGTTGAAGCCCGGGGGCATCATGTCCAGGGGGATGCGCGTCCAGGCGATGGTGCCCAGCACGACCAGGGCCACGAAGGCCATGATCACCGTCACGGGCCGCGTGACGGCGAAGGTGGGCAGCCAGCGGTTCACGCGGGCTCCCCCTCGTCCCCGGGCACCAGGGTGTCGCTGGAGCTGCGGGGGCGAGGTGCCTCGCCGGTCTCGAAGTCCTCACCCAGGCCCACGGTGTCACGGCCCGTCCAGGCCTCCACCCGCTTGACCACCTGGTCGTACAGCACCGGGATGACCAGCAGCGTGAGCAGCGTGGACGAGGTGAGCCCCGCGATGATGGTGATGGCCAGGGGACGCTGGATCTCCGACCCCTCTCCGAAACCCATGGCCAGGGGCAGCAGGCCCAGCACGGTGGTGGCCGTGGTGATCATGATGGGCCGCAGGCGGATGCGCCCGGCCTCGCGAATGGCGTCGACGCGCGACAGGCCCTCCTGCCGGCGGCGACGGTTGATGGCGTCGACGAGCACGATGGCGTTGTTGACCACCACGCCTGCCAGCACGATGAACCCGATCAGCACCACCACCGAGATGGGGATGCCCATGGGCAGCAGCACCAGCACCACGCCCACCACCGCCAGGGGCAGGGAGCCCAGGATGACAAGGGGGTGCAGCAGGTGCTCGAAGGTGCCCGCCATGATGGCGTAGACCAGGAAGATGGACAGCAGCAGGGCGAAGCGCAGGCTGCCCAGGGACTGCTGCATCTCGCGGCTCTGGCCGGCCAGCTCGAAGGCGAAGCCCTCAGGCCAGTCCACCGCGCCCAGGGCCTCGGTGAGGCGCTCGCCGGCGCCGGCCAGATCGAAGCCCTCGAGGTTGGCGGTGACCACGGCCACCCGCTGCTGGTTGATGCGGCGGATCTCGGAGGGACCCTCGGCTTCCACGATGGTGGCCACGGCCTCGAGGGGGATGGGGGGGACGAGCCGCGGGTTGACGTTCAGCCGCCGCAGCTGGTCCACCGTGGCCCGGTCCCGCTCGTCCAGGCGCACGAGCATCTCGATGCGGTGCTCGCCCTGTGCCAGCTCCTTGGCCTGGGCCCCCTGGACCTTGTTTCGCACGGTGCGTGCCACCGAGGCCAGGTCGAGCTTGTACTGGGTCAGCAGGGCCCGATCGTAGCGGATGCGGATCTCGGGGAAGCCCCGCACCAGGCTGGAGCTGACGTCCTGGATGCCGGGCAGGCCGGTGACGATGGCCTCGGCCTTAGCGGACAGCTGCCTCAGATCCTGCAGCTCCTGGCCGGTGATGACCACCTCGACCGGGGTCTGGAAGCTGAACAGGGCCGGACGCTCCAGCAGCAGCTCGCAGTCGGGCAGCTCGGTCAGAGCCTGGCGCACCAGATCCATGGCCACCCGCTCGCGGGCAGCCAGGCCGCCGCCAGGCTGGAGCTGGATCCGCAGCCGCGCGGTGTGCTCGCCCTCGTCGGGCTCGGAGTCGGCCCGCCGCTCGGTGCCGATGGTGGCGTGCACCCCGGCCACGTCGGGCAGCTCGCGTACCAGCTGCTCAGCGCGCTCCACCACCTTGACCGTGCGCTCGAGGGGGGTGCCCACCGGCATGGCGATCTCGGCGGTGAAGCGCCCCTGGTGGACCTGGGGGATCAGCTCGACGCCCAACTTCTGAAGGGCACCCAGGCTGACCAGCAGCAACATGATCGCCCCGCCCAGTACCAGCCCCGGCCTCGTCAGGGCCTTGTCCAGCCAGCCCACGTAGCGCAGGGCCAGGCCGTCGTAGTGCCGCCCGAAGCGGTTCCCCAGCCACAGGGCCCCGCCGGCCGCGCGGGGCAACACCCGCGCCCCGACCCAGGTGGCGGCGCGCCCGCCGAAGCCAGCCAGCACCATGAACACGGCCACGAAGAAGTCCAGGGGAGCCCGCAGCGCCACCCGCAGGAGCAGGTAGGGCCGCCACAGCTTGCGCCAGCCCACGCCCGCGCGCCAGGACTGGCGGAACTCGCGGATGGAGGGGAAGCGCAGAGCGGGGCTGAGCTCATCCAGGCCGAGGCTCCGCTCGGGGCGCTTCAGCTCCCGGGCCGCCAGCATGGGCACGAAGAACAAGGCCACCAGCAGCGAGGCCACCAGAGAGAAGACCACGGCCAGGGCCAGGTCGCCGAAGACCTCACCGGCCACGCCCTCGACGAAGGTGATGGGGAAGAACACCGCCACCGTGGTGAAGGTGGAGGCGCTGACCGCGGCGGCCACCTCGCCCACGCCCTCGATGGCGGCTTCTCGTCGGGCCATGCCCCGATCCAGACAAGTCTGGATGCTCTCGAGCACCACCACGGCGTTGTCCACCAGCATGCCCACGCCCAGGGCCAGCCCTCCCAGGGACATGAGGTTCAGGGACACCCCGCCCAGGTACATGGGGGCGAAGGCGCAGACCACCGAGATGGGGATGGCCAGCGCGATGATGGCGGTGATGCGGTAGTTGCGCAGGAACAGGAACAGGACGCCGATGGCCAGCAGGCCGCCCAGCAGCACGGTGGACTTCAGGTTGCCGATGGAGGCCTCGATGAAGCCCGCCTGGTCATCGAGCACCTCGAGCACCACCCCCTCGGGCAGGGTGTCGATGATGCTGGGGGGGCCCAGGATCATGGCCCGGATCTGCGGGTCCATGTCCGGAGGCAGATCGGGGGGTGGGGGCTTGTCCAGCCCCAGCCGGGCCTTCACCGAGCGCGCCACCTGCACGATGTTGGCGTCGGCCTCGCGGTGGATCTCGAGCTCCACGGCCTCGCGCCCGTCCAGGTGGCTGACCACCTCGCGGTCCTTGTGGGCCTCGCGCACGGTGGCCACGTCCGCCACCCGCACCTTGGTGCCATCGACGCGTACCAGCTCGATGTCGCGTACCTCTTCGACGGACTCGAACTGGTTCAGGGTGCGGATCAGGTACTCGGTGTCTCCCTCGCGGATGCTGCCGCCAGAGATGTTCACGTTCTGGGCGATGAGCGCCGCCTGGACCTGCTCGAGGGTCACGCCCCGGGCCGCCAGCCAGTCCTCGCGCAGCTCGATGAGCACCTGCCGCTCGAGGCCGCCGCGCACCTTGGCCGCGGCCACGCCGTCCATGGCCTCGAGGATGGGCTTGATCTCCTGCTCGGCCAGCTCGCGCAGCGCGTAGAGCGAGGCGGGCTCGTAGTCGGGCAGGGGCTCCTCGGCGGCCGGGGAGATCGGCTCATCTTCGGACGCGGCTTCGGCCTCGGCCTCGGCCTCGCTGCTCTTCTCCCCCCCACCCAGCAGCTTCATGAAGGGGCTGTTCATCTGCTTGGCGCGGGCCTTGGCCATCTTCTCGGCCAGCTCCGCAGCCTTGGCCCGTTCCTCGAGCTGGCGAACACGCCAGGCCTCGAGGCTCTCGGTGGAGATGGACAGGCGCAGGATGGGCTCGAGGTTGGGGTCGTAGCGCAGGATCAGGGGGCGCTCGGCGTCGTCGGGCAGCCAGGTGGTCTGCAGGCGCTCGCGCACGTCCTGGGCTGCCTGATCGATGTCGGTGCCCCAGCCGAAGTCCAGCACCACATCGGAGAGCTCGGCTCGGGACCGGCTCTCGAGCTCCACCAGGCCCTGCACCGTGGCCAGGGCCTCCTCGATGGGGCGGCTGACCTGCTCCTCCACCTCCTCGGGGGCCGCGCCGGGCACCTCGGTGCGCACGGTGACCGAGGGGTAGGCGATGTCGGGCATGAGGTTGACGGGCAGGCGCTTGGCGGAGACCCAGCCGAAGACCACCAAGCCCATGAAGACCATCAGCACCCCGACGGGGTGGTCCACGAGGGATCGGAAGAGCTGGTGGCGGCGCTCGAGGACGTCCATAGTGAGGCCCGCCCTACTCGGCCCGGGCGGGTTCGGCCCGGGCGGGTTCGGCCGGCTCGTCATCGTCGGCTTCGTCCGCCTCTCCTGCGGCTTCCTCGGCCTCGGCTTCCTCGGCCTCCCGCTTGGCCTTCCGCTGCTCCATGATCTCGGCCATGGTGGGATCCTCGGGGAGCCGCACCCGCGCCTCGTCTCGCAGGGCCTCGTGGCCAAGGCTGACCACCAGATCGCCTGGGTCGAGCCCGCCCATGACCTCGACGGTCTCGACCTCGAGGAAGCCCAGCTCGATCTCCACCCGCTCGGCCTGGCGCTTGGGACCGGGCAGCTCCTCTTCTTCGTCGTCACCCCCCATGCCCTGGGCCTGCGCCGCCTTGTCCTGGAACTCCGCGATCTTGGCCTTGATCTTGGCCATGAAGCCCTGCTCCTCCTCGTCCTTCTCCTCGTCTTCGTCCTTCTCCTCGTCTTCCTCGACGGGGGCTTCGGTGACCCGGAACACGTAGGGATCGCCGCGCTCGTACAGCACGGCCCGGCGGGGGAGGACCAGGGTGTCGGTGTGGTGATCCACCTGGATGCGGACCGAGACGAACTGGCCCGGACGCAGCAGCTGCTGGTCGCTCACGGGGGCCACGGTGACCCGGAAGGTGCCGGTCTGGGAGTCGACCACGGGGGAGAGTCGCAGCACCTCGCCGGGCACCACGAGCTCAGCATCGTATACGGGCACCAGCTGGGCGGGCTGGCCCACCCGGATGCGGGCGAGGTCGCGCTCGGGCAGCTGGGCCACCACCCGCAGCTCGTCCAGGTCCACCACGCGGAAGGCAGGCGTGGCGGGGCCGACCAGCTGCCCGTACTTGATGTAACGGGCCGCCACGTGGCCATCGATGGGGCTGACCACGCGGGTGTAGGCCCCCATGCGCTGGGCCTCGTCGTGGGAGGTGCGCGCGGTCTCGAGGGCGTGGTGGGCGTCGAGCAGCTCGCGCTCACTCAGGGCGTTGGCTTGGCGCAGCCGCTGCAGCTCGCCGTAGGTCTGCTCGGCCCGCTCCAGCTCGGCGCCAGCGCGCGCGAGGGTGGCCTCGAGGTTGGGGTTCTCGATGACCGCCAGCACCTGGCCCTTGTGCACCGCGTCGCCCTCTTCCACCCGCACGGCGGTGACTACGCCGCTGGTCTCGGGGAGCAGGTCCACGGCGGCCTCGCTCTCGACCACCGCCGAGCTGACCACATACTGGCCCACAGCGCCGGTGGAGACCTCCACCGCCTCCACCAGGGTGCGGGGGTCCGGAGGCGGGGCCTCGTCGTCGTCGCCGTCGCCGTGCTTGTTCTTGCCGCGCATGCTGCGCTTGGCGTCCTTGCCTCCGCCGCCACAGGCGACGAGCAGCAAGGTGAGGACCACCAAAAGGAGAAGCGATCTGCGCATGGTGCACCGGCAGGGAGAGGAGCAAGCGCCCGTATCACGGCTCCTGGATCGAGGGCCGATGTGCGCGCGCTGCGGGGAGAGCTGGGGTGAGCTGGACGGAGGGCGGCCGAGGGTTCCCGGAAGCCCCCCGCATACGCAGTGTCCGCCAGCGCTATTCCCGTTGACTGCAGATGGGTGATCATCGTCAGGATCGTCGCGGGACCGTCAGCCCTCGGCCCCCACCCAGAACAGCTCGCCGTTCTTACCCTTTTCGCTGCGGGGGACGTGACCCCAGTCGCTGCGGGGGATCTCTTCGAGCTGGAGGGTGTCGATGCCGGCCTCGCCCCGGAGGTTGATGACCTCGCGATCCCCCAGCAATTCCAGGGTGGCGTCTCGGGCGATCGAGTCGTCGATCAGCGCGATGGCGTCGGGGATCAGCAGGGCGGCCCGCACCGGCCCGGTGTCGCCGGTCGTCCACCAGTCGTCAGGACGAACCTGGGCGATCATGGAGTGTACGTGGTGCAGCTCGAGCTCGAAGGGCTCGCCCTCCACCGTCAGCGGCTCGCCCGCGTAGGCGAGCCGGACCGTCGCCGGGGAGCAGAACAGGTCGTAGTCCTCGACCTCGACAGAGAGCTCCTGCGCGCTGTCCTCCCGACCCATTCCGCCTGACAGGGCCAGCGCCCGACGCTGGGGCGTGGGGAGCGCGTCGAGCCCCCGGGACTCCAGCAGGCGGCCTCGCAGGGGCAGGTCGGTCTCCACGAAGCCCCACTCCTGGGCATCGATGCGCTTCTCGAACAGCCCGCGGACGCCATCGACCACGCCCTCGACCCGCAACACTCGGGCGGAATTGCCCTCCCCATCCTGGAAGATGGTGATGCGATCGCTGATGCGCCCCCCGGGGATCTCGGGCTGTCGAAGCCAAGGCTCAGCGGGCAGGCCCCGCACGCTGTGGGTGATGTTGTCGGGCAGGTAGGTGAAGGTCAGGGTGTCGTTCTCACCCGCCGTGTCGAAGTCCCACAGGCGGGTGTACAGCGCCCCGTCCTCGGTGAGCACGAACAAGGTCGAGGCCGAGGCGCTCAGGTTCGCGATGCGCTGCTCACCCCGCCCCGGGGCGCAGACCTGGCGGCTCCAGTCCGCGGGCAACCACCAGTCGTTCCAGTAGATGCGCGTACCGTCCGGGCTGGTGCGGTAGACATGGGCCACGCCCAGGCCCACGCTGTGCTCCTGCCCGTAGACGTCGGTGTAGCTGTCCACGTCGAAGGTGTGGGAGTCGGAGACGGACCAGCCGCGGGCGGTGGAGTCCTCCACCGTGAGCCCGTCGCCCCTCGCGGCAGGCCAACCCCAGCGATCTGTCCACGAAAAGCGTCCATTCAGGCCTGTTCTCATGTCGGCAGCGCGATATATCACCCCATCGGTCGATATGGCCTGCAGCCAGGTTCCATCGGCAGAGATGGACGCCACGGCGCTGGGAGGCTCGAAGTTCACCAGCTTGCCCCCCTCGGGGATGCCGGTGTTCCCCAGCAGCTCCCAGTCCCCTGCCTCGCGCTCGCCTGTCTCGAGGTTGGGCTTCACCCAGATGCGGCCGTCGCGCAGGGCCACGTACCAGTCCCGGTTGAAGGACTCGGAGGCGTCCCGGAACCAGACCCGTTCGGGGAGGTCTCCGGGCGGTGCGATGTCCAGCTTGCCGCCACACGAGGCGAGGGCGATGATCAGCAGGGGTCCTCTACGCATGGGCTCCTTGGGTCCGTGGTGATGGAACACCTGCGGGGTCGTTGGGCGTCACCCCAGGTGGTACCATAGGCCGAGTCACGGAGTTCACACCATGCGCAGAATGCTCTGGTCCGCCCTGGGGTTCGTCACCGCCAGCCTGGTGGGCTGCCCCAGCATAGGGCCCGACTACGGCGTGGTAGTCGAGGACGGCGACGGCGACGGCTGGGTGGGCGCGGAGGACTGTGACGACGGCGCTCCCGCGGTGCACCCTGACGCCGATGAGCTCTGTGACGACGGCGTGGACAATGACTGCGACGGCGCCGTGGATGGCGATGACGTGGACTGCGAGGAGCCCGATCGCCCGCTGTGGGCCGGCTTCTCGAAGGCCGCAGCGCAGATGCTGGGCGTCTGGGTGGGAGACACGGACAGCTGGGTCGCAGACTACAGTGGCTGGGGTGCGGATCGCGACGGAGACGGGTGGAGTGCGGAGGAGGATCCCGACGACCACGATCCCGATGTGGGCGGAGGGGTCACGCAGGGCTCGAGCCGATAGGAGAGGGCGCCAGCCAGAGGAGCCCCATGAGCGACGGCAGCGGCGCCATGTTCGACGCCATCGCGGCGCGCTACGATCTGCTCAACCGGGTGCTGTCCCTGGGGCTGGATCGAGGCTGGCGGCGGGCCTTGGTGGAGTCCATGCAGCTCGGCGCCACGGACCGCGCCCTGGACCTGGCCACAGGCACCGGGGACGTGGCCGTGGCCATCGCCCGCGCTCACCCCGGCGCGCGGATCACGGGTGTGGACCCCAGCGCAGGCATGCTGGCGGTGGGGCGCGCCAAGCTGGCCCGCGGGTCGCTGACAGAGAGGGTCAGCCTGGTCCAGGGCGACGCCCAGGCCCTGCCCTTCGCCGACGACAGCTTCGCCGCCAGCTGCATCGCCTTCGGCATCCGCAACGTGCCCGACCGCTCCCGTGGCATCGGGGAGATGGCTCGGGTCACCCGGCCTGGCGGCCGCGTGGTGGTGCTCGAGCTGGGCGAGCCCGAGGCCGGCCCCCTGGCCATGGCGGTGCGCTTCCACATCCGGCAGGTGGTGCCGCGGGTAGGCGCGCTGCTGTCCGGGGCCAAGGAGTACCGCTACCTGCAGCGGTCGGTGGCCGCCTTCCCGCGCCCCGAGCGCTTCGCCGCGCTGATGAGCCAGCAGGGGCTCGATCTCTCCCCTCCCCGCGCCCTGGGCTTCGGCGCGGCCTGGCTGTACGTCGGGACCGTGCGCGGCTGACCCCCCACCCTACATCCCGGCCAGCTCGGCCTCGACGGTCGCGCAGCGGCGCTGGATGAAGCTGCGGATCTGGGAGCCGTAGCTCTGCAGGCGCTGCCGATCGGTGACCGAAGCCTGGGGCTCGACCATGGCCTCGAGGGCCGCCAGCCGCCCCAGCAGGTAGTCCTCGGACAGGATCGAACCGGACAGCTCCCGGTAGCGTTCGATGTAGGCCTGATGCTGATCCTCGAGGGCCATCATGCGACGCACCAGGGGGCGATCCCAGCCCTCCTCGGCATGGGGCGGGGCGTACTCCTGCTCGCGCAGGTTGTACAACACGCTCACGCCCGTACCCATCTGGTTGTAGGTGCCGTCGGTGTTCGGGCCGAAGGTCGCGTCCAGATCCCAGGGCACGTAGACCATGCGCTGGGAGCGCAGATCCTGGTAGAGCCAGTAGTTCTTCGGGCGCTGGGGGTAGGAGTCCCAGTTGGCCATGAAGTTGGAGACCACCAGGTAGGATCGCAGGCGCTCCACATCGACACTGGCCTCGAGCCAGGCCGGGAAGTCGGCGTCGCTGACCGTGTTCAGCTCGTCGATGAAGGCCCGCAGGACAGCGTAGTCCTCCGCGGCGTCTCCCAGGTTGGTCTTCTTGTTGTAGTGCAGCAGGTAGTCCTGGTCCGCCTGGCCCAGCACCGTCAGGTCGCCGAAGAACTGAGTCTCGTAGGGTAGATCGTAGGCGGCCTTGTACAGATCGCCCTGGTCGTCGCCCAGCTGGTCGTAGAGCCAATGGCTGTTGTCGGGATCTTCGTACTGCAGGTACACACCCTGGTGCTCGCCATTGAGCTCCAGCACCACGTGCTGGGCCCCCGGCACCGCCACCCCCGCGAAGCGCAGCAGATCGTAGGCCAGCTTCTGCTGAAAGTGCGGCTCGTAGTTGAAGTTCCACTCACGGCGATCCTGGTAGCGGTCGTCCCCGTCGAACTTGATCTTCCAGTTGCGCAGGTCGTAGTAGCTCATCACGTTGAGCAGCGCGTAGGCTCCGCGGTAGCTGATGTCGACCTCGTGGGACACGCCGTCGTCGTCGATGAACACCCCACGCTCGTCGGCGGCGTGGAAGGGGTCGGCGTCCAGCCGAGCCAGGGCGGCGGCGTCCAGGACGAGGTTGATGTGGGGCACGCCCTGGGGCAGATCGGAGGGATCGTAGACAGGGGGCTCCCACGCGTCGGGGATGGTCTCGATGCCGGAGTCGCCAGGCTGAGAGTCGTGGGTGTCGGGCGCCTGGGTGTCCAAGGGCACGCCCACGCCCGGACCGGGGCAGCCGCAGAGGAGGATCGCGAGGAGCAGGGAACGGTGCATGGTGGTGATGATGGCAGAGGCGCCCTGCCTTGTCGCGCTCGGGGGTTGAGTCTGCAGCAAGACCCCCGCACCCCGCCTCACCGCCCGGCGGCCCCGCCCGCCCCAGCCCGGCGCAGCGCCAGCATCAGGCCCAAGGGGATCGCGGCAGCACCCAGCGCCGCCAGGCCACCGTAGATCAGCACGCCGCGGATGATCACGCCCACATCCACCCCGGGGTGGCGCCAGCCGCTCACCACCATGACGAGCCCGGCCAGGGCGAGGAGCGCGGCGGCACAGGCCAAGGCCACCCACATCGCACGCCTGGGGCTTCGTCGTTCGATCGCCACGGTTCCTCCCTGGGCAGGACGCCGAGACACCGACGCTGAACACCGTATTCCCGAGTTCCGAGCGCTGTGCGCCGGCAACTCGGCACCCTGGCGAGCAGGGTGGGTACTTCCTGGCGCTCTGGGGCCCTCGGGCGCCGGCAACTCGGCACCCTTGCCGGCAGGGTGAGTACTTCCTGGCGCTCTGGGGCCCTCGGGCGCCGGCAACTCGGCACCCTGGCGAGCAGGGTGGGTACTTCCTGGCGCTCTGGGGCCCTCGGGCGCCGGCAACTCGGCACCCTTGCCGGCAGGGTGAGTACTTCCTGGCGCTCTGGGGCCCTCGGGCGCCGGCAACTCGGTACCCTTGCCGGCAGGGTGGGTACTTGCTGGCGCTCCCGCGCCTGCCTCGCCCCGTAAACGGTCCACCGGACCGTTTACGCGTCCAGCCCTCGATCCAGGAACCGGCGGTTGCGGCGCCAGGTGCGCTGCTGCTTGCCCCGCTCCCAGCGGTCCTTGCCGCCGAAGCGCATGCTCAGCTCGGTGGTCTGGGTCAACCAGGCCATGGGCAGGCTCGAGGTGCCGGCGCCCACCCGCAGGTGTACGTTCTTCCAGGCCATCTGCCAGGCGGCGCTGATCATGTACATGGTGGACATGGGGACCTTGCCGTCGAAGGCCAGCACCGTGTCCAGCTGAGCGATGTCCGGCACGTCGATGTCATCGCTCACCTGCAGCCGCGCGAAGGGCACGGCGCTGGCCTGCAGGATGATGCTGTCGCGACGGTTGAAGCGGATGTCCGTGGCCGCGCGCACCCACATGATCTCCCCGTAGATGTCGTTGCCTTCCATGCCGAAGGCGCTTCCGGAGGCCGAGACCGGCTTGGGATCGAGGCCGGTGATGGTCTCGCAGGTGGACTCGATGGTGTCGATGTCCGTCAGCAGCGGCGAGAGGGAGCACAGGTCGGGCACACCCTTGGTGGACAGGCCTGCGTAGCTGAAGCCGCCATGGACGGACCAGGCCTGCACCACCCGCAGCGAGGCCATGGCGCCCACACCCGTGTAGGCCGCCCTGAAGGTCTCTTGGCGCAGCCAGTGACGGCTTCCGGTGACCGCCAGGTTCAGCGGACCCACCTGGATGGCGTTGACCTTGGCGCTGATGTTGGGAAGGCCCGCAAGGTACAAGGCCGGCATGGCGGTGACCTGTACGTTGGGCAGCACGCCCACCCCGACGCTGAGCAGGCCGACCTTGAGCTCGCCCGGCTGCAGGGTGTAGGCGGTGAAGTCGGTGGTGGCGTGGGGGTTGGGAGGCAGGGCCGAGGCCCGGGGCTTGAGCCAGCGCACCTGGCTCTCATCCAGGGTGCCGGCTTCCACCGCGCTCTGAAGCTGGATCTGCGACAGCACCAGCGCCGGCCGACCCTCCACCGTGGAGCCCTCCTCCACGAACACCGCGGCCACCGGGTCGCCCGCCGGCAGCTCCCGGTTCACCGCGACCACCTCCTGCCTGGCCTGCTCCCGCTGGTCCCGAGTGGCCGACGCCTGGGCCTCCAGGGACTGGGCCCTGGCCCGCCAGCCCGCCTCGGCCTCGCCAGCCACTCCCCAGCCGAGGACTGCGACGAAGGCGGAAAGGGCGATGCGAGAGCGGCTCATGGGTGGTTCTCCGCGGGTGGTGCTCGAGGAAGCCAGGCTTCCCGAAGTACCCATCGGCAGCCCGACCAGCGCCCTGTCGGCTCCTCAACGGAAGGTGACGAAAGGAGACAAGCCACCTGGCCGGCCGCGCGCCTCGAGCGCCGTTGTACAGGAAGCGCGAGTCTGCCCTTGAGGATCCGTCGCCTGCCGATTAGCAGTGTCCCGCTTCACCCTCCAGAGGAGACCTCCGTGGCCAGTGATGATCTGATCGAGATCGAAGGCGTGATCAAAGAAGTCCACCCCGGTGGCACCTTCTTGGTCGAGACCAGCGCGGGAACCGACGTCCAGGCCCACTTGGCCGGCAAGCTGCGCCGCTACCGCATCCGCGTCGTCCTGGGCGACCGGGTCACCGTAGCGGTCTCCCCCTACGACCTCACCAAGGGTCGCATCGTCTTCCGCCACAAGTAAGCCTCCTCTCCAGGCTTTGTGCGACCCCCACAGGCGGGTCTGCTCAGACATGCCCGGCCTGGTTGGCCGGCGGTGGAAAAGTTGTGGTTATCCAAGGACCACAGAGCGACCTCACTGCCCGGTCGTCACAGACGCTGAACGAAAATACTCAAAGTGAAGGCCTTCTTGCGGCCAGCCTGCCTATCGATATGGGTTGGCGCGCGGCCCGCGGCGTCACCTGTGGAAAACCCGTGAACGATGACGGACGCCACAGGCAGGCGGCACCTGTCTGGGCTCCTCGAGATATGATGCCGAGGACTCGCCCAAGGAGCCTCTGCCATGCGTCCAAGCCACATCCTCATGCTCGCCGGCCTCAGCCTCACGGTGGCCTGTCCCAAGCCCGAAGACACCGGGTCTCCCCCGGGCACCACCGACTCCTGCCCCCCGCCCGAGAACGACCTGGACGAAGACTGCTTCGCGCCTCCCGAGGACTGCGACGACAACGATCCCTACGTCTACCCGGGCGCCGATGAGGTCCCCTACGACGGCAAGGACAACGACTGCGCGGGCGACGGCGATCTGGTCGACTGGGACGGCGACGGCTACGACGGCACGGCGGCAGGCGGCGACGACTGCAACGATGGCAACCCGGACATCAACCCGGGCGCGGAGGAGACCTGCCAGGACCGCTACAACGGCGTCGACTCCAACTGCGACGGCTCCGAGCAGACCGACGACTGCGACGGCGACGGCTACGACCGCTGGGAAGACTGCAACGACGACATCCCGGAGTCCTACCCCGGCGCTGAGGAGATCTGGTACGACGGCATCGACGGCAACTGCGACCTGCAGTCGGACTACGACCAGGACGGCGACGGCGTCGATCACGCCGACTACGGCGGTGAGGACTGCGACGACCTCCTGGCCGACGTCTACTACGGGGCCCCGGAGCAGCTGGACACGGTGGACCACGACTGCAACGGCGAGCCCGGCCGCATGGACCAGGCCGACGGCTTCGCCGAGTTCCTGGGCAGCAACTACAACGACTACGACTACTACATCGGCTGGCGGGCAGACTGGATCTCCGACATGGACGGCGACGGGCTGGACGACATCGTGGCCTGCGGTCCCTACTGGGGCTTCAGCGCCTACGACAAGGAGTCCTACGAGCAGGGCCGCTGCTACATCCTCCCCGGTGCCGGCGAGGGCGACAGCAGCAACTTCGCCGACAACGAGATCGCTACCGTCACGGGCGGCGCCTACGAGTACCTGGGCTACGGCATGGCCGTGGTCCCCGACCTCGACGGTGACGGCTACGACGAGATCCTCGCCGGCTCCCCCACCTACACCATCAGCGGCTACAAGGGCGCGGCCCACCTGTTCAGCGGGGCCGACATCCTCGACCTGGGCAACATCACGGCCTCCGACGCCACCGCCGCCCTGTACGGCTCCTCCTACTACGGTGCCGACACCGCGGTGCTGGGCGATGTCACCGGCGACGGGCGCTCCGAGCTGATCGCCTCCACCTACGACATCAGCGGCACCCTGGACCTGGACATCTGGTCCGGCGGCGAGGCGCTCAACGGCAACATGTCCTCCGCGGACTCCTTGGCCAGCTTCTCGGCCAGCGGCTACGGCGGCTCCACCGTGGGCGGCGGCGACTTCGACGGCGACGGCATGCCCGACCTGATCACCGGCGCGGACGGCTTCCAGTGGGTGCTCGACGTCTCCGGCAAGTTCTACGTGATGGAGGGCAAGGCGGGCAAGCAGTTCGTCATCGCCGGCTCGGACATCGCGGTGGGCGGCAGCTTCTCGTCCTCGTCGGTGGCCACCATCCAGGGCTCTGGCACCGAGGGCATCGGCTGGCGCAACGGCTGGACCTACGACGTCGATGGCGACGGCTACGACGAAGTCCTGGCCTCGGGCTGGTACTCCGACGCGGGCGCGGACGAGGGCGGCGTGGTCTACGTGATCCCCGGTGACGATGCCATGGGCGGCGGCTCGGCCTCGTCCCTGGCCATGTTCACCATCACCGGCTCCCAAGACTTCGGCCGCGGCACCGCCGCCGAGCGCCCCGCCGACATCGACGGCGACGGCCGCGGCGACCTGGTCTTCGTACACATGGGCGACCAGGTCAGTGGTGTGAAGTCCGAGAACTATCTGTGGCTGGGCACCGACATCGCCGCAGGCGGCACGGTCAGCGCCAGCGACGCCAGCTACTACTTCGCCTCGAAGTACGAGGACGATCTGTACGGCTGGTCGGCTTCCTTCCACGACTTCGACGCCGACGGCGACGACGACATCCTCATGGGCGCCTACTACCCCATGGAAGGCAAGGTCTGGACCTTCGAGAGCGTGATGGGCGACTGACCCCAGCGACCAGCGCCCAGCGACCAGCGTCAGATCAGCGCGCAGTACACGGTGAAGGCCGCGGCTGCGGCGCAGAGCAGCCCCGCGACCAACCCGGCCACGCGCCAGGCCGTGCCGTCGCCCCGCCGCATGTTGGGGCTGATGAGCAGCGCCAGCAGACCTCCAGTGAGCAGGCCACCGAAGTGGGCTGTGTGATCCACCGCCCCCCCTCCACCCATGCCCCAGAAGATCCCGAACACCACGATGTACAGCACCCAGCGCGCCATGGAGTTGCGCATGCGGATGCCGGACATGGTGCCGTCGGTGTGACCCCAGACCAGCATGAGCCCGATGAAGCCGCAGACGGCGCCCGAGGCCCCGATGCCCACCATGCTCTTGCCCATGAGCACCGCCCACGCCAGCGAGGCGGCGCCGGCCACGATGCCGCTGACGACGTAGACCACCAGCGCCTTGTTGCTGCCGTAGATCTCCCGCGCCTTGGGCGCGATGTAGAGCAGGGCCCAGACGTTGAAGCCCAGGTGCATCAGCCCGCCGTGCAGGAAGGCGTAGGTCCACAGGCGCCAGTACTGCTGGTGAACCGTCGGCCGGAAGAACCAGGGGTAGCGATCCCAGGCCAGGCCAGGCTCCACGCTGTGGAAGTTGCCGCCGGCCTTGACCAGATCGTTGGTGTCCAGGCCCCAGAGGCTGGAGTCGGCACCGCCGCTCACGACCGCGATGTAGACCCCGATGAACGCCGCAGCCAGCAGGGTCTCGAAGCCCAAGCCCATGCCGAACTGCCGGAAGAAGCGGGCCAGCATTTCGCCGCCGCGGGTGCGCAGCCGGGCGCCGCAGTGAGCGCAGGTCTTGTCGCCGGCCGCGTTGATGCCGTTGCACACGGGGCAGGTCTTGTGCTCCCGGCGCACGGCCTGGGCCTTGCCGACCACGGTGCGACCACGGCCCTTCTGGCGATCCTGCCAGGCGCGCAGCTTCCACCGAATGCGCACGGGGTTCATGCCCACGGCCTTACCCAGGCGAGCCGCGGTCTCGATCCACTCGTACTCATCGCGCTGGGGTTCGGTCATGACCACTCCACGAGACAGAAGCTCTAACCCGAGGAGCGGACAGGACTTGCCCTCGGATCAGTATGGCAGGAGCAACCCCTCCATCACCGCACCCTCCGTGTGATCGGGCACGTAGCCCTGGAGAGCGCCCAGGGTGGGCACGATGTCCACCTGCTCCCAGGCACGGGTGGGAGCGCAGGCGGGGTTCACGCCGGGGCCCACCGCCAGGAACATCACCTGCTGGCAGCCGTCGCACGCGCAGCCGTGGTCCTGGAACCCCCCGTGCTCGTCGTCGTGACGGCCGTGGTCGGAGGTGACCAGCAGCACGGTGTTGCCAGCGTAGGCAGGCCGGGCCTGCAGCTCCCGCCAGATCACGCCCACCAGGCGGTCGGCTTCGCTCACCGCCGCGGTGTAGCCCTCCCACACCCCGTCGTGGCCCGCCCCGTCCACGCTGGGAAGGTAGACCATGGAGAACACGGGGTCCTGGCTGTCCAGGGCGGCCACGAAGTTGTCCACCACGTCGGCGTCGTCCCAGCCCTCGTTGACGATCAAGGGCCAGAACTCAGGACCGTAGTCCTCGTGGTAGCTGGGCTTCCAGACCGAGGCGTCGTCGTAGCCGGGCAACAGGTAGAGCGCCCGCTCCGGGGGCAGGTCCCAGCTCGAGCGCAGGTACTCCCAGTGGGTGGGGTAGCGGTAGTGGGCTTCGTACTCGCCGTTGGCGTCGGCCCAGGCGTTCCAGATGCCCGTGTGGACCGACGCGGTGCCGTACTTGGTGGTGGTGACCCCCAGGTTGAGGATCGGGCCGGGGGCGCAGCCCTGGGCGGCCAGGGCGGCCAGCTCGGGGGCCCAGGCAGCCTTGGGATCCCCCAGCACCTCGGTGTAGCGAGCCCCGTCGATCAGCACGAGCACCACCCGCGGGCCTTGGTAGGACGGCAGGGGAAGGTCCGAGGGATCGCTGTCGGCGCTGTCGCCCGAGGCGGGGGGGCAGCCGATGAGGCCGCAGGCGAGGATCAGGACGAGGGGGGCGGAGCGCATGCCCCAGATGGTAGCCCCTGTGCAGCGGCCGTGCAGATGATCTCGCACCCATGGGCACACGGAAAGAGCAGGTTAATGGGCGCCCGACTCGCCCCCCCGGAGATGCCATGGCCCGCGCCAAGGTCGCTATCCTCAAGACCTCCCCCCGCACCGTCCTGTCCGACTACCACGAGCTGATGAACCTGGCCGGCTACCAGGACGTGGTGGACAAGAAGGCCGACACCGGCCTGAAGATCAACATCTCCTGGCACTACTTCTTCCCCGCCAGCTCCACCACGCCCTGGCAGCTCGAGGGCGTCATCCGCGCCATGAAGGCCGACGGCTACGACCCAGACCTCATCCACGGCTGCCACAACCGCACCGTGGTGATCGACTCTCACCTGGGCGAGGTGGAGAACAAGCAGCTGGGCCCCGTGCTCGATCACGGCCTGCGCAACATCCACCTGTACGAGGGCGAGCCCTGGATCCCCGTCCGCGAGGCCGTGGGCGACCTGGCCGACAAGTTCGTGGTGCTCAACGAGGTCTACCCCAAGGGCTTCTCCATCCCCAAGCGCTTCATCGGCGAGAACATCATCCACCTGCCCACGGTCAAGACCCACGTCTTCACCCACACCACCGGCGCCATGAAGAACGCCTTCGGCGGGCTGCTCAACGAGCACCGGCACTGGACCCACCCGGTCATCCACGAGACCCTGGTGGACCTGCTGATGATCCAGAAGAAGATCCACAACGGCCTGTTCGCCGTGATGGACGGCACCTTCGCCGGCGACGGCCCGGGCCCCCGCTGCATGGTGCCCCACGTCAAGGACGTGATCCTGGCCTCGGCCGACCAGACCGCCATCGACGCGGTGGCCGCCAAGCTCATGGGCTTCGACCCCATGTCCATCAAGTTCATCCGCATGGCCCACGACATGGGCCTGGGTGTGGGCGACCCCCGCGAGATCGAGATCGTGGGCGACACGGTGGCCGGCAACGAGAACTGGCACTTCGACGGCCCCTACAAGGAGATGACCTTCGCCTCCAAGAACCAGCACCGCATCTACTGGGGCCCCCTCAAGGGCCCCATGGAGTGGTCGCTCAAGACCTGGATGGCGCCCTGGGCCTACATCGCGTCGGTCATCTACCACGACATGTACTGGTACCCGAAGAACGGCAACGACCGGGTGCTCGAGGCCCTGCGCAGCGACTGGGGCCGGCTGTTCGAGAACTGGGAGAAGCTCACCCCGGACCAGAAGGGCTGGACCGAGCTGGGCGAGCCCTCCGAGGACTACCGGCACGACACCAAGGCGCTGCTGGGCAAGGGCGTAGGCCTGGTCTGGGGCGCCCTCAAGGAGTCCCCCGAGGTGGCCAACCGCCTGCGCCGCCGGGCCCAGGGCAAGGCCGACGACGGCACCATCCCGCCCTGCTGCTCCGGGCGCTGACGCCTCGAACGGGTAGGATGCCGGCATGAAGCTCATGCCATCCGCCGCCCTCTGCCTGGCCTGCACCTGCGGGCGAGGCGTGGCTCCACCCGACACCGGCGACAGCGACGACACGGCCGACAGCGGCGCGGCCTGCGTCCCGGAGCAGGCGAGCTTCGTGGACTGGATGGCGCGGGGGGAGCACGGCGCTGGCACCCTGCTGCACAGCGGGACCACGGATCTGGGCGGCACGCCGATGCCGCTGGAGCTCCAGGTGAGCTACCCGGCCGAAGCGGACGGTGAAGGCCAGCCCGTGGCCGCGGGCGGTCCCTTCCCGGTGGTGTACTTCGAGCATGCCTACGGCGCCGACTACCGCAACTCGGACTGGCTCCTCGAGCGCCTGGCCAGCCGCGGCTTCGTCGTGTTCTCTGCAGCCCACAACGGTGCCTGGGACGGCGCAGGGGACTGGTGGAACGACCACGCCGCCCTGTTCGAGGCCACCGTGGCCACCGCCGAGGCCTGGGACACCGACCCCGAGTCCACCCTCTTCGGGGCCCTGGACCTCGAGACCACCGCCCTGATGGGCCACTCCCACGGCGGCGGTGCCGCCCTGCATGCCATGGAGGCCATCGACCCCGACGCGGTGGTGCTCATCACGGTGCGCCCGAGCCTGGACGGGTCCTTCACCCGCTACCACGAGGTCTACGACGGCATGCCCCCCTTGCTCAACGTGGCGGCGTCGCGTGACGAGGACAGCACCACCGCCTACGGCACGAGCATCGCGGTGTACGAGGCGCTCACCCGCCCCCGCTTCATGGTCACCGTCGAGGGGGCCAGCCACTACACCTTCACCGACGAGGCAGGCATCACCCCCTCGTCCATCGAGCGGGAAGCGGGCCAGATCGCCGGCGGCTCGGCCATCGTCGCCTTCCTCGAGTTCATGCTCCACGACGACCCGCGGGGCCTGCACTCCCTGCGCGGCGACGCGCCCCTCTACAGCGCCGACGGCGCGCCCTCCCGCGGCCAGTCCCACACGGAGGGGGAGCTGGTCATCGACGCCTTCGAGGCCGACATCTCCGCCGAGGGCGCGGCCATCGTCGGCATCGAGGGACAGACCTTCGTCAACGGCTTCCTGGGCGACACCTTCGCCGACTTCGACGCAGGGGTGGCGCTGCTGACGGCCGAGCTCGAGGAGCTCTCAGGAGACGGCGACAGGGTGCTGTTCTACCAGGACGCCAGCCGCTCCACCGACGCCTACGGCCCGGCCCTGGCGGGGCTGGACCGGGAGCTCACCAGCCTGTCCTCGGGAGCGGACTTCGCCGAGGCCCTGCTCGAGGACTGGGATCTGGTGGTGGCCACCCAGCAGGACGGCGACACCAGCGCCACCCACCCCTTCGACGAGGCCCTCGCTGCCTACATCTGCGGAGGAGGACGGGCCATCCTGAGCGACTTCCGGCATGCCTCCTCCACGGCCGCGGCCACCTTCGCCTGCGCCGGGGCCGCCTTCGACGGCACCACAAACTGGACCACCATGACCGGCGACGGTGTGCTCTTCGACGGCGACCAGCGCGTCCAGAACCCGGGCTGGGGCGTGTTCAGCTACGGCCTGTGGACCACCGGGACCACCTTCGCCACCAACAACACCGTCGTCGAGGGGGTCCCCGACCCCAGCCTCGGCCCCCTGGGCCCGGTCAGCGCTACGGACCTGGACCGCTTCGAGGAGATCGAGGCCCTGGACACCGCTCGGGCCCTGTTCATGCCTACCGGCGCCCTGGAGATCGCCTGGAGCGAGCCAGGCAGCGTGCGCTGGGATCTGGACCTCGCCATCGACGCTGGCCCCTGGCAGGCGCTCTCCCTGCGCCTGCTGCAGCTGCACGACGGCTCCGTCGAGCAGGGTGACCTGAACCTGAGCGTCCAGCTGGTTGACCTCGACGGTGCCAGCGCCACACGGATGGTCAGCGTGGGCCCCACCATGGACTGGCTCGAGAGCACCGTGCCCAAGTCCGTGTTCGAGACCCAGCGGCTGGCCCTGGACGCCTTCGAGGGCGTCGACCTCCACCGGCTGGCCTCCGTGGCCTTGATCTTCGACAGCTCCCCCGCAGGGTGGATCCTGGTGGACGACCTCGAGCTGTCCCCCGGCTTGGGCTGCGAGTAGGCCAGATGGCACAAGGCGCCGCAGCCACGCCATGACCACCCTCCTCACAGCGTGGTAGACTGGGTCGCTTCCGTGGAGCGCCCCCTCGGCCCATGATCCGCCTTCGCCCAATCACGCTGGCTGTACTGCTATCGATCTCGACTTCCGCCCATGCAGACTGCGATGAGCCCAGCCAGCGCGCAGACCTGGCGCTGGGGGTCGAGCGCGCCACCCAGGCCTTTCGCCAGCTCGATCGCGCTGGCTTCGCACAGGCACGGGACACCCTGCAGGCCCAGATCCCCTGCCTGGCCGAGCCCCT
Source organism: uncultured Pseudomonadota bacterium (assembly GCA_937912125.1). GTDB lineage: Bacteria > Myxococcota_A > UBA796 > UBA796 > JAFGLY01 > CALDOK01. The sequence goes on from CALDOK010000408.1 coordinate 37,487, forward strand.
GCAGCCAGGCGACGCCGCCAGCATCCACGGCCTGATGGCGCTGTCCGCCTTCTTGGACAAGGACGACGGGCGCTCGGTGGCCAGCCTGAGCGCAGCAGTGCGCAGCCAACCGGACTTCGCGCTGCCCGCCGACCTGTTCCCCGATGGGCACCCCCTGCGCCTGCACCTGCAGGTGGCCCGCAGCCTCCAGCCGGGCAACCTGCGGCCCCTTCCCCAGCCTCCCACCGGCGCGGTGAGCGTCGATGGCGCCCCCGCCACCGGCGCCCCCGGCGACAGGCCCAGCGTTCTGCAGTGGACCGAGGACAAGCTCGAGGTCCGGGACACGGCCTACCTCGGGGTCGGCGATCCCATGCCCGCCTGGGGCCCCATGCCCTCGCCGTCCAGCACCGAGCCTCGCCACCCGTGGCGGCTGGTGGCGGCAACCGGCGGCGCCGCCGCGCTGGCGGGCGGCATGGTGGCGCTGGCAGGCTCGAGGCACGGGCGCTTCCTGGACAGCGGCACCCCCTACGCCGAGCTCCCCGGCCTGCAGCGCCAAGCCAACGGGCTGACCATCGCCGCTGGGGTATCCGGCGCCGCCGCCCTGGGCTTCGGCGCGGCCGCGGTGGTCCGATGGTAGCCAACGAGCGCCGCTACTGGTTCCTCGAGGTGCTGGGCCGCGGGGGCTTCGGCTCCGTCTACAGGGCAGAGCTGCAGGGCCGCGGCGGGTTCCGCAAGCAGGTGGCCATCAAGATGCTGCACCCCGACCGCGCCAGCTCACCCGAGGTGGTCCGTCGGCTCCGGGACGAGGCTCGCCTTCTGGCCCATGTCAGCCACCCGGGCATCGTCAAGGTCGACGGGCTGATCCGCCTGCGGGGCCAGTGGGCCGTGGTGATGGAGTACGTGCAGGGCGTCAGCCTGTGCGAGCTGATCTCACTGGGGCCCGTGCCCATCCTGTGTGCCGTACAGCTGGTGCAGAAGGTGGCCGAGGCCCTGGACGCCGCTCACAACGCCCTGGACGGCGATCGACCGCTGAAGCTGGTGCATCGCGACGTCAAGCCGTCCAACATCCTGCTCACCCCCGACGGCAATGTGAAGCTGGTGGACTTCGGCGTGGCCATGGCGGACCCCGATCTCCGAGAGGCCCGCTCCGACGAGCTCTTCTTCGGCGCCGCCGAGTACATGGCCCCCGAGCGCTGGGAGTTCCAGGACGTCCCGGCCTCGGACATCTACTCCCTCGGGGCGGTGTTCTGGGAGCTGCTGACCGGCGAGATCCTCGGCCGCACCACCACCAACCTCACCCGGCACTGCGAGCTGGTGGAGGACGCCGTGGGCCAGCTGCAGCACCTGGGCAACAACGAGCTGTCCGAGCTGGTCTACGCCATGCTCTCCTTTGCAGCCAGGGAACGGCCCGACGCCCGGGAGGTGTCCCGCACCTGCCTGGAGCTCGCCCCCCACGTCCCCGGCCCCTGGCTGCGGGACTGGGCGGAGCGAGAGGTCCCCCGGGCCCGAGGCCGCCGGGCCATGGACGACGGCGATCCACTGGTGGATGCGATGCTCGGGGAGTCCGAGGGCGACGACGACGGCCTCACCGGCATCCTGCCGGCCGTGCCCGAGCCCGGCGTCCTGCGAGGCACCCGCCTGGTGGTGCTCATCACCGTCGCGGCCATGGCCGCCCTCACCCTGTGGGCGGTCAGCGCAGCCCGCACGCTCCGCGAGGCGGACGACCGCACCGGGGGGCGCGTGTACTCCGCGCCGGTGGTGGAGCCCCAGGCATCGCCGACGCCAGCCGCCCAGCCCGAGCCCCAGCCCACCACTGCCAGCGCAGTTCCCAGCCCACCGACCACCGCCCCTGCCTCGGCCGCAGCCGCCAGCCCCACCCCACAGCCCGCTCCGGCACCCGCCCGTGCCCAGGAACCGGCGACCGTCACGATCCAGGGCGACGCCCAGGAGGTCTACCTGATCGGCAACGGCCGCAGGTACGGCGCAGGCCAGGTGCCCGCCGGCAGCTACCTCGTCGAGGCGCGCTTCGAGGGCCGGGGCCTGGTGGAGGCCGGCCGCGCGGAGATCGAGGCGGGCGGCAAGGTCACCCTCACCTGCGACAGCGGCTTCGCCCTGTGCAAGGCCCAGTGATGCGCCCCCTCGCCCTGCTGTTGCTGCTCCCCGCCTGCACCTGGGTTGGCCCGGACGACTGGGAGCAGGCCAACGACCGCGACCGCGACGGCTACACCACCGCGCTCAACGGCGGCTACGACTGTGACGACGGCGACGCCTCGATCCACCCCGGCGCCGACGAGATCTGCGACGGCAAGGACCAAGACTGTGACGGCCTGGTGGACGAAGATCCCATCGACGCCACGATCTGGTACCTCGATGACGACGACGACGGCTACGGGGCCGAGCAGAGCATCGCCGCCTGCGTTCAGCCCGACGGGACGTCCCCCACCGGCGACGACTGCGACGACGGCGACGCCAGCACCCACCCGCGGGCCACGGAGTGGTGCGACGGTCTCGACACCGACTGCGACGGCACCGAGGACCCCGCAGGCATCGTGAGCTTCGTGGACGCCTCCGGGACCTGGACCGACCTCACCGACAGCTTCCAGGAACACAGCATCGCGAGCGTCTACGAGCTCTCCACCGACGGAACCCTGTTCTTCTGCCCGGGCAGCTACGTCGGGCTGATCTCCGTCTCCGCCGCCTCCGCGACCATCGTCGGGCGCGGCGGCTCGGCCTCCACCACCCTGTCTGGCGGCTCCGACGGCCCGGTGATCAGCGCCGCGACCGGCGCCGCCGAGCTCACCATCGCCGGCCTGACCCTGACCGACGGCGACGGTGGCAACGGCGGCGGGATCAGCTCCACCATCGCCGGCCTGGACCTCACGGGCCAGGACCTGGTGATCACGGAGTGCGAGGCCGACCTGGGTGGCGGGCTCTACCTGGAAGGCGCCGTGCTGGACCTCAGCGAGGTCACGCTGAGCAGCAACAGCGCTACGCAGGGAGGGGGAGGCCTCTACGCCCTGAGCTGCAGCGGCGAGGCCAGCGGCCTGTGGGTGACCGGGAACGTGTCGGCCACCGACGGCGGCGGGCTGGGCCTCCGCAGCACCGCGCTCGAGCTCGGTGACAGCCTGGTGAACGGCAACGAGTCCGGCGGGCGCGGTGGCGGCATCGCAGCCTGGGACCGGAGCACCGTGCTCACCATGGACGCGACCCTCGTGCAGGACAACGACGCCGAGTACGGCGCAGGGCTGTACATCGACGACGCCGTGGTCACCTGCTCGGGCGCCAGCGAGGTGGCCGCAGGCTTCCACAACAACGTCGCCACATCCAGCGGCGGCGGGATCTTCGTGGACGGCAACCAGGCCAGCTTCACCGCGACCGCCTGCGACTTCGGCACCGGCGAAGATGACAACGATCCGGACGACGTCTTCACGGAGAAGCGAGGGCGATCGTACCAGTACGCGGACGACGTCGACCTCGAGTGCGACTACGACAGCTGCTGGTAGCGGGCGCTGTGCCCACGCGGGGCGCCCCGCCCGGCGCCCGGCTACCGATAGCCCGGGTGCGAGCGCCCCAGTGGTCGCCGCGTGGTAGACTGCGGCGCCTGCCCAGCCGCCCTCCGGGGAGCCATCCATGGCCAGCGTACGCCGCCTCTACAAGATCTACGAGGTCCTGGGGGTAGGTTCGTTCGGCACCGTCTACCGTGCCGAGCTGCTGGGCAGCGCTGGATTCCGCAAGTCCATCGCCCTCAAGCTGCTGCACCCCGATCGCGCCAGCTCCCCCGATATCCTCGAGCGGCTGCGGGACGAAGCCCGCCTGCTGGCCCACCTGGCCCACCCGGGCATCGTGCAGGTGTCGGATCTGGTGCGCCTCGAGGGCCGCTGGACGGTCATCCTCGAGCACGTCCCCGGGGCCAGCCTGCGAGAGCTGATCGAGCTGGGACGCATCCCGGTCATCTGCACCGTGCAGATGGTGGAGCGCCTGGCCGAGGCCCTGGACGCCGCTCACAACGCCAAGGACGGCGCCACGCCGTTGAACCTGGTCCACCGGGACATCAAGCCCTCGAACGTCCTGGTCACCGGCGACGGCAGCGTCAAGCTGGTGGACTTCGGGGTGGCCCTGGCCAACGCCAACGTGCGCGAGGCCAACACCGACGAGCTGTTCTTCGGTGCCCCCGAGTATATGGCCCCGGAGCGCTGGCACTTCAGCGACACCCCCGCCGCCGACGTCTACTCCCTGGGAGCCGTGCTCTACGAGATGCTCACCGGCGAGCTGCTGGGCCGCACCAGCGCCAACCTGGCCCAGCACTGCGATCTGATCGAGGACGCCGCGGGCCGCCTGTTCCGCCTCGAGAGCAAGGAGCTGCGCCAGCTGGTGGAGCGCATGTTGGCCTACGCACCAGAAGAACGCCCCACCCCGCGCGAGGTGGCTCTGGCCTGCAAGCAGATCCTGCCGGGCTTGCCTGGCCCATGGCTGCGGGACTGGGCCGAGGGAGAGGTGGCCCGGATCTTCGATCTGCGCCTGCCTGTGCTCAACGACCCCCTGCTGGGCGCCGTGCTCGAGGAGTCCGACGACGACGAGCTCACCGCGGTGATGCCCCGGGCCCAGCCGGCCTGGCACAACGGCCTGCGCGTGGGCGTGCTGGCGCTCACCGCGGTGCTGGCCTTGATGGCCTGGTGGGCGGTCCACGCCACCACCACCAGCCTGGCCGAAGACCGCAGGGTGTCCAATCGAGCCCGCGCGACCGCCCCGGCCGCCAGCGCGCCGCCCAGCCCGGAACCACCCAAGGCCGCCCCTCCGCCCCGGCATGTGGCCACCGCCGAGGTCACGGCCGAGGGAGACGCCCGGCAGATCTTCCTGGTCGCCGATGACCGGCGCCTCAAGCCCGGAACCATCCCTGTCGGCACCTACGACATCGAGGCCCACTTCGACAGCGGCTGGGTCTTGGCGGGGCAGGTCCAGCTGGCCGCCGGTGACGAGGTCACCATCGCCTGTCAGAGCTCCCTGTCGGGCTGCACCCTCAGGTAGCGCTCAGCGGCGGCGTCGGGGCCGATCCTCGGGGACCGCCACCGTGGGGTCCTCGGGCCAGGAATGCTTTGGGTAGCGGCCGCGCAGGTCCTTGCGGACCTCGTGGTAGGTGGTCCGCCAGAAGCTCTCGAGGTCCCGGGTGACCTGCGCCGGCCGCTGGTTGGGGGCCAGCAGGTGCACCAGCAGCACCACCCGACCCCGGGCCACCCGGGGGGTCTGGCGCATCCCGAAGAGCTGCTGAATGCGGGCGGCCAGCACCGGGGGCTCGGCCTCGGCGCCCCGGGCCCAGCCACCCTCCACCAGGCCGCCAGTGTCGGGGTAGCGCAGGGGCACGGTGGAGCCCGAGGGGACGGGGAGCCGCTCGGGGGCCTCCCGCTCCAGCGCCGCAAGCTGTGGGCCCGTCAACCGCGACTTCAGCTCGCGCGACCAGTCCAGCCCGCGAAGATCCGCGAAGCTGCGGCGGCCCATGCACAGATCGGGAAGCAAGGAGCCGAGATCGTCGAGCCTGGGCCAGGCCAGCTCGGGCAGGTGGTGGGCCAAGAAGCGCAGCCGATCCAGCAGGGCGGCTGCTTCTTCACTCAACCGCAGGGCCCGCTCCGGGTGGGCCTGAGCCTGCAGGGCCAGCAGCTGGGCCACTCGCTGGGGCTCCGGTGGGGCCAACGCCGGGATGTCCTGCAGAACGAGGTCGCGGTAGCGGGTGAGCCGTCGGGCCACCACCGCCTCGCGCTCGGCATCGAAGCCCAGCTCGTCCACCTGCTCGAGCGCGAGCTGACGGGACTCCAGCGCGAGGGCCCGGGTGATGCGATGCTCCGCGCGCTCGCCCCGCCGTGCGGCGCGCATGGTCACCGCCAGGATCAAGGGCGCACCCTCCGCCTCACACCCTTCTTCGAGCACGGCCCCTCGCCCACCCACCAGGCGATAGCGCAAGCTGCCAGGCCCCCGCTGCAGGCCCACCCGGTCGGGGAAGCCCGCCAGCAGCCAGGCCGCAGCACGCTCCTGGTCGGGGTCGGCCGCGGCGGGGGGTACCGGCCCCAGGGCGCCCCGGGCTTCGCGCTCGAGCAGGCTGCGCAGGCGCTCCTCTCCACCTCGCTCCTCGCTGGCGGCGGCGGCCAGCGCGGCGGCTTCTGCCAGGCGACCGTCGCGGTGCCCTTCCACCACCACCCGCGCCAAGCGAGGGTGGACGCCCAGGGCCTCCATGCGCCGACCCATGCCTGTGATGCGGCCCGCTCCGTCCAGGGCGCCCAGCTCGCGCAGCAGCGCCTGGGCCGCCTGCCATGCCGCCTCGGGCGGGGGCGCGAACCAGCCAAAGCGCCCTGGATCGGCACCCCAGGCCCCCAGGGCCAGGGCGGTGGGGGCCAGATCGCAGCGGGCGATCTCGGGCTCGGTGGCCGGCGCCAGCAGGCGCTGCTCGGCGCGGGTCCACAGCCTGATGGCCAGCCCAGGGCCGGTTCGTCCCGCCCTGCCGGCCCGCTGCTCGGCCGCGTCGGCGGCGATGCGCACCAGCTCCAAGCGCTCGAGCCCCAGGGCCGGGTCCAGCCGCGGCTGCTTGACCAGACCACAGTCCACCACCGCGCCCACGCCGTCCAGGGTCACCGAGGTCTGGGCGATGTTGGTGGCCAGCACCACCTTGCGCCCGGCGCTGGGGGCCAGGGCGCGGTCCTGATCCGCGGCGCTCAGGCGCCCGTGCAGGGGCAGCACCAGGATCCCCGGGAGGTCCCCCAGGGCTCGGGCCGTGCGCTCAATCTCCGGTGCCCCTGGCAGGAAAGCCAGCACGTGCCCATCGGGTCGGGCGGCGAGGGCCCGGCGCACGCCGCGGGCGCAGCGCAGCGCGAGGGGGTGATCGTCCGGCTGGTCGAGGTAGCGGTGCTCCACAGGGTGGAGACGTCCGTGGGACCGGACCACGGGGCAGGCCTCTGCGCCCCCCAGGAACTCCACCACCGGGGCGGCGTCAAGGGTCGCCGACATGGCCAGCAGCAGCAGGTCCGGACGAGCCTCTGCGCGCACCTCCCGCAGGAGCGCCAGGGCCAGGTCCACATGCAGGCTGCGCTCGTGCAGCTCGTCCAGGACCACGCAGCCCACGCCCTCGAGGAAGGGGTCGGCCTGCAGGCGGCGCAGCAGCAGGCCCTCGGTCAGGAAGGCGACGCGGGTGGCGGGACCGACGCGCCGCTCGAAGCGCACCTGGTACCCCACCTCGCCCCCAAGCTGGACGCCTCGCTCCCAGGCCACCCTGCGGGCTGCCAGCCGGGCGGCGACCCGGCGAGGCTGCAGCACCAGCACCACGCCCGCACCCACCAGGCCCGAGTCCAGGACGGCGCAGGGCACCCGCGTGGTCTTGCCGGAGCCGGGCGGCGCCACGACCACCGCCTGTCCCGCCGCCCGAAGGGCGCCCAGGATGACCGGCAGGGCGTCGTCGATGGGGAGAGGCTGAAGGGCAGGCATGGTGCTGGGCCGCGTCGGGGTAGACTCCTATACCTCGACGACAGGAGCCCCCATGCCCGAGCAGCCCGCCAGCAGCCCGCCTGCAGCCCAGCGCTGGGTGTGGGCCTGGAACCTGGTGGTGCTGGTCCCCGTGCTGCCCCTGCTCTGGGGGGCGCGCATCCCCATCCAGCACGACATCTTCATCTCGGACCTGCTGCACAGCCAGCTCCCCTACAAGGCCTTCCTGGGTCGCACGCTGGCCGAGGGGCACCTGCCGCTGTGGATGCCGGACGTGTTCTCGGGCATCCCCTTTCTCGCTTCCATCGAGGCGGGCCCGCTCTTCCCACCCCACGCGCTGCTCTACGGCCTGCTCGACCCCTACACCGCGCTGGGGGTCAGCCTCTGCCTCGAGTTGGTGGTTGCGGCGCTGGGGGCTTGGTGCCTGGCGCGCCGGGCCGCGGCCGGTCCCTACCCGGCGCTGATCGCGGGGATCGCGTACGCGTGGAGCGGCTTCATGGTCACCCACGTGCGGCACCTCAACATGCACGCGTCGGCCGCCATCCTGCCGTGGATGATGGTGACCCTCGAGCGCCTGCTAGCCAGCCGGGGCCGTCGAGGCGGGGCGCCGCTGGCCGTCTCGCTCGGGCTGATGGTGCTCGCTGGCCATCCCCAGATCCTGTACATCGCCTGCCTGCTGATGGGGCTGCGCCTGCTGTTCCACCTGGGGCGCCGTGACTGGAAGACAGCCTGGCGGGACCGACTCCGGGAGGTCCTCTCCTTCTCCGTGGCCTGCGGCCTGGGGCTCGCGCTGGGTGCCGCGCAGCTGCTGCCCACCTGGGCCTACACGCAGCAGTCGCTGGGCCAAGTGAAGCCCACATGGGCGTACGCGTCCGCCTTCGCGTGCCCCCCCTGGGATCTCCTGGCGCTGATCTGGCCGCCCCTGGTGGGCGCCATGGAGACCCTGGACTACGCCTCACAGCAAGTGAGCACCATCGCCTGGGGCAACTACGGCTATGGCGGCCTGATCACCCTGACGCTGGCGTTCGCGGCCTTCGCCCTCGGCCCGCGGAGGCGCCCAGTCTGGTTCTGGGCCGCCGGCCTGGTGCTGTCCCTCCTGCTGGTGCTGGGACCCCACACGCCCCTGTACCGGGCGGCCTGGGAGCTGCTCCCAGGCATGAAGCTGTTCCGCTTCCCCACCCGCTTCCTGGTGGTCACGGGGCTGGCGCTGGCCATACTCGGCGCGCTGGGTCTCGAGACGATCCTCGCGCGCGTCGGGCCGCAGCTGGGGGCGCGCAAGGCCCTGTGGCTGAGCCTGATGGTGGCGTTGCTGGGGCTGCTGGACCTACAGCACCACCAGATCCCCCGCCTGCCCACCGACTCCACTCGAGCCTGGCGCGAGGCGGGCACTCCCCCCGGCATCTACCCCGACGGGCCCACAGGGCAGCGGGTGCTGGTGCTCCAGGAGTTCGAGATCTGGGAGAGCGCCTTCCGCCAAGCTCGGGGGCACACCCAGAGCCCTGAGCCCTACCGCGCGGCCTGGACCCTGCCCCTGGGGAGCTCGGGGGTGCTGACGGGCCTGCACTCGGCCTCGGGCTATGCGCGCATGGTCCACTGGCGCAGCGCGGCGCAGTGGCAGGAGTACAACCGCGACATCCTGCCCCAGCGCGCGCGGCCCGGCCGGCCCACGGTGGACGACCCGCGAGTGAGCGACGCCTTCCAAGCCCAGCTCGACCGAGGTGGCGTGCGCTGGCTGCTCAGCCCATTCGCCCTCGAGGGCGGCCGGCTCGAGCGGAGAGACAAGGACGTGCTGCTGCTGTACCGCAACGCCTCGGCTCTGCCCCGGGCGTACGTCACCCCCCACTGGGAAGCCGCCGAAGACTACACCGCCGCCATGGCGTGGCTGATGGGCGACGGTGCCAAGCGATCCGCCGTGCCGGTCGTCGAGGGGGCCGCCGCGTCCTCCGGCAGCGCCGCGGGCGCGCTGACCCCTGTGGAGATCGAAGAAGACGGCCCCAACCGGATCTCAATGTCCATCCCACCAGGCCTGGGCGGAGGGATGCTGGTGATCAGCGACACCTGGGACGAGGGCTGGCATGCCTGGATCGACGGGGCGCCTGCCGACATCCTGGTGGCCAACGGCTGCCAGCGGGCGCTGCGGCTGCCCTCGCGGGCCACCCGAGTGGAGCTGCGCTACCAACCCCCAGGGTGGCTCCCGGGGCTGTGGACCAGCCTCGCAGCCCTGACGGTCCTGCTGTGCTGGGCGGGCGTGACCTACCGCCGCCGATCCGCCGACTCGGGCGGGGTCCAAGGCTCTCGGGGCGCGCGAACCACGTAGACCGGACGCGCCTTGAGTTCGTCGTAGACCACCGCCAGGTAGGCGGCCACCACGCCCAGGCAGACCAGGATCACCCCCCCCATCCCGAGCACCGAGAGGATGGTGGTGGTGAAGCCGGTGACCGCGGCGCCCCGCGCCCAGTTGTACAGAGTCTGGACGCCCAGCAGCACGCCCGCACCACTGACCAGTAAGCCCAGCCAAGCGATGGCGATGAGGGGAAAGGACGAAAACGCCAGCAGGTTCTTGGTGGAGTAGCGAGCCAGCGCCAGCAGCGACCATCGGCTCTGCCCGAGAGGCCGCGCCTGGACCTCGAAGGGCACCCGCGCCACACGGAATCCCACCCAGGCTACCAGCCCGCGAAAGAAGCGGTTGCGCTCCGGGCAGGCCAGCACGGCCTGGACCACCTGGCGATCCAGCAGCTTGTAGTCCGACTCGCGCTCGAAGCTCCGCCCCACGGCCCGGCCCATCATGGCGTTGAAGAGTCGAGCAGCCAGCCCGTAGAGGACACTTTCGCGCCCACGGCGCTCCTTGACCGCATTGACCACCTCGAAGCCCTCGTCCCAGCGGGCGATGAGCGCGGGCAGCAACGCCGGAGGATGCTGAAGATCGCCGTCCATCAACACCACCGCCCGGCCCCGGGCCACATCGAGCCCCGCGGCCATGGCCGACTCCTTGCCGAAGTTGCGGGACAGCAGCACCGGGACAACGCGAGGGTCGCTCGCCCCGATGCCCTGGAGCAGATCGGGGGTCGCGTCCGTGGAGCCGTCATCCACGCAGATCAGCTCCCAGCTGCGCCCGGTATCGTCCATCTGCGCGGCGATGACCTCCACCACCCGGGCGACGAGATCCGCCTCCTGGAACAGGGGGATGACGATGCTGAATTCTGGTTCAGGGCGCACGGTGGGCCTCGCGGTGGCGAATGATATCACGCTCGCCTGCCATCCCCCGGCGCTCCACGAGGTGGAGCCAGTCTGTACAGTTGAACGGAACCCCTTCGGGGTAGCAGGCGGCGGGTAAAAGCGTCGGTGGCGG
>CALDOK010000409.1 GCA_937912125.1 uncultured Pseudomonadota bacterium
TGGCGTAGCGCCTGCCGTACTTGGAGCAGCCTTTTCCCGCGCCGTTCACACCGACGACGGCTCCGCCGCCGCGGCATATCGCCGCGCCCGAGGTGAAGCGGTTTCTTCCAGCGTCGTTCACACCGACGATGGCTCCGCCGCCGCGGCATGTCGCCGCGCCCGAGGCGGAGAGTCCTTCGCTGGCGTAGCGCCTGCCGTACTTGGAGCAGCCTTTTCCCGCGCCGTTCACACCGCCGACGGCTCCGCCGCCGCGGCATGTCGCCGCGCCCTAGGCGGAGCGGCTCCTACCCGCGTCGATCATGCCGACATCGGCTACGACACTGCGGCGGGTCGCCCCCACCCATCCCTCGAGGCTACGAGCGCATGAGCCGCTGGATTCTCCTTCGCCATGGTCGCACCGCGCGCAACGCGCAGCGCCTGCTCGATGGACAAGGCCTCACGCCGCTGGACTATGAGGGGCGCTGGCAGGCCGTCATGGCCGGGCTGCGCCTCGGCGGTTCCTCGCCTCCCCCGCTTCTGCTCTGCAGCGACCTGCTGCGAGCCAAGCAGACCGCCGCGGCTCTGTCCGCGGCCGCCGGCTGGTCCGCGACCTGGGTCTTCCACCCTGCTTTGCGCGAGCGGCACCTGGGGCGCTGGCAAGGTCGCAGCTACGACGCTGTCCGGCGATCGGGCCGCGGCCGCCAACTGGTGGGCTGGCAGGACTCCCCTCCCGAGGGTGAGAGCCTCGAGCTCCTCGCCCTACGCCTGCTGGACTTCCTGGCCCCGATGCCTGACCGATCCGGGATCATCGTGGCTCACGCCGGGCCCCTGCGGGTGCTCCGCGGCCTAGCGCTGGGGCTGCCCCTGGACTCCATCGGCTTCCAGAAGATCCCCTACGCATCGCCCATGGAACTCACCCTCCCGCAGGGAGGCTGGGCTGCGTTGTCCCCTCGACTCAATCGGAGCTGATCTCAGCACTGGGGGACTCCACAGCCTCGGGCTCGACGACAGGGGCAGGCGAAGCCCCCACCGCGATGGCCGCCGTGGCGGTCTGGCCAGCGGCGAGCAGCCTGGCGGCCAGAGCGTCGCCCTCGAAGCCCTGGACGATGAGCCCAGGCAGGTGCAGCGCGAGATCTGGCATGGAGACACCGGCCTCGAGCTGTTCGACGACCACCTCGAGCGCACCCACCAGGCTGTACACGGACACACCAGAGCCAAGCGCGGTCTCGAGCAAGGCGCGCAGCTCGGCCTCCTCGATCTTGCTGGTGCGCAGCTGATCGGTGAGCACAGGCAGCCTGGATGCCGTGACGGCGGGGGGCAGCCCCGTGCGGAGCTCCTTCTCTGCCGGGGTCTCCTGGCTGATGCCAGCACTGGACAGAGCCAAGGCGAGGGCGAGGTTCGTGATCATGGCACACTCCCGGGGTCTGGGGCGGCGTCCGGCGCGGGGCACGGGCGCGGGTCCCAGCTCATCGCAGGCTCATAGCCAGTCCGGTCCCAGCCTTCCACGGGCTCCCACGCCCCCTCGGCCGCCTCGAAGCAGCCGTATGGCACGTCGCGAGCTTGCGTTCCGTCCATGGGGAGGCGGTAGTGCCACCACTCCTTGGAGTAGTTGCGGAAGCCCTGGTCCTTCATTGCCTGCACCAACACGAGCCGGGCGGCCAGGGCCTCGCCCTCGGCGTTGCTGGTGTGAGCCCGCTCGTCGAGGGTGTCGAAGGGGCAGCCCATGTCCACCGGCTCGCCCGTGTCCAGCTGGTAGAGGGTGAGGTCCACGGTGTGGCCGTGGTTGTGGCCGGAGCGCCGAGCGATGTAGCCGTTGAGCAGGTGAGCCTGGCCGGTACGCTCGGCCCACGCCACCATGGCCAGCGTGCCTCGGATGGGCCGATAGGCATCGAACACGAGCAGGCCGTAGCCTCGCTCGGCCAGGGATCTGTGGACCTGAACCAGAGCCTCGGCCGGCTGAGACAACATCCAGGCCGCAGGGGCCCCGTAGCCGGGCAGGGGGGCCCCGGTGAAGTTGTCCGCCGAGTGGTAGGCGATCTGGCACCGCAGGCCCTCGACGACCTCGCACAGATCAACCATGCCCTCTGGAACCGGGCTCAGGTAGTCGCGGGGCTGAGGTGGAGGCGGAGGTAGAGGAGGCGGCGGATGGGAGACCTCCTGGCCGACGGCGGGCTCCAGCGCGACGGGTGGGGGCGACGAAGGTGGCGCCGGCTCGCAGGCGAGCAGCCCCGACATCAGGATGGCGAGCGAGGTCCTCATGGGCCATGGCGTATCCCGGGCGCAAGGCCGTGGCCGGAAGGAGCCGCCCGCATTAGCCGCGCCTGATGTCGCAGCTGCTGGATTCCATCCGCGAGACCGTCCCGGACCACACATGGTCCGCGGCCGTGCGGCTGTGCCGCCAGGGCTGCGTGCGGGTGGAGCGGCAGTCTGACGAAGAGGTCAAGGCCTCGGTGCGCATCCCCGGCAAGCCGGTGCCCCACGAGGTCTTTCTCTGGCCCCAAGACGGGGACTGGGGCTGCGACTGCGGCTCCCGCGCCGACGCCTGCGTCCACGTGGCCGCGGCGGCCATCCGCCACAAGCAGCAGGCCGGCAGCCAGGAGCGCGCCCCCGCGCAGCCCGGCCGCCCCAGCTCGCACCTGGGCTCCACCACACCCTCGGCCACCCGGGTGGTGCATGCCCTGAGGCGCTCGGGACGGGGGCTCTCCATCGAGCGCTACCTCGAGATCCCCGCTCCTGGAGACACGCCCCCCCAGCGCACACCGGTCAAGGGCAGCCTGTCCCGCAGCGCGGCCTGGTGCAGCGCCGGCGATCTCGAGGTCGAGGCCGCGCTGATCACCCGCATGGGCAACCGCATCCCCGCGGAGCTGTGGCCACGGCTGATGAAGGGCCTGGCTGACGCCACGGTGGTGACCCTGGACGAGCGCCCCATCCGCTGCAGCGGCGAGGCCCGCTCGGGGGTGGTGAAGGTCGAGGACGAGGGGGACGGCTTCCACGTGCAGCTGATACGGGATCCCCGCATCGAGGAGGTCTTCGAGGGGGGCGTGGTGCGCTGCGGCGACCACCTGCACCCCGTGCCCCGGAGGCTGCTGGACGAGACGGAGCGACAGGTGCTGATCCGGGGGCTGCACTTCGGCCCCGACGAGGTGGGCCGCCTGGTGGGAGAGTTCCTGCCCAAGGTCGAGAAGCGCCTCGCCCTGGACCTGCGCACCAAGCGCCTGCCCAGCACCACCCCTGACCCACCTCACCTGCACCTGCTCATCGAGGAAGGCTCCCACGACCGCCTCGAGATCCTGCCCACCATCGTCTACGGCGATCCTCCGGTCGCGCGCCTGGACCGGGATCGCCTGGTGCTGCTGGGGCGTGACCGGGTCCCCATCCGCGACCCCAAGCGCGAAGAAACCTTGCGCAAGCAGTGCTCCCGCTTCCTGGGCACCTCGCCCGGGCGGCGCAACGTGCTGGAGACAGAAGCCGCCATCCGCTTCGCCGCTGGCCCCCTTCACGGCTTCCAGGGCTCCGTCGAGGGGTGGGAGTTGGCCGAGCGCTTCCGGTTCGTGCGACGCCAGCTCCGGCCCGGCGTGCGCCTCGAGGACCAGGGCCGCGGCACCTACCGAGTGGAGGTCGACGGTGACGGTGCCGATCCACACGCCATGCTCGCGGCCTGGCAGATGGGTCGCTCAGTGGTGCCCCTGCTGGACGGCGGGTTCGCGCCGCTGCCCCTGGCGTGGCTGGAGGAGCACGGCTGGACCCTCGCGGAGCTGATGGACGCGAAGGACGAGGACAACATCGTCCCCGCCCACACCGCCGCGTCCCTGGCCAGCCTTTCCGAGCCCGAGGCCCTGCCCCCATCCCTGAATCGCCTGAGACAGCTCGCCCAGGACTTCCAGGGCCTGCCACCCACCGTGCTGCCCCCAGGCCTGGAGGCGGATCTGCGCCCCTACCAGCAGCGCGGCGTGGACTGGCTGGCTTTCCTGCGGGACGCCGAGCTGGGCGGGCTGTTGGCCGACGACATGGGCCTGGGCAAGACCCTGCAGGCGCTGGTGGCCATCGCTTCGGTCCCTGGTCCCAGCCTGGTGGTGGCACCCACCTCGGTGCTGAGAAACTGGCAAGCCGAAGCGGCGCGCTTCGTCCCGGGACTCACGACCTGCCTCTACCACGGCCCCAACCGCAGCATGGACCCCTCGGCGCAGCTGGTGATCACCTCCTACGCCCTGCTCCGGCGGGACGTCGACACCCTCTCCGCCATCCCCTGGCGCTACGCGGTCCTGGACGAAGCCCAGGCCATCAAGAACCCCGACAGCCTTGTGTCCAAGGCCGCGCGCCGCATCCAGGCCGAGCACCGGCTGGCCCTGACCGGCACCCCGGTGGAGAACCGCCTCGAGGAGCTGTGGAGCCTCTTCTCCTTCGTGCTGCCGGGCTTCCTCGGTCGCCGGGAGGCCTTCGCCGAGCGCGTAGCCCACGCCCTGGGGGGCCCGGACCAGCACCAGGCGCTGGCGTGGCTGCGACGCAGGGTGCGCCCCTTCGTGCTGCGGCGCCTCAAGCGCGAGGTGGCGCCAGAGCTGCCCGCCCGCACCGAGATGATCGTCCGCTGCGAGCTGGGAGAAGAGGAGCGCAACATCTACGAGGCCGTTCGCCTGTCGGGCCTCGAGCAGGTGCGAGCCGCCATCGGCGCCAAGCGCAGCCTGGGCGTGCTCGAGGCCCTGCTGCGCCTGCGCCAGGCCGCCTGCCACCCGGGGCTCCTGCCTGGCCGCGACGACACAGACAGCTCCAAGCTCGTGGCGCTGGTGGAGCACCTCTCCAACCTGGCGTCCGAGGGCCACCGCGCCCTGGTCTTCTCCCAGTGGACCTCCTTCCTCGATCTCGTGGAGCCCGCGCTGGAGCAAGCCGGCATCAGCTGCTGCCGCCTGGACGGCTCCACCCGCGACCGCCAGGCGGTGGTGGACCGCTTCCAGTCCCCCGACGGCCCCTCGGCCTTCCTGCTGTCCCTCAAGGCAGGCGGCACAGGCCTCAACCTCACCGCCGCCGACTACGTCTTCCACCTGGACCCGTGGTGGAACCCGGCGGTGGAGGACCAGGCCGTCGACCGCGCCCACCGCATCGGCCAGTCTCGGCCAGTGTTCTCGGTGCGCTTGGTGGCCGCCGACACCGTCGAGGAGCGCATCGTGGCCTTGCAGGCATCCAAGCGCGAGCTGGCCCGGGCGGCCATCGGCGACGAGGGAGTGCTCGCCGCCCGCCTGAGCTCCGACGAGCTGCTGGCGCTGTTCGAGTAGGGGCGGGCCTTTGTGGCCTCACCCAACGCCACCCATTCCGGATTGCGCTACGCTCTGGGCTCGACCCGGAGCTCCCATGCGCGCCAGCCTCCTCGTCCTCGTCCTCACCCTGGTCTCCTGCGAGCCCAAAGACACCGGGCGCGATCCCACCGACACCCAGCCGCCTGACGACACCCAGGGCGATGACACCGGCCCCGACGTCAACGGCCGCCTGCAGACCGTGGACGGCCGTGAGGTCCTGCAGCTCTGGGGCACCCGCTACGAGATGGGCTACGCCGAGGGCACGCTGATGTGCGGTCGCCTCACCCAGGTCTTCGAGGACTACATCCTCAACTACCTGGTCGCCCAGGTGGGCTACGACTGGGACACCATCTCGGCCCTGGCGCTGGGCTTCATCGACATCCCCGAGGGCGATCGGGCCGAGCTCGAGGGCATCGCCGCGGGCATGCGCGAGAACTGTCCCGAAGAAGACCTGATCGTCACCTCGGACCACCTCGGGCTGGGCGAGGGAGGCAGCCGCCCGGTGGAGCTGGACGATCTGCTGGTGGCCAACGCGGTGGGCGACTGGGCCTGCTCCAGCTTCACGGCCTGGGGCGAGGCCACGGCCACCGGCGCCATGATCCACGCCCGCAACTTCGACTACAGCATCGACCCCGAGGGCACCTTCCTCGACCAGCACATCATCAAGGTCTACGACTCCTCCGAAGAGGGCGGGGCCCGCTTCGTCTCCGTCTCCACGCCGGGCCTGGTGGGCTGCATCTCCTGCTTCACCGAAGAGGGCACCGCCTTCACCATGCACAACATCGTCGGGCTCGAGTCCAGCTCCGGCTACAGCTTCACCCCGCGCATGCTCGCCATGCGCCAGGCCATCACCGCCAGCTGGGGATCGGACGACCCTGCCAGCACCGTCGAGCAGGTGCTCGAAGACGCGGCCCAGTATCGGGGCAACGGCCTGCACCTGGGCTGGGCCCAGACCGCGCTGCACGACGCGGGAGGCGCGGTCTTCGAGTACGACGGCAGCGAGGACCACGCGGACGCCCAGGCCACGGTCCGTGTGCCGGGCGAGCACCAAGGCGATCTGCAGACCACCGACGCCACCGTCTGCACCAACCACTACATGCAGCGCACAGCCCCGCCGTCGGGGGGCGACTCCGTGGGCCGCTACCGCACCCTCGCCGCCGGCATCGACCAGGCCGTGGGCAGCGGCGGGCTCGACGCCGCGGCCTCCGAGGCCCTGCTGGGCGAGGTCGCCCGGACCTGGACAGCCCACAGCACCATCCTGGACATGAGCGACCACACCCTGCGCGTGTGGATCGCCGAGCGCGAAGGCCAGGCGGCGCTGGAGTCCGATCCCGTCACGCTGAGCCTGGATGATCTCTGGGACTAGCTCGGCCGTCATACACCGGGAGGGGATGAACCCCTCCATCACAGTCAGGGGTTGGCGTTGTTTTCCTATTTCGTGCTGAACAAGCCGCCGGGGTGCATCACGGGACGGGGCGATCCGGAGGGCCGGAGTACGGTCTACGACCATGTGCCCGCCCACTTCCCTCCCCTGCCCCACGTCGGGCGACTGGACTACAACACCGAGGGCCTGCTGCTGTTCACAGACGACGGCCGCCTGGCCCGCGCCCTGCTGGACCCGGAGCAGCACGACGGGCCCGCCATCGAGAAGGTCTACCAAGTCAAGCTGCGGCCCAGGCTGCACCCCGACGACCCGCGCATCGAAGCCCTGGAGCGCCCCCTCGAGCTCTCCGAGGGGCCCAGCCGCCCAGCGCGGGCCCGCTGGGTGATGGATCGAGCGCGCTCGAGCTGGATCGAGATCGTGCTCACCGAAGGCCGGCACCGCCAGGTGCGCCGCCTGTGCGAGCGCGAGGACCTGCAGATCGTCAAGCTCAGGCGAGTGAGCCTCGGCCCCCTCGATCTGGGGGACCTGCGACTGCGCTGGTGTCGACCCCTGACGCCAGGGGAGCAGCGGGCCTGCTACGCGGCGGCGCTGCCCGGGGTGGAGGCGCCAGCGCTCGCACCTATCGACGACAGCCCAGCGGCCAGGACGGCACGCTGACGGTTCTCCGCGGTCGGGCCGCGTTAAGGGCCCACCAGGAGAACACAATGCAAAACGAGACCCTCCAGGACCTCTTCATCGGCATCGCAGGCCTCATCGGCGCGGGCAAGTCCACCTTGGCCACCGCCCTGGGCGAGCACCTGGGCCTACCCGTCTACTACGAGCCCGTAGCCGACAACGAGTACCTCGCCGACTTCTACCGGGACACGCCGCGCTACGCGTTCGCGACCCAGATCTATCTGTTGAACCGTCGCTTCCAGCAGCACCAAGAGGTCATCTGGGCCGGCGGCGGCGGCGTGCAGGACCGCACCATCTACGAGGACTCCGTCTTCGCCAAGACCCTCGTGGACCTCGGCCAGATGGACGAGCGCGACTACCGCACCTACCTCGCGCTGTTCAAGCACATGTCCAACTTCATGTGCCGCCCCAACGTGATCGTCTTCCTCGACCTCTCCCCCGAGTCGTCCATGGAGCGCATCCAGGAGCGCGCCCGGGGCGTCGAGACCGGCATCACCGTCGAGTACCTCAGCGCGCTCAATGCCAACTACCAGGCTTTCATCCGCCAGATCTCGCGCACGGTCCCGGTCATCAAGGTCAGCTGGGAGCAGTACCGCTCCCCAGGCGAGATGGCCGAGGTGATCCACAAGGAGTACCTCCGCGGCAGCTTCCTGCGCGAGGTCCAGTGGAACCCCATCGCGGGCGTGTAGGGATGGACTGGATCCAGACCTGGACCGGCAAGGCCTTTCGCCCCCTCGATCCCGAGCCCGGCTCCATCGACGTCCGAGACATCGCCCACGCGTTGAGCTTGCTGTGCCGCTTCAACGGCCACTGTCACGAGTTCTACTCCGTGGCCGAGCACAGCGTGCGCATCTCCCGGGCCGTCCCCCCCCAGCATGCCCTCTGGGGCTTGCTGCATGACGCTGCAGAGGCCTACATCTCCGATCTGCCACGGCCCATCAAGCGCCAGATGCCCGACTTCGTGGCCTTCGAGGACCGCCTGCTCGAGCGCATCATGGCTTGCTACGGCCTGCCGTGGCCCATGCCGGACGAGGTCAAGCGCGCAGACGATGTGCTGCTCGCCACCGAGCAACGGGACCTGATGGCCGCGCCTCCCGAGCCCTGGGGGCTTCCCGCAGAGCCCCTCCCAGAGCCGATCGTGCCGATGTCCGCCCCCGCCGCCGAGGCTGCCTTCCTGGCCCGCTTCCACGAGCTCTGGCCCACCTCACGGTAGGATGGTTTCCGAGCAGGAGCCCCCATGACCATCCGCATCCACGACCTCATGCACATGGCCTACAAGCAGGGGGCCTCGGACATCCACGTCAGCGCCGGCGAGAAGCCGGCCCTGCGCATCGACGGAGAGGTCCGGCGCTTGGACACCGAGCCCCTCACCAGTGACCAGGCCCGCCGGCTGGCCTACTCGGTCATGAGCGAAAAACAGAAGACGACCTTCGAGACCGACTGGGAGATCGACTTCTCCATCGGCATCAAGGGCCTGTGCCGCTTCCGCGTCAACGTCTTCACCCAGGCCAAGGGCGTAGGCCTGGTCATGCGCCAGATCCCCAGCCGCGTGCTCACCCTCGAGGAGCTCAAGCTCCCGCCGGTCTTCACCCACATCGCCAACTACCGGCGCGGCATCGTCCTGGTCACCGGCCCCACGGGCAGCGGCAAGTCCACCACCCTCGCCGCCATCATCGACTACATCAACAAGACGCGCCCCGAGCATGTGCTCACCATCGAGGACCCCATCGAGTTCGTGCATTCCCCGAACAAGTGCATCATCAACCAGCGCGAGGTGGGCACCCACACCGTGAGCTTCGCCGCGGCCCTGCGGTCGGCCCTGCGCGAAGACCCTGATGTCATCCTCGTCGGCGAGCTCCGCGACCTCGAGACCGTCAGCCTGGCGCTCACGGCGGCCGAGACAGGCCACCTGGTGTTCGGCACGCTCCACACCAACTCGGCCCCCGAGACCATCGACCGCATGATCGATGCCTACCCCCACGAGCAGCAGGCCCAGGTGCGCACGATGCTCTCCACGGCCCTGCAGGCGGTGATCTCCCAGATGCTGCTCAAGGGCGCCCAGGGCGGCCGCGCCGCGGCCATGGAGATCATGATCGTCAACTCGGCGATCCGGAACCTGATCCGCGAGAACAAGCTCTTCCAGATCCCATCCATGATGCAGACCGGCACCAGCGTGGGCATGCAGACCATGGAGGTCGCGGTCAAGAACCTCGCCCTCTCCGGCAAGATCACCCGTCAGACCGCCATCGACGCCCTGAACAAGCCCGATCTGTTCGACGATCCCCGGCCCCTGGGCACGGGCGGAACCGATCGCCGCAGCAAGCTGCGCGGCGGGCGCTGACCCTACAACGAGACACCCCTCGGTCCTGACCGTGAAGCCAGCGCCGAGGGGTGAGCCAGACGGGCCCGAAGCAGGCCGAGAGCCGGCTAGTAGTCCTCGAGCTCCTTGGGCTTGTGGCGCGCCAGCACCACGATGAGCCCCAGGAAGCTGAACAGCACCAGCACCACCGGACCGATGAAGAGCGGGTTGGTGGGACGGTAGCGGATGGAGTAGACGAACCAGCCGCCGATGCCGCCGATGGGCTGCTCACCGCCATTGGGGCCGGTGAAGCGGGTGCTGCTCAGGACGCTGCCGAAGGCGTCGTCCACGCTGCCGGCGGCCTGACCCGCGCGGGCCCAGCCGACCATGACGTTGCCCGTCTCGAAGGGCGCGACCGCCATCAGGGTCTCGTTGCCACGGGCGGGGGGATGGTACAGGAAGCCCAGCCGGTCGCCCACGACCACCTTGTCGGCCTGCTCCACCTCGATGGTGGTGTCGCCGAAGAACTTGTTGCGAACCATAGGCTCGATGCCGTCCCAGGAGTACTCGTCGACCTTGTCCAGCAGCAGCCCGCCATGGCAGAAGATCATGAAGTCAGGCTCGACGTCGCCACCCACAGGCTCGAAGGCCGCCCAGCAGGCTTCCTTGTCGTAGCGGCCCTGGCCGGTCTTCTTGACCAGCTCCGCCACCGGGCCCAGCTCGGAGGGAGAGAAGCCGCGCCAACCTTCGGGGAGGCTGTTCTCGAACCCGGCGGGCGTGCCCACCTTGCCCCAGAGCTCGGAGACATCTTCGGCCTGCTTGTGCCACTCCATGGTGTCCAGGAAGTGGGCCAGCGCCTCGGTCGTCTTGACAGCGTTGCGATCGTTGGACATCAGAGCCAGGTGGACCACCTTGCCGTAGCCCTGGAAAGCCACCGCCTGGTACAGGCCTTTCACCGTGCCGCCCTCGAACACGAAGGACAGGTCCATCTCGACCATGCGGGTGCCGTTGCGGTCGGTGACCTCGATCCGCTTGGCCTCGATGTTCTCGGCCTTGTGCTTGGCCAGCCGGGTGGTGTGCATCTTCACCCAACCCGCGGCAGCCTCCTGGCTGGACTCCACCTGGAAGGGCGTGTACCAGAGCCGCATCTCGATGTCGCCCTTCTCGGACTTGCACCTGAACTCCCAGTCTGACCAGCCACCGGTGGGCACCTCCCACTTGTCGGGCAGGTGGACCGTGGCCCGCAGGTCGTTCATCACGTAGCCTTCGACTTCTTCGTCTTGGGCCATGGCGCGCTGCGGAACCAAGACCAGCATGCAAGCGAAGAGAGCGACAAAGAGCACATCCAGGCGTCTCATGAGTCCTCCGATGCGGGGGAAGGGTCGTCGACCGTGGCCACCCGGGCCCGCAAGGTGCCACAGGCTTATCCCGACAGGGGGCCCGAATATGGGGCCCGTGCTAGGTCCTCACAATCCCCTTGCGAACCGCCTCCCCCCTGGGGGAGCGAGCAGCGCCAAGAGAGCACCGGAGAACCACCAGGTGACCGCGCCATGGCCCCAGCCCCGTGCCGCCTTCCCAGTGCTCGTGGCGCTGCTCCCGGTCCTCTTTCTGCTCCTCTGGGTCGATCTGCCGCTGGTGGAGGACAGCCTGTTCTGGTGGGTGCCCCGGGCCCACCTGCTGGCCGAGCAGGGCCCACGGTGGATCGCCGCTGGGGATCTGCCCCTGGCCTGCATTCCCACACTGACCCTGCCACCCCAATGGACGGGGGGGCTGCCCGACTACGGCCATCCCCCCCTGTGGTTCCACTACCTGGCCCTGTGGCTCCGGGTCCTCGGCCCCCACGCCTGGGTCGTGCGCCTGGCCTGCCTCCCGGTGGTCGCCCTGCTGGGCCTGGGTGTCGTGGCCCTGGCTCGCCGCCTGGCGGGGCCCGCGGGCGTCCCCTTGGCGGCCGCGGCGCTGCTCTCCCCTCCCCTGTTGGCGCAGCTGGCCCGACCCGACACCGATCTTCCTCTGCTGGCCGCGTCGGTCTGGGCCCTGGTCGCGCTCTGCGACGACCGGGCGCCGCGCTTCGCACTCCTGACGGTCCTGGCCGCTTGGCTCAAGGAGCCGGCGGCACTGCTGGTGGCCCCTGCCCTGTTCCTGGCCGTGAAGGACCGCAACCCGCGCCTGCTCGTGGCCAGCACCGCGGCGCCCTTGGCGCTGTTGGCCTGGGCCCTCGTCCACAAGCACAACGCAGGCTGGGCCCTCGCCGGCGCCGAGCACCTGCCCGCCGACCTCGGCGCCTACCTGCGCGACCTGGGGTCGGTGCTCCACCTGTCCCTGCTCACCACTGGGCGCTGGCTGATCTGGGCCCTGACCCTGGGCGCGCTCGCGGCTCAGCTGGTCCGTCGCGCCGCCCCGGCTCCCCCGGTGGCGCGCTCCAGACAGGCGCAGCTGGTCTGCGGGGTCTTCGTGGTCTCGCAGCTGCTCGTCTTCGCAGGGCTCAACTTCCTCGGCGGACGTGGCGCCCAGGACGCCTACACCCACGTGCGCTACCTGCTGCCGGCCATCACGGTCGCCAGCCTGATGGGGCTGGCCCTCACCATCCAGGCCCTGCGCTCGACCGTACCCGCGGTGAAGCGTCAGCCGCTGCTCGGCGCGGCGATCGTGACAGCGCTGGTGGTCCTGGCCAGCCTACCCTCCGCGCGCTGGCTGCACCCCCGTGGGCCCGAAGCCAACCTCTTCGGCGTGGACCAGGCCCGGGCCTGGCGGATCGCGGCGGAGCAGATCGAACAGCACCGCCCCGAGCAGGGTCGAGTCTGGGTCGAGAGCCACCTCTTCACCGCCCTCACGAGGCCCTACGCCGGGCTGGTGGCGCAGCCCTGGGCGGGCCTGTCGCCCTTCGGACCCACCACCCGCCCCGAGGACCTCGCGCCCGGCGATCTGATCGTTCACAGCCGGTACGGCGAGCCCATGAGCCGCCTCGGCGAGCTCGTCCTGGAGCCGGTCGCCACCGCCACCAGCGGATCAGCCTGGGTCAAGCTCGAGCTTGTGCGAGCGGGTCGGTCGGCTTCGGAGCCGCCCCCTCAGCGCTGATCCAGCCCCCGGTGCAGGCTGGACCGAATGTTAACCAGCGGCCCTCTACGGTCACTGGTATTGTGGATGGCGATCGTCCCGATGACCGGGGCGGGATGGCATCCTAGCCAGAAGGAGGAACCATGCTCCGTCGAATGATGATTGTCGCGCTCCTGTTGGGCGTTTCCACGGCTTTCGCCGATGGCATCGCCGTCACGCCGTCTGTGAGTGTGGGCGCCACCCAGGCGACCCCCATGATCAACGCCAACGTGTCGGCACGCGTCGCTGCACGTCTGTCCGGTCAGGCCCTGTACAAGGCCTTGCTGTTCAGCAAGAGCGCCAAGATGCCCCGCCCGGCCGAGCAGGGCGACATCTCGTTCTAGTGCGGGAGCCTGCGGGCTAGCCCGCAGCCCTCGGCTGGTTCGTTTGGACCGTCGAAGCATTTCGGCGGTCCTTTAGGCGTGCCTGCGCTCTCCTCCGCCGGGACCGCCAGGGGGACAGAGACCTCGAGCTTGACCAGCGCCTCACGGCTCGGGCGGCGACGAGACCAGGCGCGGCCCCTGTTCCTGGGGCACGAGCACGCTGATCCCGGCGACAGGCCAGTTGGTGTAGCTCTCGAGGTGCTCGATGTACCAGGCCAGGCTGTCGTCCCGCACCCGCCCGTCTCCCATCCGGGTAGCGTGGCGCATGGTGGGCTCGTCCGCCGGCACCGTGAAGCCCACGTGGGTGACCACGATGGGAATGTGCTCCAGGGGGATTCGCACGGTGACGATGAGAGCTCCCAGCGGAATCCGGTCCACCACGGCGCGGGCCTGCTCCAGCCCCAGCACCGGCAGCCGCATGGTTCCCTGTGGGAGATCTTCGTCCGCCAGGGGGAAGCGGTCCCTCCTCCGCCAGGCGTCGTAGGTGGCGGCTGTGATCTCACGCTCGATCCAGACAGGCTCCCCCAGCTCACTCGTGACGTCCCGCAGGAAGCCCTCCTGCAGGTTGTGCTGGATCCACTGCATCACGAAGAAGTGATTGCGGGCCTGATAGGTCGGCACCCCTCCATGAAATCGAAGCGCGGTGCGATACCACCCCACCCAGGCGGGGTCGGGGGCGAGGGCCAGCGCGAGCACCTCCTCGATGAAGGTGACACAGTCGAAGACGTCGTACCGCGCAGGAGGGTCCGGATCGAAGCCGCTGCCCTCGCCGGCGCAGCCATCCTGGTAGGGACGTTCCAGGAAGAGCTCACTGATGGCGCCGATGCGCTGGGGCAACGGGAGCGTCCGGACGTTGTAGGCCAGCCGCGCGACCTCGGGCGGCAGCGCGCCAGGGTCGGAGTCCCAGGGAGCCGGCGATGGCCCGCGAGCGCCGGCCTGATCCTCCCCCTCCTGCTCCTGGAGCTGAGGCGGCGTAGCGAGCGAACCCGACAGAGCCCCCTCGGCCCTCTCTGGAGCCTGGGCGCCGACCAGCACCACGGCCACAGCCAGAGCGCCAAGCCGCAGGGTCAGCTCACGGGCGGCCGCGCGGTTCACAGCCCCAGGCGGTGCTGGTAGCCTGCGATCCGCTCGAGCAGCAGCTCGAAGCGCCCCTCGGACACGCGCTCGACGGCGAGCGTGAACCCGCGCTCCACGAGGTCGCGCATGGCGCGGTTGAGGGAGCGCCGGCGCTCGGATTCCGGTCGCTTGTCGATGTTTCCCAGCACCCGCATGGTGTCGAGGGCTCCATCGCGGCTGGCGTCCACGCCTGCGAACAAGCTGGCGAAGGCAGAACCCGAGCTCTCGAGCAGCAGCTGCACCGACGCCTGACCACTGCCCGATCCGTGCTCGTCGTCCAGCGCCTGAGCGAGCTGCCGGAGGACCTCGTTGGTGACCTCGATCTTGGTGATGGCCTCTTCGTGGGTGAGAGGCGGGCTGCCGAAGCGCAGGCTGACCGCACCCCCAGCCGCCTCGATCTCGTCGCCATCTTCCATCTCGAGCAGCAGCTCGTCGTCGCTCTCACCGGGACCGAGCAGCGCCAGGCCGGAGAGGTCCACGGTGTCGAGCAGCTCGCGGGAGACCGAGAAGATGCCGTCTCCACTGCGCCCGCGGGAGAAGTCGTTGTCCGCGAATACGGCGATGTCGCGTTCATCCAGTGGAGGCTGGTCCAGCAAGCTGATGTCGTCGACCACCGTAGGCTCGGCCATCAGCTCGTCGTCGTCGACCACCATGGGCTCGGCCATCAGCTCGTCGTCGTCGACCACCATGGGCTCGGCCATCAGCTCGATGTCGCCGTCCGGTTCTTCGTGGTCCGCCGTGATCTCCTCGTCCGGAGCCTGGAGGAGCTCGACGTTCTCCTCGCCATCCAGCAGCAGGCTGCCCTGGTCCAGCAGCGCGAGCACCTCGAGCATGGTCTCGACAGGCTCACGGGGGCTGGCGTCCAGCATCGCATCGAGGGAGCCGTCCACGGGAAGGCTCTCGAGCAGCATGATCTGGAAGTTGCTGAGGGGAGGCTCGTCACCGACCAGCAGCAGCGGAGTGGCCGGCGGCAACAAGCGGCCCACGCGGGCCAGGGCGGCATCCAGCTGCTCGAGGAGCTCATAGGAGTCGTGGCCGACCTGGACGTTCTCGACGTGGATGTCTTCGCAGGAAGCAAACTCGCTGTCGCCCTCGGCCAACAGAAAGTCCACCAGGTTCTGCCGGAAGCGACGCCCGTACAGGTCCATCACCACATCGTCTGGGACCGTGCCGAAGAGCACATCTCCGACCTGGGCAGCGTTGGCGAGCCGGGCCAACAGTGACTGACCGAGATCGGCGCTGACGTGGCCCCCGTTGACCAGGCGACGAACCAGCTGAGGGCCGTCATCGGTGGCTTCGGCCGCCAGGATCTCTCCCTGCATCAGGTAGATGGCGATATCCGAGTCGCCAGGACGCTCGACCGTGAGTGAACCGGTCGAACCCATTTCCATGTGACGGCGCAGGGCATCCGCAGGGCGCATTCGCAGGCGTTCCATAACGAGGGCATCGAGAAGGCCGCATCGCCACTTCTCGGCGCATGATCCTATCGGCCCTCCCTTGCCGGGTCAACGAGCCCCCTACAAGCTTTATAAGTATGCCGCCGGCTTTAAGGCAGCGCGGGGCTCTCGGGCGAGCTGACCATCCGCAGCGCTGCATCGATCTGAAGATCCGCGGGCGGCGCGGGAGGCGGCATGAGCTGGGGGCCATCGGCGGCATCCACCACGACATCCGGCACCACCCCCACCCGCCCCCAGCTGGTGCCGTCGGCCAGGACCATGCGAGCCCCGGCCAGCTGAAGCACGCGATCCGGTCCGATCTCGACCCACGCCGGGAGCGCATCGATGCCCGCTGTAGGGGTCCCCACCAGCGACATGCTGGGGTTCGCCCGCTGGATGACCGCCGCGAACAGCTCGCCCACCCCCTGGGTGCCACCGTTGACCAGCACCGCCAGAGGCTTGTCCCAGACCGGAGCGTCGGGCACGAGGTAGGGCTCGTGCTTCCCACCACCATCGCTGCGGTAGCAGGCCACGCTCTCCCCCGTAAGGAACGGCGCCGCCGAGCCCACGGCTTCTTCGAGCAGGCCGTCGCGGACGTCCCGCAGATCGATGACCAGTTCGCTACCAGGAGGCACCTCGGCCAGCGCCTGCCAGAGCTGCTCTGCCGCCCCACGGCCGAAGTGATGCAGCCGGATCATGCGGTGACCTTCGCCGTCGGAGACAGAGAGAGGGGGCGCGTAGTAGGGCTGCGGCTCGAGGCTCACCGAGCGCGGCTGGCCGGCGTGGTCCACGAGCTCGAGCACCAGCTGCTCCCGATCGCGGGCCGCCAGCAGGTGGGCCACCTCGACCACGGGCCGGCTCTCCACGGCCTCTCCGTTGACCGCCACCACGACGTCGCCTGCGGCCAGCCCAGCCCTCGACGCCGGAGTGTCGTCGAAGACCTCGAGGATCCGCACTCCATAGCCGGGCACGAGCAGCACCCCGATGCCCACCCCGAAGCGCTCGCCTCGGGCATGGGCCGCTCGCTGCTCGTACTGCTCGCGGCTCAGCAGCTGCAGGTGCTCGGCACCCTCGTGGCGCTCCAGCCAGAGCAGGAGGCCCTCCACCGCCGCGGCGCGGAGCTCGTCGGGCGCCGGACTCTCCATGTGCTGAGTCGCTACGCTCTCGAGCAGATCATCCACCGACCCGAGCTCGTCCTGGGCGAGGGCGAGCCCGGTGATCAGGTGCAGCAACCAGGGGAGAAGGGTGGGCATTTGGGCCTCGTGACCATCGCGGAGACGGTAACACGACGCCTAGGCCCAGCCTTCCCGTCAGAAGGTCTGCTGCACCGGAGCGTAGGAGGCCTTCTCGACCTTCTGGGCGCGTCGGGTGGGCGCAGGAGAGGCCGCAGGGGCGACCCCACCCGACTGCTCGATGGCGACGGGCGCAGGGGCCAGGGGCGCGAGCTCGGGTCGCAGCAGGTGCCAGCAGAACGCCAGCCCGAGCAACACCAGGTACAGCATCACGGCTCCACGAGAGACGCGCAGATCGGACCTCAGCCAGCGCCGAGCGCGCTCCAACAGGCCGGGGGGTCGCTCGGCCTCGTCGGCGAGCGCACGATCCATGGCGTCCCAGAACTCCGGCTCGGCGGGAGGCCGGGGCGGGACGGGGCGGAGGGGAACCGTGGCCAGCCGCTCCACCAGCGCAGCGCAGTCAGCGCAGCCCTCCAGGTGGTCGGCAGCAGCCTCGAGCCGATCTGGCTCGAGCTCGCCATCCAGGAAGGGGGCAACGCACTCCCGCAGCTCCTTGCAGTTCATGCAGCGCCGCCCTGTTCGCTCAGTTCCGCCGCTGTAGGACCTCGAGCACCACGGGGTGATCGGGTCCCATCACGTCGCCCAGGCGGGCGCGGGCGCGGGAGAGTCTGGACATGACCGTGCCCAGCTTGACGTCGAGGACATCGGCGATCTCGGCGTAGCTGAGGTCGTGGTAGTACCGAAGCAGCAGGATCTCGCGGTGATCCTTGCCGAGCTTCTCCATGGAAGCCATCACCTCGTCGCGGCGCTCGCCCCGCTGGACGCGCTCCATCTGGCTGGCGTTGGTGCGATCAGGACGCCCCAGCGACTCGAGGATGCCGCCGCGGCGGCGCCGATCCCGGACGATGTTGTAGCAGAGGTTGCTGGTGACCCTGAACAGCCACGCCTTCATGCGGAACTCCGCATCGAAGAAGCGAGTCTCGCGCATGGCCTTGATGAAGACCTCCTGCACCGCGTCGTAGGCCTCCTGGCTGTCCTTGACGATGAAGAAGGCGTGCTGGAAGAGGCGGCCACGGAAGTCGCGCACGACCATATCCATGGCGTGACGCCGATCCTGGGCAGCTACTAGCTTGTAGCCTTCCTCGGCATCGGCGGGTGCGGGAGCCTGTTGGAGCTGGTACGCCTGCATGACGGCCTCTCTATATCGCGCGAACGCTGCATGGGTGGGGACCGGAGGCGAAGCCTCCGTCCGGATCGGGTCGACACCGGAGAGTGTTCATACGTTCCCAGGCCCGTACATCTTTCGTCTGAAGAAGTGTTCGGCCTGCCGACGTCCTCTCCCGAGCTTCCATTCAGTCCGAAGATCCTGTGCGAGGATCCCGACCCTCCATTCACCGCAAAAGACGGTGTACCCTTGACGTCACGCTCCCGAGAGAGAATCCTGAAGCTGAGCCTGGACTCCGCGGAGGCGGCGAGCAGGTCTGCGAGATGCTGAAAGAGGAGGTTGCAGTGGCGAACGCTGAGAACAACAACGAGGGCCAGGTCGCGGCGACGCCCGATCAGGTGTGCGTGCGCGAGCTGGTCGAGCTGATCGTCAAGGCGCTGGTGGACTTCCCGGAGCAGGTCACCTGCTACGAGGTCGAAGGCACCCACTCCTGCGTCCTCGAGCTCGAGGTCGCCAAAGAAGACGTGGGCAAGGTCATCGGCAAGCGCGGGATCCACGCCGACGCCATCCGGCGGATCGTCAACGCCGTGGGTGGCAAGAACAAGAAGCGCTACGTGCTCGAGATCCTCGAGGATCGTTAGCCGGCGCCGCGAGCGTGGGGCCTAGGCCTCGTCGTCTTCGGCCTTGGGGGGCATGGTCATGCGAGTGGCGGTCCACTCTGCCTCTTCGCTGCAGTCCTCGAGCGCCGCGAGGTGGGCCTCGACTTCGGCGGGCGGGAGGCGACCCGAGGCGACATTGCGTCCGATGATGCGCACGTCGAAGCTGGATTCCTTCTGCTTGTCCTGCATGGCGGGCTCCACGGTGGGGAGAGGGGTGCGGGAGGGCTGAGCCGATGGGCCCAGGCGAGCCGAATGGCCCGGACGAGTAGACTACTCGTCGGCCTCGGGGGGGAGGTCTTCGATCACGTCGGGCTGATTGGCGGCGGCCAAGGGACCAGCGACGGTGTCGAGGTTGGCGTTCTCGTCGAAGCCCGTGAGGTCGGGAAGGATCTTGCCCGCGGCGATCTCGCGCAGGGCCGTGACGACTTCCTTGTTGTCGCGGTAGTCTTCGATCAGCACCTGCTCGCCCTTGAGGATCTGCTTGGTGCGCTCGGCAGCCAGGAGCACGAGGGAGAAGCGGTTGGGCACGTTCTCGAGGCAATCTTCGACGGTAATGCGGGCCATGGTTCCATCCTCGCTTGACACGAGCACCAACCCCAGAAAAGGGGGGCGCGGGTCCGGCCCCACGTAGTGTGGAGGGCGTCGGGCGTCAAGCGTGCCGGCAAACCCTCGGAGCCCCCAGAACAAGGCCCCGCCCGAGGATGTTCAGCCGATGGCTTCACCCCCTTGACGCCCCGTTGTGGGTGCCTAGTGTTGCAGCCCCTATCGGTAGCCCGATCCCATGCCAGGTGCGGCGTCGGATCCCGGCTCCCGAACGGTGCCCACCCCCCCAGTTTCAACCTCCCCACGGAGTCGAACGATGAAGATCCGCCCCCTCAACAACCGCGTCCTCATCAAGCGTATCGAAGAGCTGTCCCGCACGCCGGGCGGCCTGTTCCTGCCCGATACGGCCAAAGAGAAGCCCATCGAGGGCGAAGTCTTGGCCGTGGGCGAAGGCCGCATCGACGACGCCGGCAAGCTGGTCCCCATGGCCGTGCAGGTCGGTGACCGCATCGTGTTCTCCAAGTACTCCGGCACCGAGATCAAGCTCGATGGCGAAGAGTACCTGCTCATGCGCGAAGACGACATCCTGGGCATCGTCGAAAAGTAGCCCGCACCTACAAACCCACTCTCGTTTCAGTAGCCATTCCGAGGAGTTGTCATGTCCGCCAAGCAGATTCTGTTCGACACCGACGCCAGGGCCAAGATCCTGGTCGGCGTGGACACCCTTGCCGATGCCGTCAAGGTCACCCTGGGCCCCAAGGGCCGCAATGTCGTGATCGAAAAGTCCTGGGGTGCCCCCGTGGTCACCAAGGACGGCGTCACCGTCGCCAAGGAAGTCGAGCTCGAAGACAAGTTCGAAAACATGGGCGCCCAGATGGTCAAGGAGGTCGCCTCCAAGACCTCCGACGTCGCTGGCGACGGCACCACCACCGCCACCGTCATCGCCCAGGCCATCTACCGCCACGGCATGAAGCTCGTGGCCGCCGGCCACAACCCCATGGAGCTCAAGCGGGGCATCGACAAGGCCGTCGACGTCGTCGTCGCCGAGATCCAGGCCCTCTCCCAGCCCATCAAGGACAACCGGGAGATCGCCCAGGTCGGCACCGTCTCCGCCAACGGCGACGTCACCATCGGTGACATCATCGCCAAGGCCATGGACACCGTCGGCAAGCAGGGCGTCATCACGGTCGAGGAAGCCAAGGGGCTCGACACCGACCTCAAGACCGTCGAGGGCATGCAGTTCGACCGCGGCTACCTGTCGCCGTACTTCGTCACCGACTCCGAGCGCATGGAGACCGTCCTCGAGGAGCCCTACATCCTCATCCACGAGAAGAAGCTCTCCTCTCTCCGCGACCTGCTCAAGGTGCTCGAGAAGATCGCCCAGACCGGCAAGCCCGTGCTGATCATCGCCGAAGACATCGAGGGCGAGGCCCTGGCCATGCTGGTGGTCAACAAGCTCCGCGGCATGCTCAACTGCGCCGCCGTCAAGGCCCCCGGCTTCGGCGACCGACGCAAGGCCATGCTCGAAGATCTCGCCATCCTCACGGGCGGCAAGATGATCGCCGAGGAGCTCGGGATCAAGCTCGAGAACCTCGAGCTGACCGACCTGGGCAGCGCCCGCAAGGTCGTCATCACCAAGGACCACACCACCATGATCGATGGCGTGGGCGCCCAGGATGACATCCACGCCCGCATCAAGCAGATCGAAGCCCAGATCGAGAACACCACCTCCGACTACGATCGCGAGAAGCTCGAAGAGCGCCTCGCCAAGCTGTCGGGCGGCGTCGCGGTGATCCGCGTCGGTGCGGCCACCGAGATCGAGATGAAGGAGAAGAAGGCTCGCGTCGAGGACGCACTGCATGCCACCCGCGCGGCGGTGGAAGAAGGCGTGCTGCCCGGTGGCGGCGTGGCCTTGGTGCGCACCCTCGGTGCCCTCGATCTCCTCGATCTCCCGGGCGAGCAGCGCTTCGGCGTCCAGATCGTCAAGCAGGCCATCCAGGAGCCCCTGCGCCAGATCGTCGCCAACGGCGGCGGCGAGCCCAGCATCGTGCTCCAGAAGGTGCGTGATGGAAGCGGCGCCTTCGGCTTCAACGCTGGCACCGAGGTCTACGAAGACCTGGTCAAGGCTGGCGTCATCGACCCCACCAAGGTCGTGCGCTCCGCCCTGCAGAACGCCGCGTCCGTGGCCGGCATGATGCTGACCACCGAGGCCATGGTGGCTGACGAGGCCGACGAGGACTAGTCCTCCCGGCCCAGAAACTCGGAGCCGCCCCTCGGGGCGGCTTCGCTGCTTCAGGGAGCCGCTACGGTGTCGTGGGCTCTTCCTGCTCGATGGCGTCCCAGGTGGACTCCGGCTCGCTGGCCGGGCGGACCCGCTCGAGGTGGCTCTCGAAGTACACACGCACGCCCAGAGCCGCGTCGAAGTCCATGCGGGTGCTCGGGTAGAGCCCCAGCACAGGTACAAGCTCGAAGAAGCCCTCGACCGGGACCTCCGTTGCCCTGACTCCAAGGCACACGGGCACCCGCAGCCCAATGACCGAAGCCTTGCTGCTGGTGCCACTTCCAAGGCGCAGGCGAGGACCGATGCCCACAGAGACCGGGAACTCCACCACGGGCGCCGCAGGGTCGCGGAAGCTGACGAGTTCGTGGAGATAGTCGGCGTGCAGGTGGACCTTGGACTCGGGGACCGACCAGGCCACCGCGCCGTCGAAGCCGCCAGGGCCGTCTCGTCGCCAGGCGAGAGAAAGCCCGGTGGGTTCACCGAGGATGATGCCGAGGCCCGCCCCCCGGGGCCCGCTGGCGAGGGTGACAGCAGGCTCGGCCGCCACAGCCGAAGACCACGCAGCCACCGCGAAGACCAGTGCGGTGATGCCGCTGGATGCCGCTGGTCGTGCGAGCCGTCTGGAGCGTAGGGGGAGGCTCATGGTTGTGGGGTCTCCTCCTCGAAGGCCAACAAGAGACGCTCATCCGAATACACGGTGACGAGGCGTCGGATCACGTCGCGCAAGGCAGGTTCTCGGTAATAGCCCAGCCAGTTTGCGTCGCCCACCACCACCCGAAAGCTGAACCCGCAGCTGAGGGCGCGCCGGAGCTGCTCCTCGAAGAGCTCTGGTTGGCCGCGCCTGGCCGCGAGCTCGGCGAGCCGGAAAGGTCCCGCCCAGTGGTCGGGGCGGAGGGCCGCCGCACGCTCGAAGGCATGCTCGGCGTCGTCCAGCTCGCCCTGGAACAGCAGCAGCTCCCCGAGATCGTACCAGGCCCCCGCGTGGTCGGGCTCGAGCTCCACCGCCCGCTCGAAGTGCCGCCGGGCTCGCCCCACCTCGCCCAGGGCGTTCCAGGCGTAGGCGATCTCGTACTCCACATCGGCGGCTCGCAGCACCTGCTCCTGGAAGTCCTCCCCCCACTCCACCGTGTCGGCGTAGGCACCTTGCACGTTGGAGGCCTCGAGCCGAGCTGCGGCCTCGCGCGCCAGCACCACCGGGTAGGCCGTGGGAGGCCGATCCGCGAGCGCCGTAGCCAGACAGAGCATCAACAGCAGCAATGCCACCTCCAAGGCGACGGAGACCTTCCAAGTTCCATACTACGTATCGCGTGGCTCCAAGGGCACAGCGAGCCGCTCAGCGGCGTCGGCGCAGCCCCACCAGGCCCAGCAGGCCCGCCAACAGGCCCGCCATGCCTCCGCGAGGAGCGGCGGCGGTGCAGCCACAGGCGGGACCGCCGACAACAGGGTCGTCGCCGTCCCAGGCGTCCGGGCTGCCCTGGTCGGCGTTGAAGCCTTCGTACCCGCCGCGGGTCCAGACCCCCTCGCCGTCGGCCGCGAAGATGGCGTAGTAGCCGACCCCAGCCGGTGCATCGGTGATCGTGTGGCCGGACACCTGACCCGGCTGCGGCCCGTCCACATGCAGCACCACGGTGCCCTGAGGATCTTCGTGGCTGGTGGGGTAGGCGTCGGCCCTGTAGACCACCTGCAGCTCGGCCAGGTCGCCATAGCCGGGGTTGGTCCAGCTCAACACCAGGCCTGGCTCGCCCTCGGAGGCGTCGAAGTCCAGCACTGTCATCAGGTTGCGGGGGGTGGGAGGCGCATAGACGGTGACGTCGTCGATGTTCCAGCCTGCGAAGTACAGGCCCTGGTCCGAGTCGATCTGCCAGTTCACCACCACCGCGCCGTCGAGGTCCGGATCGTCGGCCATCACCGAGGCCAGGGCCCACTGCTGGTCCTCGTGGTGCTCGTCGCCAGCGGACTGGCTGGTGGCGTGGTTGGTCCAGACCAGCTCACCGTCCACCAGCACATTGGCCTGGTCGTAGACGCCATCTTCTACCTGCAGCCAGCGCTGGAACTGCACCAGCAGCTCATTGTAGGGAGCCACGGAGATGGTGGTGGAGCTGAGCTGGTTGAGCTTCTCGTTCTGGTATTGGCCGTTGAAGTTGCCTCCTCCAAGATCGTTGCCCCAGACCTTGTCGCCGCTGTAGGCGAAGTCGGGGTCTCCACCGGCGCCCGAGGGGGTGCCCCACATCCAGTCGTCGGCGCCCTCGGCGGCCTGGCCCTCGAGCAGCTCGTGGGAGTAGCCCCCGTCGCCGGCCTCGAAGTCCTCGAAGTACAGCTCGATCTGTTCACCGACCGCGAAGGAGAAGGGGTTGATCTCGCCGCCGCTGGGCACCATGACGTCGCCGCCATCGTCAGTGTCCACGTCGATGTAGTACAGCACCACCGAGCCGCTGGGCTGGGCTGGGACGCCACCCTCGAGGCCGCCGTCCACGGCGCTGAGGCCCACCGACTCCCAGGTGCTGCCTGCGTTGATGGAGTACCACAGCCTGCCGCTCGAGAAGTCCACGTCGAAGCAGTCGCCGCTGGCGGAGTCCGCGCCCACAGCCACGGCATACTCGCCGTCGCTGGTCACCTGGTTTCCGAGGGGCTCATGCGCCAGCGAGATCAGCGAGGTGCTGCCTGTGGGGCCCAGCCCATGGGGGGTGAAGGCCTCGAGCAGCTGGCAGTAGTGGGGGGTGCCGTTGCTCAGGTCGCCGTCGTCGTCATCCACAGCCACGAACTCATCGAAGGCCTCGGTGATGAGGAAGCCGGCGGGGACGGCGTCGGCCAGCAGCTGGCTGGTGATGCGCCAGCCCTCTTCCTCGCCGAAGTCCCGCTGCATGATACCCAGCAGGTCCCAGATGGAGCCGCCCAGGATGAGCCCGTCCTCGTGGCTCTCGTTGACCACGTCGTCGGGGTAGACGTGCATGTCGCTGACGTCGCGGATGCCCTGGCGGTAGCCGATCCAGAAGTACGGCGCGATGGTGCTGTCGCCGGTCTGCAAGAAGGCCACCGAGTCGGCGATGGCCTCGCTCGAGGTGGAGTCGAAGGTGCCGGACTCCAGGCCCCAGTAGTGGAAGCCGTGGCCCCACTCATGGTAGTTCACGTCGGCGATGCGCGCGGTGGAGTTGCAACCGTAGCCGGAGTCCTCGGGCCCGAAGTTGAGGTTGCCGTCGAACCAGGCGTTGCAGACCGCGTCGCGCACGTTGACGTAGGACTCGAGCTGGTACCGGGAGATGGGGTGCCCCGGGGAGAACTCCTCGGCCCACTCCAGCACGTGGTGCAGGAAGACGTAGGAGTCGATCTCGCTCTGGTCGGCGTCGTCTGCGGTCCAGGTGCCCTGGTCCCCCGTGAAGAACAGCTCACCCTCCGCGCCGGAGCTGTTGTAGACCCGGAAGTGCTCGCCCTGCAGCTCGCTCGAGAAGCTGCCGCCGTCGAGGTTCACCACGCCCTGGTCGTCGGTGTAGCCGGCCGAGCCGTCGTCGGACCACACCGGCAGGTACGGCATGGGGGAGGTGACCATGTCGCCGTCGATGGTGCGCAGATCGTGGGTGGCGTAGACCGCGCGCTCGGTCCGCAGCAGCTCGTCCTGTACGGCGAGCAGCTCGCCGGTGTGGGCGTCGATCCAGCTGACCCAGCGGGCCCGGGGGCTGAAGGTATCGGAGCGCACCTCCCACGCCAGGGCGTAGTCCAAGCCGCTGCCTCGATCGTAGGGCAGCACCACCAGGCGGGCCTCGCCGGGCTGGTGCCGGTGCTGGGGCATGAGGCCCAGCTCGATGGCCACTTCGCGAGCGGTCTCCTCGCTTAGCTGTGGAGCGCCGAAGGTCGGAATGTTCGGGTGGGTCTTCACGCCGAGCATGATCAGCTTGCCGAAGCGCACGCGCGCTTCGACGGAGCTGCGGTACACAGGGTAGCCCTGGTGGACTTGATCGAAGCGCAGGTACCAGGTGTCCGTGCGGTCCACGCGCCCCACGTGCCCGGGGGCCAGATCGGCCATGTCGACCCCCAGCAGACCGGGGTGGTCCTGCAGCACCGCCA
Organism: uncultured Pseudomonadota bacterium; assembly: GCA_937912125.1. Lineage (GTDB taxonomy): Bacteria > Myxococcota_A > UBA796 > UBA796 > JAFGLY01 > CALDOK01. The sequence goes on from CALDOK010000409.1 coordinate 25,593, forward strand.
TGACCCGCCCTTCCACCAAGCTCCCGGTGGCAGCCTGGCCCAGCGTGAGATCGATCCCGCGACCCCATGCCCGGAAGGGCAAGCCGGTGCGCTGGTCGAAGCGGGCCTGCCAGCCCTGGCCCTCGGCACCCTGGAAGCGCCGCCAGGCGAGCTGCTGGGCCAGCTTGGCCTGCTCGCCGGGGTGGAAGCGCAGCACCCGCTGCGGCGCCTGGCCCGACGCTGGGAGAGAGCCGAGGTCCTGTGGCCGCAGCTCGCTGGGCAAGATGGCGAGCGCGGGCTGCGCGGTCAGGACCAGCAGCGAAAGAAACGTCGATACCATAGAAACTCCAGAGGGGTTCGAGGACGGACCCGGAGGGCAGCTTGACTCCTGTTGGTGCAACGGGCAACGGAGTGGTTGACCAGCTACAGGATTCTTACAATTCCTTTCGGTGTACACGAGGTCCATGCTGTCACCCTCGCCAGCCCCAGCCCCCCGTCCAGAGCTCCGGCGTGTGAGCCTGCTCACCCTCGGCGCGGCCCTGCTGTTGGGGAGCTGCGGTGGTGATCCTCACGCGACCGCGCTCCCTCCGCTGCCCCCGCCTGTGGTCCATGTCCTGAGCGCCCCCGGAGAGCCTCGGCCCGCCGCGCAGCTGGGCATCACCCTTGTGGGTGAGGTGCGCGGCGAGATCGACCCCTGCGGCTGCCCCACCCTGCCCATGGGCGGCTTCGAGCGGCGCGCGGGCCTGGTGGACGAGCTGGCGGCCGAGGGTCCACCCCTGTTCCACCTGGACGCGGGGAATCTGCTGGTCGAGGGCTATGCCACCGGAGGCCGCGGTGACGTGCGGGACCGAGCCCAGCTGCTCATGGACCTCAGCGCCGATGTGGGCCTTGACGTCTTCTGCCCGGGGCCTGCCGACCTGCTCGTCCTCGAGCCAGCGAAGCTCCATCGCGGCTTCTCGGAGCGCGGCATGGCGGCGGTCTCGGCCACCTGGCGCGATCTCGACGGGCAGCCCTTGATCCCCCCCGCCGCGGTGATCGAGCGCGAGGGTGTGCGGCTCGGGGTCGTCGGGCTGTCCGCTCAGCCCCGTGACACGGCCTGGAGCGACCGCATCCGCTACCGCGACCCCGTGCTGGCCGCGCGGGAGGCCGTCGCGGCGCTGCCCGAGGACCTCACGCTGGTGGTGGGCCTGTCGAACCTGAGCGACGACGAGAACAACCGGGTCGCCAGCCAGGTCGAGGGCCTGGCTGCCGTGCTCTCGGTGCGCAACCAGGCCCACGACGAGCCTCGCGTGCGGGACAACGGTGTGGTCATCGAGGTGCCCAACAGAGGCCGCTACCTCACGATGGTCAGGGTCCGTACGGCCGCGGAGCCCGGACGCGGCCTCGAGCTCGAGAGCGCTGAGCGCCTGGACCTGCTCACCCACGACCGGGTCACGGCCAAGCAGCAGCGGCTCGCGGCCCGCGGGGAGCAGCTCAGCGACCGAGAGCTCGACGGGCTGAACGAACACCGCGCCCGCCTCGAGCAGCAGGGCTCGGGGCGCAACCTGGCCTACGTCCAGACCTACCCCATGGGTACCCGCTACGCGGGCGACCCTGAGACTGCGGAGCGCATCGACCGCTTCAAGACTCGGGTGGTGGCCCAGGAGGTCCAGGCCCGCCACGAAGAGCGCAGCCGTCCGGAGGGCCCCACGCGCTACGTCTCGGGTGCTCGCTGCTTTCCCTGTCACACCGAGCAGTACAGCCGCTGGGCCCTCACCGGCCACACCAAGGGCTACGAGTCCCTGCTCGAGCGCTCCGAGCAGTCCAACCCAGAGTGCCTGACCTGCCATGCCACCGGCTTCGCCGTCGAGGGCGGCTGGGCGGAGATCGTGCCCTCGAACGTCCTGGCCTTCAAGGCGGTCCAGTGCGAGGCATGCCACGGCCCCCTCGAGGGCCACCCAGATCAGGATGACGTTCGGCCCCAGATCCCCACCCAGGCCACCTGCCTGCGCTGCCACGACGAGGCCAACAGCCCAGCCTTCGACTACGTCAGCTACCTGCCGCGGGCCATCTGCACCGCGCCACCCTACCAGCCGGCGCCGGAGCCCCTCGAGCAGCCACTGCCCGCGGTACACCCCGATGCCCTCGGAGCGCCCTTGCCATGAGCCAGCCCAGCGACCTGCCCTACCTCAGCTGGGCCCGAGCCCATGCCGGTCGCCAACGCCTCTGCATGCGGGGCTCGGGCATGCCCTCCCGCCCGCTCCCCTCCCCTCTCCCCACCCTGGCCAGCCCTCCTCCCGGCCAGGACGATCTCTGGCACGAGCGCCAGGTTGCCGCCGCCGTGGCCCACCGCGCCGGCGTCGAGCCCGAAGAGGTCTTCGTCACGCTGGGGGCCAGCGGTGCCAACGCCGCGGTGCTCGCCACGCTGCTGCAGGCTGGCTCCAGCGAGCCTGGTGAGCTGCTCTGCGAGAGGCCGAGCTACGACCCGCTGTGGCGCACCGGGCAGGCCCTGGGCTGCTCGCTGCGCTTCTTCGAGCGCCACGCCTCCGAGGGCTGGCGCCTCGACCCGCTGGCCCTCGAAGCCGAGCTGTCCCACGACACCCGCGCCGTGATCCTGGCCCGCCCCCACAACCCCACCGGCGTGGATGTACCCGAGCCCGTGCTCCACGCCCTGGGCGAGATCGCCGAGGCCCACGACCTGTGGGTGATCGTGGACGAGGTGTACCTGGACTTCGTCCCTGGAGCCCTCCCCGCCTACCGCATCCACCCCCGGCTCATCAGCACCTGCTCGCTCACCAAGGTCTACGGCCTGAGCGAGCTGCGCCTGGGCTGGGTGCTGGCCCACCGCTCCCTCGTGGAGCGCATGACCGCGCGGCGCCTCCACGCCGAGGCCCTCCTGCCCACCCTGCCCCACGCGGTGGCCCTCGCGCTGTGGGACAAGCTGGACGGCTGGAGAGACCAGGCCCGCGCCCAGGCCCGCGAGGGTGCCGCCATCTTCGAGGCGGCCTTGGCCGACCTGCCAGGGGTCTCGCTGGCCCCTCACGCCGGCACGCCCTTCGGCTTCGTCAGCGTCGCCGACCCCGCGGCCCTCACCCTGGCCCTCGAGGCCCTGGGCGTGGGCGTGACCCCGGGCGCGGTCTTCCAGGCTCCCGGGGGCTTCCGGCTCGGCTGGACGCGCCCCGTCGAGCAGCTGCGTGAGGCCGCGGAGATCCTCCGAAATGCCCTGGTGATGCGCACCTGAGCTACACGGGTGGACCGCGGGTTGACCACCACCTCGGCACAGGGTACGACTGAATGACGATTCATTCATAGTTCACCCTGCCTCTGTGCCGGGCGGCCACCCCACCCCCCTCCTCCGGAGTCCCCATGAGCGCCACGGAATACACCGTCGACCTTCGCGATGTGAAGTTCATCCTCTTCGAGCAGCTGCGCATCCAGGAGACCCTCGCCGGGGCGCCTCAGTTCGCCGACTTCGACCTCGACTTCTACGACTCCATCATCGAGGAGGCCACGCGGCTGTCCATCGAAGCCATCGCGCCCACCAACAAGGACGGCGACGTCATCGGTGCCAGGTTCGAGGGCGGCAAGGTCACCTGCCCCCCCAGCTTCCAGGAAGCCTACGACCTCCAGGCCCAGGGCGGCTGGTTCGCCATCTCTGCCTCCCCTGAGCACGGCGGCATGGGACTGCCCGAAGTGGTCGGCATGTCGGTCACCGAGATCCAGTCCGGCGCCAACATGGCCCTGTCCATCTACACCGGCCTCACCAAGGGCGTCGGCAACCTGCTGGTGGAGTTCGGCAGCGACTGGCTGAACGAGACCATCACCCCCAAGCTCTTCACGGGCGAGTGGGCCGGCACGATGCTGCTCACCGAAGCCGGCGCCGGCTCAGACGTGGGCGAGAACCGCTGCAAGGCCGTCGAGACCGACGATGAGGGCATCTACCTGCTCGAGGGCGAGAAGATCTTCATCTCCGGCGGCGACCAGGACCTCACCGAGAACATCATCCATGTAGTGCTCGCTCGCCTGCCCGACGCCGACCCCGGCACCCGCGGCCTGTCCATCTTCATGGTGCCCAAGATGGACATCGACGAAGAGGGCAACATCACCGGCCCCAACGACATCATCTGCTCCGGCATCGAAGAGAAGATGGGCATCCACGGCTCGGCCACCTGCACCATGGTCCTGGGCAGCGACGGCCCCTGCAGGGGCTGGCTGATCGGTGAAGAAGGCCAGGGCATGAAGATCATGTTCCATCTGATGAACGAAGCCCGCATCTTCGCCGGCCTACAGGGCGTGTCCGTGGCCGCCCCGGCCTACCTGAACTCCCTGGCCTACGCCAAGGACCGCCTGCAGGGCCCCGACATCAACAACTTCCGCGACCCCGAGGCCCCCCGCGTGCCCATCGTCATCCACCCGGACATCCGGCGGATGCTCATGACCCAGAAGGTCATGATCGAGACCATGCGCGCCTTCCTGTACAGCACCGCCTACAAGTTCGACTACCTCAAGGCCATCGACGATCCCGCCCTGCAGCAGGCCCTCAAGGACGACGTCGAGCTGTACACGCCCATCTGCAAGTCCCACTGCTCCGACATGGCCTTCCAGATGACCAGCCTCGCCGTACAGGTGCTCGGCGGCTACGGCTACTGCGCCGAGTACCCGGTCGAGCAGTACCTCCGCGACGCCCGCATCACCGCCATCTACGAAGGCGCCAACGGCATCCAGGCCATGGACCTCATGGGCCGCAAGCTGTCCATGCGCAACGGCATGCTCTTCATGCAGTGGCTGCAGCGCATCACCGCCCAGTTCAACGAGCTCGAGAGCGGCGACTTCGGTGACGAGGTCGAGGCCCTCGCCGAGGTGCGCGACCTGGTCAGCGCCTGCGGCATGCACCTGTTCCAGTACGCCCTGGGCGGCAAGATCTCGAACGCCATGCTCGAGTCCTCCAACCTGCTCACCCTCTTCGGTGTCTTCCTGCTCGGCATGACCGCGCTGGAGCAGGCCGTGGTGGCCCAGGAGAAGATCGACGAGGGCTGCGAGGAGAGCGACGAGGCCTTCTACCAGGGCAAGGTGCTCAACCTCAAGTTCTACGTCAGCCACATCCTGCCCCAGGCCTACGGCCTGGCCAAGACCATCCAGTCCGGTGACGACAGCGCCCTGGATGAGATCCTGTTCGCCGTCGCCGAGTAGCCAGAGCCAGCGCTTCGACCCTCGGGGCCTCATCGCCCCGGGGGTCGCCTGCTTCAGGAACCTCCAGCCATGCACGGCGTCGATACAGCGGCTACTAGACCCTCAGGTGCCCCATGCGTCGCTATCTGCTCTCATTCCTGATCGTCTTCTCCGTGTTCGTCTCGTGCACCCTGGCCGGCTCCATGTTCACCATGGGCGCCTACGCCGCCGGACGCGAGGCCTACGCGGCGTGGGACACCCTGGCCCGTGCCTACCACGAGGTACAGCAGCGCTACGTCGAGGAGCTGGACGCGACCACCCTGGTCTACGCGGCCATCCGCGGCATGGTGGGGGTGCTCGACCCCCACAGCGCCTTCATGGACCCCGAGGCCTACCGCAACCTGCAGCGCCAGGAGCAGGATCGCTACTTCGGCATCGGCGTGCGGGTTTCCCCCCACAGCCAGGGCTTGAGCATCATCGAGGTGCTCCCCGACAGCCCCGCCCAGCATGCCGACGTTCGCATCGGCGATGTCGTCACCACCATCGACGCACAGGTGCTCGAGGGCGAGCCCTTCACCACGGCGGCCGAGCGCATCTCCGGCCCCCGGGGCGAGCTCGTGGCCCTGGGCATCCTGCGCCAGGACGCAGCGCTGGAGATCGTGGTGGCGCGGGATGTTGTCCATGTGCCCGCCACGTGGTCCGAGCTGCTCCGACCCGGCGTAGGCTACGTCGCCCTGGTGCACTTCCACGACGGCGCCGGCCAGGAGTTCGAGTCGGCGCTGCGGGAGCTCGAGCAACGCAACGGCGGGCCTCTCGAGCAGCTGATCCTGGATCTGCGCAACAACCCGGGCGGCCTGCTGAACGAGGCCGTCCACGTGGTCGACCAGTTCGTCGGCGAGGTCGACATCGTCTCCACCCGCGGCCGCGATCCCCAGGACAGCGAGCTGCACCGGGGCACCGCCTCCCCCCAGGATCTCACCCTCTCCCCCATCATCCTGGTCAACACAGGCTCGGCCTCCGCGAGCGAGATCGTCGCTGGCGCCCTGCGCGTCCATGGCCGGGCCACCCTGGTGGGCACCCCCACCTACGGCAAGGGATCGGTCCAGGCCATCTGGAGCTTCGAGGACGAGTCCGCCCTCAAGCTCACCATCAGCCGCTACTACCTCCCCGATGGCTCCCCCATCGACCACCGCCAGGGTCTGCAGCCCGACCACATGGTCGTGGCCGCCGAGCAAGAGCGGCTGCTCTCGCTGCTGGCTGACCTCGAGCAGCAGGTGAGGGAGCAGGGCAAGGAGCTGCGCGCGGTGGATCGTTCCGCGCTGCTCGACGCCCTGGAGCAGGTCGAGACCTCGCTGCCCGAGCCAGCCCCCCTGCGCCCCTGGGAGGTGCCCGTCCTGGAGCGCCTGACCAGTGATCCTCAGCTCACACGCGCCCTGGAGCTGGCCGAGCCCACTCCCCCCGGTGAGTGAGCCATGCGCAGACGCCTCTGGCTCGCTGTCCTGCTCTCCGTCGGCGTGGGCGTCGCCCTGTCCTGGGTCTTGGCGCCCGCCTTGGTGCGCCGCTTGGTGTTCACGGCCCCCGTCACCGATCGACAGCAGCCTTCTCAGCTCGCCGACGTAGACGCCCTGCGGCAGAGGGTGCAGGCCGCCCTGCCCTCCCTGGGGCTGCGCGATGAACAGCGCGCGGAGCACACCGCGGTGGAGCAACAGGACGGCAACGGCTCCTGGACCACCATCCAAGAGGTCTGGAGCCTGTCCAGCGAGGCGGACGCCCTGGCCATGGCCCAGCGCCTCGAGGCCTTGGTCGCGTCATCCGACGACAAGGCCGAGATCTACGTCTTGGAGCAAGGCAGCCGCGAGGTGCAGCTGCGCTTCTACGCCGGCCCTCGCCTGGCGTTGGTCATGGACCTCCAGCCCAACCTCGGCCCCTGGCCCACCCTGGCCAACGGGCAGGCGCCCATGCTGGCCCTGGTGGTCTACGGAATCGACGCCGATCCCCATGGGGTGCACCAGCTCATGGAGCTGGGCGCTCCCCTGGCCCTCGCCCTGTCCCCCTACTCGCCCTTCACGCTGCGGCTGTCCCGAGATGCTCTGCTCACCCACACCGAGGTGCTCGCCATCGCCGAAACCGATGTCAGCCTGGCCGAGTCCCTCGAGTCCGTGCCCCATGCCTCCGGGGTCTTGCTCACCGCCACCCCTGCCGGTGATCCCGACAAGCAGGTCCAGGCGCTCCGAAGGGCGGACGTCTACCTGCTCGATGCCGTCGAGGGCGGGCTGGGAGCTCACTGGCTGCGGGCCCTGCAGGATGCCGGCGTGCCCTATCTCCGCGCCACGACCCCCGTGGACGAGCTGGATCGTCGCCGCTACCGGCATGCCGCAGCCCACGACGGGGCGGCGGTGGTGGTGATCCCCGCCTCCCAAGGCAAGGACGAAGCCGCAGCGCTGCAGGCGGCCGCCGGTCGCGGCTATCGCCTGTCCTTTCCCGCCGAGGTGGTGGAGGCGCTGCGCGAGTAGAGAGCGCTAGCCTGGGCTATCCCTCGTCGGGCGAGATGCGGAAGTGGAAGGGATCGTCTTCGCCCGCGGGCGGGTCGAAGGCCTCGTTCTCCTGGGTGTCCATGGCGTACAGGTAGTAGTACATGCCGCCGGTCATCACGTCGTTCCCGGGGATCTGGCCGTCGAAGACCTCGTCGCCCTGCATGTCCACCAAGGCGGCGTGCTCCCACATGCTGGAGGTCTCCTGGCGATAGAAGACCTGCACCACGAAGACCTCGCTCTCGTCGTCGGTGACCGTGGCGGACAACAGCACCGTGTCGCCGTAGACCTGCGTGGTCTCGATGGGCTCGTGCTCGATCACGGGAGGGGTGTTGTCACCTTCCCACGAGGTGTCCCGGGGCTGGTAGACCACACCGGGATCGTCGCCGATACACGCCGTGCTGGTGAGGATCAGCGCCGGCCAAAGCAACCTGTTCATCGTTCCTCCTGCTGCCCAAGACCTGGAAGGCACACTATACGCGCGCCGGAGCCGTTCGTCATCCATGCTGCCTGGCAGGCCGGCCAGCACGTGATCAGTCCACCACCGGCTCAGCCGCGAGGTCCACAGCATCGCCGTCGGTGACGGTGGCCTGCACGATGGAGCCAAGCTGGACGCCGTCGGGCGGCACCCCCAGGTGGACCACCCCGTCGATCTCGGGGGCCTGGCCCTGGTGCCGGCCGAGCACCAGCATGTCGTGCTCGGGAGAGGCCCCGTCGACCATGACCGGGATGGTGCGGCCCACCAGGCTCATGTGGTAGGCCAGTGCGACCTGGGCCTGCGCATCGATGATGGCGTCGTAGCGTTCCTGCTGCAGCTCCGGCGGCACCTGATCCGGGAGCGTGGCGGCGCGGGTGCCATCCTCGGCAAAGTAGCGGAAGACCCCGGCCCGCTCGAGGCGCTGCTCCCGCACGAACTCCAGCAGCTGCTCGAAGTCCTGGTCGGTCTCGCCGGGGAACCCCACCATGAATGTGCTGCGGAGCACGACGCCCGGCACCCGATCGCGGATGCGGGCGATCAAGGCCTCCAGCGTGGAGCGATCCATGCCCCTGCCCATGGCCATCAGCACCGGGGCCGAGACATGCTGGAGCGGCAGGTCGAGGTAGCGGCAGACGCGGGAGCTCGAGGCCATCACGTCCAACAGCGCGTCGTCCACACCGCGGGGGTGGGCGTAGAGCACCCGAATCCAGTCCAGCTCGTCGATGCCTGCCAGGGCCTGGAGCAGGCCGGACAGGCGCGGCCGGCCGGTCAGATCCTGGCCCCAGGCCGTAGTGTCCTGGCCCACTAAGCACAGCTCCCGCACCCCCTGGCCCACCAGAGACCGAGCCTCCTGGACCACCTGCTCCTGGGCCCGGCTGCGCAGCGGACCGCGCAGGGTGGGGATGATGCAATAGCTACAGCGCCGATGACAGCCCTCGGTGATCTTGAGGTAGGTGCTGTGGGGCCGCCACTGCCCCGCCCGGGGCACCGGGGCCTGCTCGAGCCAGCCCGCCTCGCCCAAGTGAACCTGCCGCTGCTCGCCATCGAGCATGGCTGCCAGCCGCCACAGCTCGCCCGTGCCCAGGAAGCCATCCACCTCGGGCAGCTCGTCGGTCAAGCCCTCGCCATAGCGCTGGACCATGCAGCCGGTGACGATCAGCCGCTGGTGGGGCAAGCGATCGGAGGCCAGACCGAGCACGGTCTCGATGCTCTCCTCGGTGGCCGGCTGGATGAAGGAGCAGGTGTTGACCACCAGCGCATCCGCGAGCGCAGGCTCGTCGGTGACCTCCCAGCCCAAGGCCACCAGCTGGCCCAGCATGCTCTCGCTATCAACACGATTCTTGGGGCAGCCGAGGCTGACCAGGTGGACCCTGCGCGGTGGTGGCATGGGATCTTGGACCGCTCAGAAGCCTTCGGGGGTGATGACCTCTGCACCCGCGGGGATCTGGAAGGTGAAGCTCTCGTCTTCGACCTTGGAGTCCAGCTTGACCTGGGTGAAGGACAGATCCGTGACGTTGTCGAACTGGTCGGTGAGCAGCACCCTGTCGACCAGGAGCTTCCGCTTGCCGAAGCTGATGCGCAGCTGCTTGAAGTTGCCGGCGTCAGCGCTCCGGGGGGTGAGGTCGAGCACGTAGGCGCGATCGTCGCCCTCGCCAACCACCAGCTGGACCTCGAAAAGCTCGTTGAGCTTGTTGAGGTCGGACAGCAGGCCGGTGACGTCGGAGCCGCCGGAGCTGAAGTCCTTGTAGACGATCACCTGGTTGTCTGCAGGGGACCAGATCCACATGGTGGCCCCATCGGTCATGAAGAGCTTCTTGTCCGGGGCGGTGAACTCCCAGCGCATCTTACGGGGACGCTTGACCACCACGCGGCCCTTCTGCCGCTGCTCGTCGCCCAGAGCGGCGGAGCGGGAGACCTGGACGAACTCCGCCTCGAGGGTCTCGACCTCACCGTAGACACCCTCGACCGCCTTGACGATCTCATCGACGGTACCGAGGGCGCTGAAGTCCTGGGCCCACGCCGCGCCGACGAACAGCAGGCTGGTGAGCAGGAGAGCGAAGAAGCTGCGAAGACGAGGCATCGAGCACCATCCAGTGCGAAAGGACGCGACCGCGAGGGTCGGCGGCATGTCTAACGGGGTTGGAGAACACGCTCCATGGGAGCCCACATTCCAGGGCCCCGACGAGACGGACAGCGTCCCCATTCGAGGAGGGCCCGCAGGTCAGTTCATAGGCGGCACCAGCACCTCACGGGGACGGGCGCCGTCGGCGGGGCCGACCACACCCTCTCGCTCCATGATCTCGATGATCCGAGCCGCCCGGTTGTAGCCGATCTTGAGGTGCCGCTGGACCATCGAGGTGCTGGCCTTGCCCGCCTCGGTGACGATCTTGACCGCGATGTCGTAGTACTCGTCGTAGTCGTCCTCGCACATGGGATCGCCGTCCACGGCATCGTCGTCGACGCGGATCTTGGCGTCGTAGCGGGGCACGCCCTGAGAGCGCAGGTGGTCAGCGACGCGCCTGACCTCGTCGTCGGTGACGAAGGCCCCATGCACCCGCTGCAGCGCGCTGACGCCCGGGGGCAGGTAGAGCATGTCGCCCATGCCCAGCAGGGTCTCGGCGCCGTTCTGGTCCAGGATGGTGCGGCCATCCGTGCGGGAACGGGTCTGGAAGGCGATGCGCGACGGGAAGTTGGCCTTGATGAGGCCGGTGATGACATCGACGCTCGGGCGCTGCGTGGCGACGATCAGGTGGATGCCAGCGGCGCGCGCTTTCTGGGCCAGGCGCACGACGGACTCCTCCACTTCCTTGCCAACCTGCTTCATCAGGTCGGCCAGCTCGTCGATGATGATGACGATGTAGGGGAGCTTCTCGGGGCTTGGCAGGGGGCCGTCGGCCTCGGTCCAGCCCGGGGGCGCCATGCGGCGTGCCTTCTTGGGGTTCCAGTCGGCGAGCTCCTTCTCCACCTGCTGGTTGTAGCCCTTGATGTTGCGGGTTCCCCAGCGGGCCAGCAAGCGATAGCGGCGCTCCATCTCTTCCACGGCCCACTTCAGGGCCGCGTTGGCCAGCTTGGCCTCGGTCACCACCGGGTGCAGCAGGTGGGGGATGTCCTTGTAGGGATCGAACTCGAGGATCTTGGGGTCCACCATGATCAGGCGGAGCTCCTCGGGGGTGCGGATGTAGAGCAGGCTGGTGAGCATGGCGTTGATGCCCACGCTCTTGCCGCTGCCGGTGGCGCCACCCACGAGCAGGTGCGGCATCTTGGCCAGGTCGGCCACCACCGGCTTGCCCTCGACGCTCTTTCCCAGCACCAGGGGCAGGGCCTGGGTGCCGCGGCGAAACTCGTCGGAGGCGAGCACATCGCGGATCCAGACGGTCTGGCGTTCTGACGCCGGGATCTCGATGCCCACCACACCCTTGCCCGGGATGGGGGCCACGATGCGCACCCGCAGCGCCTTCATGGCCATGGCGATGTCGTCCTGCAGGCTGGCGATCTTGGAGATCTTCACGCCGGGAGCCGGCAGGTACTCGAAGATGGTGATGACGGGCCCAGGGCGAATGGCCGTGACCGTGCCCTTGACGCCGAAGGAAGCCAGCTTGGTCTCGAGGGCCCCCGCCAGGCGCCTCAGCTCGTCTTCATCGAAGGCAGCGACACAGCGCGAGTGCTTGTCCAGCAACCCCATGTCAGGCAGCTCGAAGGGAACCTCCGGCAGGCTGGGGACCACCACCTGCCCGCGGATGTCATTGCCGCCGCTCTCGAGGCAGCCCGGCTCGAGAGCCACGCCGCCAGGGTCCGACAGCGCAGCGTAGGGCAGAGGCCGGTCCAGGCTCTGGCTGCTGGGAGGCTCAAGGCCGTCCTCACCCGTGATGGGATCTTCGTCAGCGTCAGCCTGGGGAGGAACATGGACAGCCGCCGCTAGCGCGTCGTGCAGGCTGCCGGGATCCGGCGTGTCCCACACCGAGGGAGCATCGTAGGCGTCCACCTGAACCACCACCTCCGCGCGGGAGATGGGATCCTGGACGCCGGAAGTGGGGCCCGCCCCAGCCGCGCCGGCGTGACCGCCGGGAGAGGAGGCAGCCCTGTGCTCACCCCCCTGAGTCGACCCTCTCCAGGACGGATCCCAGAAGTCCGTGCCCTCGTCATGGGGCCAGGTGTCGACCCCGTGCTCGGTGGGTTCCCACTCGGCCTCGACCAGCTCACGGGAGCCCACCATGGTGGGCCGCTCGTTGGGCATGGCCGCGATGGCGTCGCCAGGCACCAGCTCATCGCCCAGGGGGCGCCGCGTGTCGGCGGGCTCGCTGGGGGTCGCGGTGACCGGGGGCAAGGATTCCTCTTCGACCATGTCGGGCTCGAAGGGCAGGTGCTCATCTACGGCGGCTTCACGCCGCGCGCGCCTGCGTTCGGCCATGACGCGCCACCCGCGACCGGGAAGAGTCAAGGACCAGAGCAAGGCCCGCCACGGCAGCGCGACAGTCCAGAGCGCGGCCGTGCCCACGACGCCAAGGGCTACCCGACCTCCACGCCCGAGGAGCCCCAGCAGGGCCGATGCCCCGCGGCCGAGCCCAGCGAAAGCCCAACGCCCAGCGCGCTCTGCCGCCAGGAGACAGCGTTCCGCACCGGCCTGCCAGTCGAAGCCAGCGGCCAGGGTACCCGCAGCCATCACCACGCCCAGCACCACGAGCCACGCCCCGGGTCCACCCACGACGCCCCGCAACCCAGACGCGACGACCATGCCCAGCACGCCGCCGGGGGGGAAGAGCTGATCGGTGCTGTTGGGGAGCGCGAGGGCCAGGCCCGTGGCGATGCCTAGCACCGCGGCCGCCGAGCCCAGCCGCCCGACCCAACCGGTAGGATCCCGCTGCGCCAGCCGACGCACGAACACCACAGGGCTCAGGGCGAAGGCCCACGCTGCCCAACCCAGCGCCTGGTAGGCGATGTCAGCGGTCCAGGCGCCGATGACGCCACCCCAGTTGGAGATGACGGCTGCACTCGAAGAGCGTGAGAAGCCAGGATCGTCCGCCGAATGGGAGACCAGCGCCAGGATGATGAAGACGCCGACGAGCATCCCCACGAAGTCGAGCACCTGGACCCAGCGACGGGGCTTGCCGTTCGCAGGGGCCTTGGCCCGCGCCGAGGTGCGCCCGGTGCGGGTGCGCGAAGCCGTCCCCTCACGCTTGGCGGTCTTGGGCTTCTTGATCTTTGCAGCGACAGCCACGTTCAACTCCAGCAGCACCAGCCACGACGCAGGGTGCGCCGCATACGTATTGACGTGTCATTAGTATACCCTAGACACGCACATGCACAAAGCCCCGACGAGACCGAGGCCGCGCACACGCCCGGTTGATGCACACACCCGCCTAGTGGCAACCGCTACCCTGCCCCCAGCCTACGAGCCCAGCGGCCCTCGGGAAAGCCCACGCCTACTGCAGCCCAGCGGTCGTTACGCTGGGTTCCTCAGCCCCACGGCAGAGCTCTCCCGACGTCTGCCAGGAGGCTAGTAGGTGAAGGTCAGGTTGAGGTTGACCTGGACGTCGTCGTACTCGATGGCGGCGATGCCGTCGGCAGACACACGCCGGTCCCACCACACGCCGGTGCCGACCGCGAGCCACTCGTTGGCCGCGTAGGTACCGTTCAGCCGGGCCCGGACCACCACGTCGTCGCGCGCGACCTCGCCACGGAAGCCTTCCAGGCTGAGGCCACCCTCGGCACCCACACCAAGCCGGGTCCCGAGCAGCACGTGGTAGCGCAGGAACATGTAGTTGTGGAGGACGTAGTTGGTGAAGTAGGAGTCTTCGATGCCACGGTCGTAGCCGAGCACGACCCGATGGGTCTCGGACAACGAGTACTCGATGCTGGCGCTGGCGAGCAGGTTGTCCAACCCGGTGGAGTCCGTGCCGAAGCCTGAAGAGACGTCGATGTCGCCGGCTGCTTCGGGCTCGTTGAGGCCGTCGTCGATGACGGTCTGTTCGTCGTAGATGGCCTTGTTGTAGCCAAGGACCAGACCGATAGCGACGCGCTCGGTGAAGCGGCCGCGAAGCCCGCCCGAGACCGTGAGCAGGGTGCCGTCAGGCAGGCCGAGGTAGCTGCCGTACTCAGTGGTGGTCTGCCCCGCGCCGGACTGGATGTTCACGAGGTTGTTGTTCCACTTGAACCAGTCCATCGACGCGTTCAGCAGCACGGCTGTACGGGGGAAGAAGCGCCACTTGAAGCTGGCCGCCGGGCCGTAGCCCAGCCGACTGTTGTAGTTGGCGTTGTTGTCGATGTTTGCGCCAGCCGGCACGTTGTAGTCGTCGAAGGAGAAGTGACCGCCAGCGTCGGCCTCGAGGGCGCCGCCGGGATGGAAGGCCACGGCCCCGGACAGGTCGTTCCGGAGGTGCGTGATCAGGGCGGTGGTCTCGGAGTACCAGGCCTCGGACTCACGGCTCGAGCTGCGGAAGTTTTCCTGGAGATCGAAGCCGATGATGGACTTGGGCATCAGGCCGAGGTCGATCTTGAAGTTGCCATCACGGAAACGGTCGAGGTTGGACAGCTGAGAACTCATGTACTTACGAAGCTGATACCCAGCACCGAGATCGAGCTTCACGTCCTGGCCGTCGAGCTTCAGCTCTGCAGACGGCACCAGCATGAGCGCCACGCCGGCTTCCTCGTTGGACTCCATGAGGTACGCGTTGGTGCGGTAGTGCGAGCCCAGGATGACCTTGGGCACGAGCTCGGCATCGCCAATGCGGACATGGTCGCCCGGCTGTGCGACAGCCGCACCGGAGATCCCCAGTGACGCCAACGCCAGAAAGCCGACAAGCGACTTCAACCGAATGCTGCTCCGAACCATCTGAACCGTCACCTTTAGAACCTCGAGATCACCGCGCATGCGTGGGCAGCCGGCAGGCACGCCTGCGGTCCACCCCTAACGTGGGTGCGGGAGAACGAAAGGGCCTTGGCCCAGAAAAACATCAACGTCACGTGGCTGTCGCTTACTGGAACTGGCTGGTGGGAGGAGGCTGAGGGCCGAACTCGAAGTCGAAGTCGTACCCGTCGGTCTCGTCTTCGGTGCTGATCGCAGACTCGACCACCTCGATGGAGGTGGTGCCAGGCTGCGCGCCGCCGCCGCCGCAGGCATCGGCCTCGGCGCGGAACTGCCGCACCTTGGACAACGCGATGGCGATCTTGCGGAAGTCGTGCTGCGCGCGGTCGTTCTCGCCGTCGGCGAGGGCCTGCTTGAGCGCGACGCCGGAGGACTCGGAGACTTCGAGGAGCGCGCGCATGGTGGTGAGCTTGCGCGAGATGCACTGAATGGCCACCATGGCCTTCTCGCGCTCGGCGGACTCGACCATCTTGGAGACTTCCTTGACGGCCAGTCGCATCTCTTCGAGTGCCATGTCCGTGAAGCGGATCATCTCCTCGGGAGAGCTCTGGCTGCTCTGCTCGATCTGGCCGGACACAGTGGTGTCCTGAGCGCCTGCAACCAGAGGCAGCAGCGCAGCACAGAGAGTCAGAGCAACAAATAGCCGACGAATCATAGTGACGACCTCCCTACCAGCATGCCGGGGGGGGTGAGGAACGACGATGGTATTGTCCTCTGGCCCAATCATCAAGCACAATGAACAGTTTGGACACCATCAGCACCGCACACCTCCACGGGAGAGTAGTGGACACGACCAAGCGGAGCGATCCGCGAGCCGTGACTTTTTCTACCCAGGGGAGAGAATGAACGGGTACATGACCTCGGTGTCAGCGTCGAGGTCTGCCGGGAAGCGCCAGGTGCGAACCTTGAGCGCGATGCAGTTGGCCAGCTCGGAGTCTCCGGTGCTGTTGCCCAGCACTTCGACGCTGGTGACACGACCGGTGTTGATGTACCACAGCAGCTCGATACGACCGGACAGCTGCGGGTTGGACTTCAGGCGCTGCTCGTAGCAGGCCTTTACCTGGCCGGTGTACTTGCCGATGGCAGCCTTGATCTTGGCGGGATCGCCGCCAGAGACGTCGACGGTGCCAGAGGAGATGCGACCACTGACCTTGGTGGCGGGACCCGAGCCGACGTCGGCGCTGCCGCCCTTGGCCTTGGCGAGATCGCCAATGGAGGCGTCATCGCGCCCGGTGCCAGAGCCGGTGCCGCGCTTCTCACCCAGGGCTTCGTAGGTGCCTTGCTCGACGCCGCCCACCTCTGCGAGCGCTGCATCGAGGTCGGTACCGACTCCGCTGCCTTCACCAAAGAGGTCGTCGGTGTAGCTGCCAGAGGCCGACTCACCACGGGTACCGATGAGCTTGAGCAGGAGCGACTTCTCCATCACCTCTGCTTCCATCTGCTGCTTGCGACGGATTTCCTCGGCGGCCTTCTCTTCGGCGGTCTTGGGGCGGGCCTCGACCTGCTCGACCTGTTCCTTCTCGGCGCCGCCGGCGGCGTCCTCTTCCTTCTCCTTGGCGACGGAGGGACCGTCACCCTCGTCGGGCAGATCCTCGACCTCGGAGGGATCCTTGGGATCCGAGGGCGGGATCGCTAGCTTGACGAAACGCTCGGGGAGCACGTCGCTGGGCAGCAGAGCCGGCGTATCGACGGACGAGACGTACACGACGAAGACGGATGCCAGCAAGGTGAACAGACCCAGGAAGCCCAGGAAGACGGGATCGTCTTCGCTGAAGAGCTTGGGACGGAAGTCGGTCTTGTAGGTCGGGTGAAGCGGCTCGGGCGGAGCCGGGACGAACTGGAAGAGCACCGTGACATTGTCGATGCTGATCTTGCCGCGGTTCTTCTCTGTGAGAGGAAAGACCCAGACGTCGCCCTTACGCTTGGCGGTACCGCTCTTGGCCAAGGCCTCGAGCGACTGCACTCCGTCCTTGGTGGCGATCTTGCCAGCCATGGTGGGCAAGAACCGCATGAAGTAGTTCTCGCCCTTCGCGACGAAGAGCGGGAACTTCCGCGGAACCTTGGGGAGTGGATAGGAGAAGGTGGCCTTCGGCGATGCGCCGACGGTGACCGTGTTCCCCACACCGATACGCTTCTCCTGAACGATCTTGCCGTCCTGGAGGATGCCGATGCGAAGCACCTTGACAAGCTTCTGCCGCTGTGCGGGCTGCTTGGCGGTGGGCTTGCGGGGGGGGGCAGCTGCCATTCGTCCGTTCCCTGCCTGCTGAGGGGGCTTCTACCTGTAATCGAACCTGGACCCGTCGAGTTTAGTAAACTTTACAGCCCGTATGGTTCCCGAGCCATTTTTTTATCCTCTCGCGTGCTCCGACGCCCGTCCTGACGCCATGTTTCGACAGGCTGGGGTACTGTTGGCCACGAAATAGGCCAGACTACCGAGGACAAAAAAAGAGGGGCAGATGACTCCGCCCCTCGTCTACCTGCGATGCAGAGGATCCGGCTAAGTGCCGCCCTGGTACACGACGAAGCGGAACTCGGAGAACTGTGCCTGACCCGCGGTGTACATGACCTCGCGGATGACCGAGAACGGAAGGTTCTTGTCGCACTGCAGCAGGATGCGACCCTTGAACTCGTGGTCCTCGGAACCGGTCATCTCCGCGAGCTGCTTGGCGTCTTCGGCCTTCTCGAGGAGACGATCGTAGAGCCGGGTGATGAGCTGGCCCTTCTTCTCGTCCTCGGGAACGGCGACGATCATGTCGCCTGGGTTCTCTTCGTCTGCCTCTTCCGTGAGCCGAAGCACCTCGACGCCGTCCACGACCACGATGCTACGGGTGACCACCAGGTTGACGGCAAGCTGAGGCTTGACCATCGTGGTGGAGACCGGGAGCACCAGATCATCGGATGCGGCGACCGAGATGTCGTCCGTGGAGTACGACTTGAGGAGGAAGACCAGGATGATGGTCATCATGTCCATCATGGACGTGATGGTGAGCCCACCTTCCTCTTGCTTCCTCTGTGCCTTCTTGAGAGCCATGTCTACTCCTACTCAGCGCCGCCGGCGATGACCACGAAGGGGAACAGCGTGCGAGGGGTACCATCGGCGTTCTTGGCGTCGACGTCTTCGCGGCTGTGGTCCATGACCTTGACGATGAGCTCGTAGGGAATCCGGGACTCAGGGACGAGGATGACGTTTTCGTCGTCAGGGTACTCGTCCTTGATCATGCCGAGAATCCGGGTGAGCTCCGCGAAGTCATAGGACTCGAGGTCAGAACACTCCGAGCCGGGGCAAGGAATGGTCGGGGGCCGGTCTTCACCCTCTGCGAGCTCGGGAGCTCCCTCGGGGAAGAGAACGGCGTCGGCGCCAGCCACGGTGATGCCCATGTTGGTGACCATCAGGGACAACATCAGAGGCGGCTTGTCGTCGGGATCCTGCTCGACCTGCTGGGGCTGGCCGATGGCGGGGAGCGTCGAGTCGATCACCGCGAGGGTCACGAATGACGATGCCATCAGGATGAACGGAATCAGAATCGTGACGAGGTTCATGATGGGAACCAGGTCGAGTTCATCTGCGTCCGCCAGCGCTGTTCGCTTACGTGCCACGTAGGCCTCCTGCTAGTGAAGGTTATGCCCTGATTGAGGCAAAGAGGGGTGGAGGGAGAGCCGTGAGGCTAGCCCGCCACCTCTTCCTTCAGGGAGCCGCGACGGCGGGCGCCCAGCAGGTTGACGGTCTTGAGCGCGTACAGGTCGATCTCGTTCATGATCTTGGTGGTCTGGCTCTGGATGATGGAGAACAGGACCAAGGTCGGAATAGCGACGATCAGACCGGACGCGGTGGTGAACATGGCGACGGAAATACCGGAGGCCAGCATGGTCTGCTTGGTCTCGGCAGAAGCGCGGGCCACGGCCTCGAAGGCCATGATGAGGCCCTGGATGGTCCCGAGCAGTCCGGTCAGCGTGGCGACGTTGGCCAGCATGGACAGGAAGGGGGTGCGCTTGGCCAGCTTGGGGAAGACCTCGAGCACTGCCTCTTCGACAGCGTTCTGGATCTCGATGTCGCCGCGGTTGGCGCGAGTGAGACCGGCCTTGAGGACGCGCGGGAGCGCGGCGTTGGGCTCGGCATTGCACAGCTTGATGGCGCGGTCGATGTTGTTGGCCATGATCAGCTTCTGGATCTGAGCCATGAACGCCGTACCATTGATGTTGGCACGGAAGACCACGTAGTAGATGCGCTCTGCGGAGATGGCCAAGGCGAAGACGGCGGACGCGAGGATACCCCACATGAAGGGGCCACCCTTGTGCATCGCATTGATGAAGAAGCTCATCCCAGTACCTCCTGCTGGACAGGGACTTTTGTTGGAGACTCGCCGACATCTTGATGTGGACACGGACTGTTGGCCCACGGACGCCGGAACGGATGGAATCTACAGAACTGGCTCCTGTTTGTCACCTGAACCCTGTCATTTCCATGTCAGAGCGGTGAACGAAGCCGAAACGGGGTTGATTAGAAGGGTTCCAGCTCGACCGAGCGGACGATCTTGGGGAGAAAAGACTCCCGCAGCTCGAGCGAGTAGGTGCCCTCGAGGTTCTGGCGCGTGATGACCATCATGACCTCAGGCTTGTGGACCTTACCCACGATGACCTCCTCTTCGAAGCGGAAGGTCTGGCGGGACTGAGCGTGCGCTGGCTGAGCCAGGAGCGCGATCAGGAGGGCGATGGAGACAGGGACCAGGGTTCTCATGGTCGAGCTACCTATCATGTTGCGGATGGCGGACCCTGAACGGGACTCTACCCACCCCATGGGTTCTCGGGAGTTGCGGGTTCTTCCGTGGCCGACCCGGCGCCTTCTGCTGGTTGACCGGCGGCATCCTCCGAGCTGGGCCCAGGAGCGGGCTGGCTGGGAGCGGCTGGCTCTGGCGTCGAGTCCTCGGGGACTGACACCGGCGCCGCTGGCGCGGTTCCGTCTGAAGGCGCTTCGGCGGGCGGAGCGGCGTCGGCGGCGGCGGAGGGCGGCTGGGCCTCGCCGACTGGCGTAGGCGGGGCAGCTGGACCGGCCTCGGGGCCGACATCAGGGGCGGCGGCCGGCTGGACCGGCGCCTCGGGGCCGGCAGCGGGGCCAGGGGCGGACTCTGACCCAGGGGCGGCCTGGGCTCCAGGCGTGGCGCCGGGGACGGCCTCGGTGCCAGGCACGGCGGCGGGGGCCGGCGCAGGAGCGGGGGTGGGGTTGGCGGCTTCCCGTGCAGCCTGCTCTTCTTCGAGCTGGCGCAGCCTGGCCTCCTCTTCCTGCTTCTTGCGCTCGAACTCCTCCATGAAGCGCTGCTCTTCCTCACGCTTCTTCTTGCGCTCCTCGGCCCGGCGCTTGCGCTCCTCGGCGCGCTTGGCGCGCTCCTTCTCTTCTTCGTACTGAACAGCCCAGGCGTCGGCGAGCTCGATGTCGGCGCCCGCCATGCCCTTGTACTGCTCGAGGATCGCCATGGCCTCGTCGTACTTCTTCTCGTGGTCGCCGTAGAGCAGGGCCAGGTTGAGGAACGGCTCGGGCCGGCCTGGGGCCAGCTCGATGACCTTGCGGTATTCCTTCTCGGCCTCCTCGAACCTGCCCATGCCACGGTAGCCGACCCCGAGGTTCATGTGGATGGCCGCGTCCATGGGCTCGACCTTCACGGCCTGCTCGAGCAACGGGACCATCGCTGAGTAGGCGCGATTGTCCAGGTGGACCTCGGACAGGAAGATCATGGCGTCGAGCAGCTCGGGATCGATCTCGAGGGCCTTCTCGTAAGAGGCGCGCGCCTCGAAGGGGTGGTCCTGCAGGAAGTGGATGCGCCCGAGGTAGGCGTGGAGGTGGGCGTTCGTCTGGGCGCCATCGACGAAGTTGAAGGCGCGATTGATGATGAACTTGCCCAGCTCGAGCCGGTCCTGCTGGATGTAGATCAGGGCCAGGTTGGCGTAGATGGCCTGGGCGTTGGCGTTGATGCCCAGGGCCTTCTTGGCGGCGGTCTCGGCTTCGTCCAGGCGACCCTGGCGCACCAGCACGCCGATGGCGGCCACCTGCAGATCCATGTCTTCAGGAGCAGCGCGCATGCCCTGGCCGTAGACCTGGGAGGCGTAGTTGATGTCACCCCCGGCCTCGGCCAAGGCCCCGAGGCGCATCCAGGCAGCGCCGAGCTCTGGAGACAGCTGAGTGGCGCGCCGGTAGGCCTGCTCGGCCATGGCCCGGTTGCCGAGCTGCTCCTGGGCGAGCCCCATGTTGTAGGCCAACGTGGCGGAGTCGGGCAGATCGGCCTCGAGCTCCTTGAGCAGAGCCAGGGCGCGCCGCGAGTCCTCGAACTTGCCCGTGGTGAGCAGGGCGGTGGCTTCCTTGGCCTTCTCGCGCCGGGCGATGGCCTTCTGCTCTTCGCTGAGCACAGCGGACTGAGCCGCATCGGGCAGGCCTGGAATGCCGGTGGTGCCGCTGGCGGAGGCGGACGAAGCGCCGGTGGCCGCGGCACCGCCATCGGGCACTACAGGCTCGGGCGGGGTCTTGTTGAAGCAGCCCGAGACGCCGAGCAGCGCGATGAGGGTGAGGGTGCGCATCACTCACCTCCCGGGACTGTGGGCGCAGCAGGCGAGGCAGCAGCAGGGGCCGGCGCGGCAGGAGGCGTGACCTCGGGCTCGGGTGCGGGCTCGGGACCGCCCACGTCGATGTCCAGCGGGCCAGCCCGCAGGTCGATGCGCGGCTTGCTGGTGAAGTGGGCCTCGATCTTCTCGGCCGGGTACTCGGTGGGGAAGCGCTGGTTGAGCAGGCCGAGGGTCTTGGACTGCCACTCGGACCAGCGCTCGTCCCTCTCCGCCTGCTCGAGGATGCGCAGGGCCAAGGCCTTGCCCTTGTCCTCGACCGGGATGCGGATCTCGTCGAGCGCGGTCTGCAGGATGACGATCATCTCCTCGCTGAAGCCCTTGGGGGGCGGAGCGTCGAAGATCATCTGGGCGAAGTCGAAGTGGGCTGCCGCCTGGATGTACAGCGCGGCGGAGGAGTAGGTGAAGTCCTGGTACTTCTTGATGAAGTCCAGGCAGGACGCGCCGAGCTGGCCGAGCTCCTCGGGCTTGGACTGAGCCAGGATGGGGGCGTCGTGCTCCTGGTCGCCGTTGAGCGTGACCTTGCGGAAGGCCTCGTACTGCTCCCACAGGGCCGGGAAGGCACCCTCGGCGGCCGCCCTGCGGCCGGCGCCCGGGATGGTCTCACCCGCCTCGACGAAGCGCACGAACATGCTCTCGAGCTCGACCCACTCACGCTCGGCGTTGCGGACCTGGCCTTGGTCTTCGAGGATCTTGATGATGCGGTACTGGGCGGTCAGGGCGTGGTTGACGTCGGTGTCCCCGTACAGGCGCAGGTAGCGACGGTAGAAGTCCAGGGCCTGGCGCTCGCCGACCTGCTCCCACTCGTTGCCCGCCAGGAAGTAGGACTTCTCGGCGTCTTCGTTCTCGGGCCAGCGGGTGGCATACTGCTGCAGGCCGTCGGCGGCCGCGGCGTGCTCTCCCATGCCGATGCGCAGGAAGGCGGCGTTGTAGATGGCCGCGGCGGCGTTGTCGGACTTGGGGAAGTTCTTGACAAGGTTGTCGTAGTAGCGGACCGCTGTGGTGAGCTCGAGGATCTGGGCGTAGTTACCGGCGATGCGGAAGTACAAGCCCTCGGAGCGCTCGTCGGCCGGGAACTTGTTGATGAACTCCTCGAACAGCACGATGGCCTGGTCGACCTGGCCGTTCTTCTCGAGGTTGTTGGCCGCGTTGAAGTGCGCGTCCAGGATGAACTTGGAGTTGGGGTACTTCTCCATGAACTCCAGGAACATCTGCGCCGCGACGGCGAACTCGTCGGCGTCGGAGCGGGCCTTGGCCAGGTTGAACCAGGAGCCTTCCTCGAGCTCGACCCAGTCCTTGTTGGCCTCGTCGCCGAACAACTGGCGGGCCAGAGCGGACTCTTCGAAGATCTTCTGGGTGTCGTTCTCTTCCTGCCAGGTGCGGATGATGAGGCTCTGAGCGAACTCGCGCTCCTGCTTGCCCACGAAGTTGTCGACCACCGTGCGCAGGCGCTCGCGCGCCTCGTCGTAGTGCCCGAACTCGAAGTAGATCTGGCCGGGGAGGTAGGTGAGCGCGGCCATGTTGTCGTTGCGCGGGCCCACATAGGCGGGGTCGGTGAAGACGTTGGCGACGATCTGATCAGCGGTCTCGATGAACTTCTTGTGGTCGTCGGTGAGCATGTAGACCGAGATCTCGGCCCCCGACTCCTTCACGTCGACGCGCTCGACGATGGCGGTGTCGGGCCGGGCATCGACCTTGCCGTACTTGTCCACCAGTTGCTGCATGCGGGTCTGCATGAGGCGGAACAGGGCGCCGTCGCCGAAGTCGTGGGCGTCGGTCTTGAGCAGCTGCAGGAACTCCTTCTCGGCGTCGTCCAGGCGCTTGGCCTGGAACAGAGCGTCGGCAAGGTACCACTCCATCTGGTAGTAGTCGTCGGCGAAGGGGAAGCGCAGCAGGTACTCGCGGTACTTGTCGGCCGCACGGGAGAACATGGCGGTGTCGCCGGTCTCCTGGGCCTCGAGGTGGAGGTCCTTGGCCACGTTGGCGGTGGACTTCTCGGTGTAGCCGCGGGCCACGGCCAGCGCGTCGGGGTTGGCGCGGTTGGCGGCCCACCAGTCGGTGCTGTCGTTGTAGC